>JBDTZW010000457.1:0-8816 GCA_040004905.1 Acidobacteriota bacterium
TTCGATTGGGGAAAGGGCAAGACGCGCGTACGACAGCCTCTGGCAAATCCGTATAAGCTCGCCGGACGGCGTGACGTGCTGGTGTCCACTATTGTCGATGTGCTGAAGGACCGAAAACTGGTCGTCGATGAAGCGGCATCCCGATTCAAGGACGGAATTATCATTTCCCAGCCGTATGTTTTTGCTAAGGGAGCGGTGATAGCTCAGGGCGAGCTGAGTCGATACGCGATCTTGCAGAATTCGGACACCTCATGGACACGCGGACAGATGACGTTCACTATCGAGATACAATCGATCGACGGCGTCCGTAATAATGTTTACATCAACGCGAAGATCGAAGGAAGGTCGGGCAATGGCTTGACCTCGGAATGGACGACGGTGCGGAGCTCTGGCTTGGCAGAGGATGATCTGATGTCGAAGATCGTAGAGGCTGTGACCGGAATTTCGCCGGAACCAACTCAGGACACCAACAACTGATTTTAGGGATATGTACCGGATCTACATTAGAGTAATTGCGATCTTGTTTTTTGCGGCTTGCTTTTCATTTTCTGCTTCCGCTCAAAACGCTGCCTCAAATTCCCCGGGGCAAGATTCGTCCGCTGAAAAAGACACGCCGAAAAGCGTAAGGGAAATGCTTTTCAAAATGCGGATGGAAAGGGACAAGAAGGATTTCCAGGAAATGCTCGATCGCGGCGAACAAGTATCGAAATTGACCGAGAGGCTTGAAAAATCGGTCGAAAGTCATCACGCCCTAACAACCGACGATAAGCAGACTATCGACGACGTTGAAAAGCTCGTAAAAAAGATCCGGGGTGAACTTGGTGGCTCGGATGACGATGAGGACGATGTGGAAAAACCGGTAGATGTCGTAACCGGCGTAAAATATCTGCGTGATTCAACCTCGAAGCTCTTGGATGAGCTCAAAAAATCAACCCGTTTTACGATCTCGGCAGCGGCGATACAAAGTTCGAATGCGGTTCTTAAAACGATCCGATTTCTTCAGTTCACTAAATGATCGCCAGTAATAAATGAAAAGGTCTCGCAGACTAACGATCCCGCTTCTATTTGGCTCGCTCCTCTTCCTTTCTGTCATTTCATTTGCTCAACAAGATGAGGAGGTCGTATCGGTCGACTCGTCGATCGTGATCCTTAACGCAACGATTGTTGATAGTGCTGGGAAGGGTGTTCCAGGATTGCGGCAAGCCCAATTCCATGTTTTTGAGGATGGGAAGGAACAGCAGATCAATTTTTTCCAGGCCGAGGAAACGCCGTTTGCGGCGGTGATCCTTATCGATACTTCCGGCTCGATGGAGGAGCGCGTGAGCTTGGCTCGTTCGGCAGCCATCCGTTTCCTTGACGGCCTACGAGCGGAAGACAATAGCGCGATCTATACTTTTGATTCGAAGATCAATCAAGTGCAGGACTTTTCCAATCAGCGGGATGTTGCAGACCGGCTTTTTGATCTGAAGGCGAACGGGATGACGGTATTAAATGACGCCATCTATTCCGCGGCGGCAGATCTATCGAAACGGCCCGAGAAAAGGCGGGCGATCATCGTTCTGTCGGATGGCGAGGACACGCAGAGTAAGCGATCGGGCGACAAAGCCTTGAAAGCGGCTCTGGCAGCAAACGCGACGATCTACTCGGTGGACATGTCGTCCACAGACACCGGTGCATCCCGTCGCGGGCAGAATCAAACCATATTAAAGAATTTTGCTGAAAAAACAGGCGGGTTCTTTCTAGCGACGCCGGGTGGAACGGCGATGCGCGACGCTTTTACGCGGATCGTGAATGAACTGGGGACGCAGTACACGGTCGCCTATCAACCGCCTGCCAACAGTAAAGAAGGAAAATGGCACACAATTGAACTCCGTGTAACTCGTCCCAATCTGACCATCCGCACGAGGAAAGGCTACAATTCTGTGGCGGACAAATCGAAGCATTAGATCATTCGTCGGTAAGTACGAACGTAAGGATTATCATCACTACAAATTCAGTGATCTTGCCGTCCGCGATCTGGACCTTTTGTTCCTTGATCCAAGCACCGCGAATGTTGTCGATCGTTTTCGCAGCACGTTCTATCCCCTTTTTGACGGCATCGTCAAAACTTACGGGCGACGTGGACGTGATCTCGATATTTTTTGCTACTGACATAAAAACAAGCCTACCTTAGCCGATATGAAAACGTGTCTGGTTTCGCGCCCGGTCCGCGTGCCTTTCAAGAGCATGATGGACGAGCTCGTCTATCACTTTTTTAAACTCGACACCGGTACCTTCCCACATTTTAGGAAATCCTGACGCGTCTGTCAGTCCCGGCATCGTGTTGATCTCATTCACGAGCAGAGCTCCCGTGTCTTTCCGCAGAAAGAAATCTACACGAGCGAGTCCCGACGCGTCGATCGCACGAAATGCTTTTACGGCGAGATCCCGAACCCGCTTTACAAGCTCATTAGAGATCGGCGACGGAACGACGAATTCGTTATTGCCGGTTCCCGAGTATTTTTCCGCGTAATCAAGGAAAGCCTTGGTATCGTTGCGGATGATATATTCGCCCGGGAGGCTCGCTTCCGGCATGTCGTTCCCCAGGACCGCACATTCTATCTCACGCATGTCCAGGCATTCTTCGACGACGATCTTGCGGTCGTATTCCGCGGCGAGCTGTATAGCGTTGCCAAGAGATTCTTCGCTTTCGGCACGCGAAACTCCGACCGAGGACCCGAGGTTCGCGGGTTTTACGAAACACGGATAACCGATGGTTTTTTCGACCTGTTCTGCCACGGCTCCAGGGTCGCTTTCCCATTCGCTCCGAAGGAACCAGACATATTTGCATATCGGTAGGCCAGCAGCGTGAAATAACGTCTTCATAACGACCTTATCCATTCCGCATGCCGATCCCAGAACGCCGCAGCCGACGTACGGAAGGCCGGCCATCTCAAACATTCCCTGAATAGTGCCGTCCTCGCCGAATGTGCCGTGCAGAACGGGAAAGGCGACGTCAACCTCAAGAACTCCCTGGATCGCCCCGGAACTGTCCAGTGTTACAAACCCATTCCGCGTCGCCTGATTAACTATCCCAACTCCGTGATCGTCCCCGGTTCCGAGATCTTCTGAGACCAGTTCGCGCGTCGATTGCGGAAGCCGCTTTAACGAAGCATGGGGCCCTAACCAGTAACCGTCGGGAGTTATGAAGATCGGTACGACACTGTACTTTTCCTTATCGATTTGTTCAATAACGGACTTCGCGGAACGAATCGAGATCTCGTGCTCGCCCGAACGTCCGCCAAAAACTATTCCAATGCGGGTTTTCATAGTCGCCATTATTTGATGTCTGGATATCAGAAACCACAGCCAATGCTCCGGCTAAATGCGGGTAAAAAAATCAACCCATTACCAAAAAGGTATCACAAAATCGTCTTTCCGAGTGCCGAAAGGATCAGCTCGCAGGCGAGTTCGACGGTAATATTGCTCTGATCGAGGAGTGGATTTACCTCGACGATCTCGAACGAGCGCATTCCGCCCCGTTCGGCAATAATTTCGAGGGCAAGGTGAGCCTCGCGATAAGTCGTGCCGCCGCGAACAAGCGTCCCGGACCCGGGGGCAAATCGCGGGTCGATCATGTCGATGTCGAACGTGACCGCAAATCCGCCAGGTGCCTTCGATGCAATATCGACCGCATCGGACACGCAGGCGAGCATGCCCCGTTTGTCTATGTCGCTCATCGTGAAGAAATTGTCACGCATCTCGTTGCGGAAGATCTCGCCACGTTCACCCGAATCGACATCGCGAGCACCGACGTGCGCGAAATATTGCTTGTTCAATTTTGGCGAAAACCCTTCCAGACCGACGAGACCAGGATCACCTTCGCCTAATAGAACAGCCAGCGGCATGCCGTGGATATTCCCGGACGGCGAGCTCGACGGCGTGTTGATATCAGCATGGGCGTCAAACCAGATCAGCCCCAATTCTTCGCCATTTTTTCGCGAATGAGTCGAAAGGGTCGAAAACGTTCCGATAGCGATCGAATGATCGCCGCCGAGGATGATCGGGAGTTCATCCCTCGCGAGCAGTTTTCCCAGGGACGCCGAAATATTCCTGCAGGAGGCGATCATTTCGCGAAGATGTTTTGGATTGTCGTTCGTAGGAGCTGCTGGATCCGGTTTTATGATCTCGGCGTTGCCGTGATCGACTACCTGATAGCCAAGGTCCGAAATGTGATCGGAGAGTGATCTGCCGCGCACCAGAGAAAGGCGCATCGCATCGACGCCGAGTTCACTGCCGGTTCGTCCGGCACCGAAGCCCAAAGGAATACCGAGGATCCCGACCTTTCCCGAGCCTGCTTTTTTTATGTCCATATCGTATCGTCAGACCTCGCCAAACCCGGTAAGAAAGAGAGATTTGATCGAGGCCAACGCTTGCTCCTCGTCGTCGCCCTCGGCCGTGACTAGTAGCTTAGTGCCCATAGAGGCAGCGAGCGTCAATATGCTGAGGATCGACTTGGCATTGGCGAATGAGTTAGTGTCCTCGCGGTGCACGATGATCGTGCTTTTGAATTCGTTCGCGAGACGGACCAGTTGGGCCGCCGCTCTTGCGTGAAGGCCAAGTTGATTCCGCACCTCGACCGTCGCCTCAAGCATCTTTTTTCATCTTCTGAGGCTCAAGAAGAGCACTGGTCCGATAGATCGACTGTTTGCCCTGCTCCTCGACCTCTTTCGCCAGATCAGACAGCGTCGTTTCGCGATTGTAGGAGGCGACTTTGAGAACCATCGGCAGATTTACCCCGGTCACGATCTCGACCTCGTTCTCTTTTATAAACATCGCGGCAATATTTGTAGGCGTACCGCCGAACATATCGGTCATAACGAGCACGCCGTTCCCCTGCGATACTTTCTTTATCGCCCGTTCGATCTCATCTTTCGCGACATCTACGTCGTCGTGCCAACCGATAGACACAGCCGCGATGTGATCAAGTTCGCCGACCACTGTCTCGGCCGCGGCAAGCAGTTCAGTCGCAACTTGGCCGTGTGAAATAATGACGCCGCCAATTCTCTTCATAGTGATCAATTATAACCGAACAAGCGAACAGGTCTACTTTTGAAGATCACGATGCGTGGCCGAGATGGTGTAGTTTTCCTTTTTCAACAGGTCACGAAGCTTATTGGCCACCATGACCGACCGGTGCCGGCCGCCGGTGCATCCGACACCGATATTTAGGTACGATTTGCCCTCTCGCTGATAGAACGGAAGCAGATATTTTAGAAGGTCCAAAAAGCGAGCGACGGTCTCGCGAACCTCCTCCCGTTTCTCAAGAAATCGCACGATCTTTGGGTTGTCGCCGGCCAACGCTCTGAGGTCTTTATGAAAGTAAGGATTCGGTAGATGTCGAACGTCGAACAGCAGATCGAGATCGCGCGGCGTTCCGAATTTATGGCCAAAACTTACCAGCTGTATTTTTAATGGCGTGCCTGCCGCCTTTGCACCGAATGTTTCCGTGATCAAGCGCCGCAGGGTGTGGACCGTGTGATCTGATGTATCAATAACAAGATCAGCCAAAGGTCGGATATGTTTCAGCGCTCGCCTTTCAGCCCTTATCGAGGCCAGTAAGCCTTTACCAGCATCAGCCGGGTGCGGCCGCCGCGTTTCTGAGAACCGTCGTTGAAGAACCTCGTCCGAGGCCTCGAAAAATACGACGAACGGTTCGAGCACCTTTTTTTTAAGCTTCGTAAGCTCGTGCGGAAACTCCGAAAGAAAATGGCGTTCGCGAATGTTGATCACGAGAGCAGCCTTTTCGATCGCGGTTATCTCTTCGGCATTAGGTATCAAGAGCCGGGCGAAGGTCGAGAGCATGGTCAGCGGCAGATTATCGACGCAAAAATAGCTGAGGTCCTCGAATGCATTGGTCGCAGAACTCATTCCTGACCCGCTCAGGCCCGTAACTATCACGAATGGCGGTTGCGTCTTTTTCTGCGGAGTTTCGGTGGGCATGATCGTTACGAGAGAGAACCTCCGGCTACCATCGAATTATGCTTCTGAATAAGCTGATTTAGCGTATCGGAGCCAGACCTTTTAAGCATAAATACCCGGACCGCCGTTTCAACGAGGATAGCAAGATTCCTCGCTGGCGATACCGGCAATACAAATGACGGTATTTTTACGCCAAAGATCTCCTGAGTCTTGACTTCGAGGCCCAGGCGGTCGACATTCTTGACGTCGTTCCACGCCCGCAACTCGATCGCGAGATCGATCTGAGCCTTCTTGCCAACGGAAGAGATGCCGAACAGCTCGCTGGTGTTGATTATCCCAAGTCCGCGAATTTCAAGATGGCCTCGCGTCAGCTCGACAGAATCGCCGATCAGCCGTTTCCCGATCTTTTTGATAAAAACAGAATCGTCCGAAATCAGAGCATGGCCCCGGGATAATAGGTCGAGCGCACATTCCGATTTTCCGATCCCGGATTCTCCAAGGAGCAAAACGCCTAGCCTGGAGATCTCCATGAGAACTCCGTGAATTGTAGTATGCGGAGCGAGGCGTTCTTGAAGGAAATCCGTGATGAGACCGATCGCACGTGAACTCGGAAGGCCGGTTTTCAACAGCGGTACGCCATTGTCCGCGGCAAAATTGCAAAGCGATGCGGGAACGTCGAGAGCCTTCGTAACCAGGAGACAAGGAATCAGTTCAGCGTCTATTTTTTCAAAAACCGCAGATTGCCTGCTTTCGCCAAGCTTGGACAAGTACGAGATCTCGCTCATCCCAACTATCTTTATACGCCCCTGCCGCAGATAGTCGGTAAAACCGGTCAACGCGAGCCCAAGTTTCTGGATCCTTTCCGATTCGACGAATCGCGAGCCAACATGTTCGCCGCCCCCCAAAACCTCCGGGTCAAACTCGGCCGGCGCGGTCGTTATCAACTCCGCAACCGATATTCGCGAACTCTCTGTCGAACCGCTGGGCTCCATTGTTACGGCTGGATCAAACCAAAATTCCCGTCCTTTCTTTTGTAAAGGACCGATACGCGTTCATTCTCAGCATTCCGAAAAACGAGAAACTGATCCTCTTGATCGTCGAGCGACATCGCTGCCTCTTCAGCCGTCATCGGTTTGACGGCATAACGGCGTGCGTTGATAATTCTTGGATTTCCCGGGGCGGGCTTTACATCCGCGGCGGTGACTGCCCCGACCTTTTTAGCTTTGTGATGCCTGTCAATTACCTTGTTTTTGATCCGTAACGCCTGCTTCTCGATCTTGTTGATCGTCTCGGAAAGCGATTTGTACATATCCGACAAGCTCGTCGCAGCGGTCAGGACTTCGCTGCGCCAGTTGACGACTATCTCGGAGCGGTGGCGGCCGCGCTCGACCTCGATGATCACATGGGCTTTTGTGGCCCCGCCGTTAAAAAGATGGCTAAGCCTTCCAAAATGTTCTTCTACGTGAGAACGAAGAGCGGGCGTCACGTCAATGTGGCGACCCGTGTATTCATATTTCATATATGCTCCCGATCTTCAGTACCTCAAAGATCAATCACGGAAACTAGACAACGGTTTTGCGTTCCCTCGAACCTGGGATCTGCATTTGGTCGCGATATTTTGCGACCGTTCTGCGCGATAGTTTTACGCCCTCGTTACTCAGTATCTTGGCGATCTGATCGTCGGTCAGCGGTTTCTTGGTGTTCTCTTCCTCGATCATTTTTTTGATCTTCAGTTTCAGGATCCTGGTCGACACTTCTTCGCCTTCTTCGTTCATCATACCTTCGCTGAAGAACCGGCGAAGCTCGATGACACCCTGCGGTGTGTGGGCGTACTTGCGATTAACGACGCGCGAGATCGTAGATAAATGCATCCCGATATCTTCGGCCACATCCTTCAGCATCATCGGTTTAATAAATTCAACGCCTTTGTCGAGAAAGTCACGCTGACGGTCGACGATGCATTCAACCACACGGTAGATCGTTTGTCGGCGATGCTCGATATTGCGGAGAAGATCCACAGCGGACCGCACCTTTTCCTTGATGAAATCCTTGGTTTCCTTCGAGGTGTTGTTCTGGTCGAGAAGCTGATGATAAGTCGGGCTGATCCGCAGCCGAGGGCTTCCGTCATCGGCGAAATAGACGACATAATCGCCCTCGAGTTTTTCGATATAAACTTCCGGCGCAACAAAGATGGGTTCTTCACTTGAATATCGGCGCCCGGGATATGGGTCGAGGGTCTTTATTTTCTTAATTTCTTCGTGGAGAACGTGAATATCGATCCGCGTGTCCTTCGCCAGGTGCTGCAGGCGGTGCGGCTGAAGGTCTTCGAGATGATTTCTGACAAGATCAGCAGCGAGCGTGCCGCCATGTCCATTCGCCTCGATCTGGGCTAGAAGACAATCCTTTACGTCCAAAGCACCGCAGCCGACCGGGTCGAGGCCCATTACGATCTTTCGGGCTTTATCGACACATTTGATCGTCAGGTCGGTGCCTTCTGCAAGCTCCTCGACGCTCGTCACTAGACGGCCGTCCTCGTCGAGATTTCCGATCACGAGCCGTGCGGCGTTGTCTAGACCGTCACTGATATCCAACATCCCAAGCTGCCACTCGAGATGCTCGATCAGGGAAGGTGAGTGTGTTAGGAACTGCTCGAAACTCGGGGCGTCCTCTTTGTATTCGATCTCCTGGGTCCTATACCCAGGATCGAGATAATCCTGAAATTCCCTGCCATAGTCGATCTCCTCAAAGGAATCGGAATTTTCGGGGAGCGAATCCTCGGACGATTCAGATTCTGAGAGAGACTTCTCTGACGAGCCATTTTCGCCGGGCATTTCAGCCGAATAGTCATCAAATCC
>JBDTZW010000315.1:0-2630 GCA_040004905.1 Acidobacteriota bacterium
ACTTTCCAGCTACACACCCCCGCAACTGCATGACTTTCCGACGCACCGCTTATCCCTAACTTAAATAATGCTTTAGAGGCACTCTGGCTGCCTGCCACCGACCGTGTAGCTCCCATTTTTACAGCGTTTGGTGAGGAATCTTTTTGTCCCAAATGACCAAGATCGAACGCTTTAAGACTGCCGCAAAACCGTCAACCCGACACGCCGGACAGAGCGCGGACGACATGCGGACAGCCCGCGTTCCCCGCCGATCGTCCGCGGCACTGTCCGGCCAGTCCGCTTCAGTTCCGGCGATTAAAGAAGGCGCTATATCGCGGCGGCCTTTCGTGTCAGAAGTTTGAGTATCACGGAATGTCCGGGAGTCTTGTTGCATCGCCCCAGAGGTCGAGCTTCTCGTGAAAGAAGTAGCTCCACGCGTGATGTTTGAGCATCTTTATCGGACGAGTTCTGGTGTCGGGCAAGTCGACCTCGACGACAAAACCCTTGAAATATAGCTCGATCCAGACCTCGACGCTTTCGCCATCGCCCCAGTCGTCCATGATCGACGGTGTGTCCCGGGCCAGATATCTAGTTCCGCTCGGCCCCTCCGGCGTCCATTTGTCGACCTCGTTGGGCGCCTCGACATTGGCCCAGGCTCGGTAGCCGTACCACTCTTCCCCGCCCTTTTCTATCTGCCCGTCCTCCTTGTAATGGGACATGTCCAGCTCCTCGTGGTTAACGGCGTATATCGGGATCAGCGGAACGATAATGTCTTTCTGTCCGGCATATTTCGGTATTGCAAAAGATTTGTTTCCATCCGGGGCACTGTCGAGTGGCCAATCTTTGGTTCCCCGCCGCGTCCAGACACCACCGCGAATGTATTGCCGGTATTCGATGGATGCCAGCTCAAGGTCGGTCATGTCCGTTCGATCTATGTCTATTGTTACTTCGAACTGGGTCGACGCCTGCCATTTCTTCTGTCCGCCCTTATAAAAAGCCTCCCAACCGAACTCGCGCTTTCGATGTAGTCCAAAAATGATCTTTGCGGGATCTATAGGCATAGAGTGATCGATTCTCCTTTGACGGTCTTAAAGATTTTATGAGGTGCCAGGTAAGACTTCGGCTAAGCCATCTTACGGGAGTCTTTTTGAATCGTCAAAGTCAGAATCCTGTCGGACTAGCGGGATACAACGGGACCTACAGTTTGGTTTGTGCCATGGATTCCGGCGGTTTTGTCGTAAAATCCTCGCCGGGATTGACGAACAAGTTCTGTTCGAAGCGATACTGCTTGTCGTAGAGCTGTTTGTAGCGGCCTTCCATGCCGATCAATTCGTCGTGGGTGCCGCGTTCGAGGATTTCGCCGGCTTCGACGACGAGGATCTGATCGGCACTGCGAATGGTAGATAAGCGGTGGGCGATGACGAATGTCGTGCGGCCCTTGCGCAGGTTATTCAGGCCCTGTTGGATCAATGCCTCGGATTCGCTATCCAGGCTGGATGTAGCTTCGTCGAGTATCAAGATGCGCGGATCAGCCAACAAGGCACGAGCAATGGCGATACGCTGACGCTGGCCGCCTGACAGTTTGACGCCGCGTTCTCCAACAACCGTATCATAACCATTCGGAAACTTTTCGATGAACTCGTCGGCATTTGCGATGCGGCAGACCTCTTTGATCTCCGCAAGGCTTGCACCGGGATTCGAGAATCGGATGTTTTCGAGTACGGTCCCGTCGAACAGAAAATTATCCTGAAGAACGACCCCGAGATGACGGCGATAATCGCGCAATTTAACCGACTGGACGTTTTTGCCGTCAACGCTGACAGTGCCTTTCGATGGTTGAATGAAATCAAGAACGAGGCTAAGGATCGTGGATTTGCCGGAACCGGACGAACCAACGAGAGCGGTGGTCGCACCTGCCTTCGCATGAAATGAAACGCCTTTGAGCACGGGAACGTCCGCATCGTATTCAAAGTGGACATCCTCGAAATCTATCGTCCCATCGATGTGCGGAAGAGCATCGCGGTCGTTGTCCTCTTCGTCCTCCGTTTCCATCTCCATTACTTCGCGAATGCGGTCGAGGCCCGCCAGAGCTTCGGTCACCTGAGTGCCCACAGCCGTCAATTCGAAGACCGGGATCGCAAGCAGGAATGTGAACGAAATATACATCAGCAGGTCGCCCAGCGTCATCGTGTTCGCTTGGACAGCATTGCCGCCAATTATGATCATGACGACCGCCACCGCGCCGACGATTATCGACGAGAACGAAGACATCGCCGACACGCCGGTCACGGTTTTAGCGACATTGCGAAACAGCTTGTGCGCCCCGCGCGCGAACGAGAGCTCTTCCCGTTTTTCGGCGGTGTACGCCTTCACGACCCTAATACCGCCGAGTGATTCGCCCAGCCTGCCTGTGACTTCGGCGTTAATTACGTTACGCTCGCGAAATACCGGGCGAAGCACCTTAAACGCGTAAAAAAGTGCCCCTCCAAATACCGCGAGGACTGAAATGGTCGCGAGGGTAAGCGACCAATTAATGTAAAAGAGGACACCTATAGCGATCGCCGCGGTCGCTACACTGCCGAGTATTTGCCCGAGACCGGTTCCAACGAGATTTCTGATCCCTTCGGCGTCGTTCATGATCCGCGAGATCA
>JBDTZW010000117.1:0-28396 GCA_040004905.1 Acidobacteriota bacterium
CTGGAGAGCGGCCCTTCTTCCCGGACGAAATTCAAAACTATCTGCCGATTAATATCGCGGATGGTATTTGAACGAGCTACGTTAGCCCTCTTAAGATTTATACGTTTGATCATCGACCGATCGAATTTTTAAGCGGTTGAATCACGCAACTACCAGTTGCCGGAGTCATAAAGTTTACTTATTTATGACGCGATATAGATAATAAATCCGCCGGGAATAATTTACAAACTAAATGAGCTGCAAAACGCTTAATTTAACGTTTTAGTAAAGGGTTTAACGGTGGTTTAGCGGCCCGAAAAGGAATCGATCGCCTTCCGCATACAGGGAGCGATGGTTTGGCTCCCTTTTTCAAACATATTGAAGCCGCCGTCCCATTCCCACCAGGCGTTAGGCAGCCCGAGTTTTCCAAGCGCCGAATAGACGGCAGTCGCGTGACGGCACCGGTCCTCCATAGATGAATATTGATCGTATGAACCGAATTCGCCGACAAATACGGGAACCTTGTTCTTGATCGCCCAGTCCTTTGCCGCCTTAAGATCGGCGTACATTTTTTCAGGATCGGACTCCTTTTTGTAATTGCCGATCTGCTGCTCGATATACGAACCTTTGGCAGAATCCGGCACCTTTATCTTGTCGTCGGCAGAATAGGGAAACGGAACGGAGCGAAGGTCTTTCAGCGCGGGACCTGCCCAGGTTGAGCCCTGATGCGTAAATACGAAAGGGTCGTAATAGTGAAACGTGTAGATGATGTTCGGATCGGCGAACGGTTTTGACTCGATCAACTTTTGGCGGCCGTTCCATTCGTGGAAACCAACAATCAGGGTGTGCTTAGGAGCGATCTCGCGGACGTATTTGATGATCTGCTCGGCCTGCCATCGCCATTGCTCGGCGGTAATTTTATTCGGCTCGTTTCGCAATTCGAAAAAGATACGCTCCGGATCGGTGTTCTTATAGCGTTCCGCGATCTTTGTCCAAAGATTGACTATCCGCTCAGGATCATCGGCATTGGGAACCGAACGATCGAACTCGCTATGATGCAGATCGATAATAACGCTAAGCCCGCTGTCGAGTGCCCATTTGACGAAAGAATCCGCCATTTTCAGGGCATCAGGATTGTCCCAGGCGTAAGGCTGCTTGATCTCCATCCAGGCGGAAAAACAGATGGGTATGCGAACGGTCTTAAAACCAGCTTTCGCGATGTCCGCGAGCATCTGCTGGCGTTTTGCGGCTTCTTCAGGCTTGGCGAAATCGGAGAAATGCTTCTCCTTTGTTCCCTTCCAATAGTTGTCGAGGTATGAAAGGTTCATCCCGATGCCCAGCCTGGCCGCGCGCCGCCGGGCGTCGGATTGAGCAAACAGCGAACTGACCAGGAGCAGGACAAAAATCGAAAAAAGTACGAATCTTCTCATTTGATTTTTCAAAATGCGTCTTTAAGCGAACGAATGCGGAGGGCTTTCTTAAACTCGGCAAGGTTCATCTTTATGCCTAGCGGATCAAACTCGATCTCGGCCGGACGGCCTGGGATAAGTGTAACGTAATTGTCGGTAAATCTGCCGTCGCCGCCCACGGTCAGATAGACGTCCTTCGCAAGTTTGTCGGTCGCGAGCCGGATCTTAAATTGGCTTCCGAAAGACGTAATGTCGGTCGTGATATTCGGTTTTGTGAGCGCCAGCTCCTTGAACGGCCGGAAGTAATATTCGTTCTGCGATAGGATCTTTCCGCCAGACTTCAGTTCAGCGATCAGCATTATATTCTTATCGTCACGGCTGGCGAGGAGTTCGGCAACGGAAAGGCTCATATACGACTTGCCCCTGAGCGGTTCCACGTTAATGGCCTGTCGTCGCGTGTCGAGAATTTTTCCGTCAAGATCTATAAGCGTCAGTAGCAATTCCGCGTTGGTCCCGGTGGGATGATCAGAGACAACGTAGATCTCCATCTTCCCGTCTTCGACGTGCGGTGAAACGAGCATCGGGCTGTAGAAGCGGCGTGTGTAATACATCAGTGCCTTCCACCGGCCGTAATAGTCCATGCTCGACCACGACGCGACGGGCCACGTGTCGTTTGCCTGCCAATAGAGCGAGCCCATGTTGCGAGGCATGATCCGCCGGAGATGTTCGGCACCGAGCTTGATCCCCTCGGCCTGGAGCACCTGGCTGACGAATAGGAATGACTCGAAATCTTTCGGCTGGTCGTATTCGCGAAGCATATACGTGCGGACGAGCTGATTGCCGCGAGGATGCCGCTGGTGCGAGAGCATGACCGGCGTTTCGATACTTGCACGGTCTTCGTCAGTCGTATACGACTTCACGGTGTCGAGTTCAGGAAACGATTGAAAACCGTATTCGCTCATAAAACGCGGAAATTGTTTTTCGTATTCTGAAAAGGGCTTTTCGGCATGCCATACCTGCCAGTAATGCGTATCACCGATACCTTGAAACTCGGAATCGGCCTGAAAATTGGAGCTGGGTGAGCTTTGCCAATATGGCCGCGACGGGTCGTATTCGTCGAGCACGTCGGGCAGCAGCCGCAGAAAAATATCCATGTAGGCCTTCCAGACGGAATCGGGATTCTTGTCCTTCCATCCGCCCCAATGCTGCCAGGCGGTCTCGATCTCATTATTGCCTACCCAGATGACTATCGCCGGATGATCGCGGAGGCGTTTGACGTTATCTACTGCCTCGTGACGGACGTTGTCGAGGAACGGTTTATCGCCCGGATACATACTGCAGGCGAACATAAAATCCTGCCAGACGAGAATTCCCATTTGATCGGCGAGGTCGTAAAAATGGTCGTCCTCGTAAATGCCGCCGCCCCAGACGCGCACCATGTTCATATTGGCGTCCCGAATGGAGCCTAACAGCTGATCGTATTTTTCATGCGTTACGCGGGTCGGGAAAATGTCAGCGGGTATCCAGTTGGCCCCGTGGCCGAAAACTGGGATCCCGTTCACGATGAACTCAAAACTTTTGCCGTATTCGTCTGGCTTTTGCCGCAATTCCAGCGTACGAAGCCCGGTCCGTTTTGTCGCTTCATCAACCGGCTTTTTGCTGATCATCAAGCGCGCCCTGAAAGTGTAAAGGGCCTGATCGCCGAGTCCGATCGGATACCACAATTTCGGATTCGCGATCGTGAAACTGAGATCGAGTTTATTGACGCCAGCCGTTAGCTTGACCTGTTTTATCGCGACAACCTTTTTGTCCGTTACGTTCTCGATCTCTATTGTCGCGTCGGTCTGCGCCGATGCAATTGCCTCGACCGCAGCTGTCAGATCGGCGGTGTTTTTTGTGAGAGCGTTTTGACGGATGTGAAGGTCATCGATGCGGGCATTGTCCCAGGCTTCGATACGTGCAGGTTTCCAGACGCCGCTGGTCACGAATCGCGGCCCCCAATCCCAACCGTATTGGTAAGGAGCCTTGCGGGTATAAGGGCTCGTCTTTTCACCCTGATCATTGACTGCCGGCAGTTCGTAATCGAGTTTTGCCATCAGGGGCAGGATCTCGTTAATTGGCGAGCGAAAGCGGATCCGCAGCGTATTCTCGCCTGGCCGCAAAGCATTTTTTACATCCACACGCCAACGGCGAAACATATTGTCGGCGTCGAGCACCGGTTTGTCGTTTACGAAGACATTGGCATAGGTATCGAGCCCTTCGAAGACGATCTCAATATTCTGACGGTTCAGCAATTCGGGCGACATCTTGAATGTCGTCTGATATTCCCAATCGGTCTTGCCGATCCACTGCTGTTTCTTTTCGTTGTCGCGATAGAACGGATCTTCGATCAGCTTGTTCGCCAACAGATCGGTGTGAACGCAGCCGGGAACGGTCGCCGAGTGCCAGTCAGGTTTGCCAGCCTCGCGAAACGCCCAACCGGTGTCCAGTGAAATATCCGTCTTTTGGGAATGAGCATTTTCGATCATAAAAACGCTCAGTAATAGAAATAACCAAAAAGTTTTCATCGTCGTAGTTTTTTAGAAAGGCAGCTAAGACCGCCGGTAAACGCGCACGTAGTCAACCAACATAACTTGGGGAAAGACTGTCGAAGCGTCAGGGCTGCCGGGCCACCCGCCTCCGACGGCGAAATTCATAATGACAAAAAAAGGATGGTCGAACACCCATTGCGAGCCGGCCGGGATATCACTCGTTGTTGTGGTTTTGTAAACATGGCCATCGACCGACCACTGTATTTGGGAGGCTGACCATTCAAGGCCATAAACGTGATAGTCATCGGCGAAAGAACGGTTGCCCGGCAGGCTATATGAACTGCTGATGCCATTCGCTCCTGAATAACCAGGCCCATGTATCGTGCCGTGGACAATGCCCGGTTCACGTCCGATGTTTTCCAAGATGTCGACCTCGCCGCACTGCGGCCAGGAGACGGTGTCGATGTTATTTCCGAGCAGCCAAAACGCGGGCCAGACGCCCTGACCGTTAGGGATCTTTATCCGTGCTTCGAAGCGGCCATATTTGAGATCGAATTTCTGCTTGGTGATCAGCCGTGCAGACGTGTACTGGCACGGGCCGTACCAGCAGCCAAGACTGAGCGCGGGATTGAGCTTAACGGCCTTGATGGCGAGCGAGCCGCTGCCGTCCTGATAGGCATTGTCGGTGGAATTTGTATAGTATTCGAGCTCCTGATTGCCCCAGCCGTTGCCGCCCGTTTCAGCAGTCCATTTGTTCGCATCGATCGATGTTCCCGCGGGACCGTTAAATTCATCCTTGAATGCAGCTTTACGAATGCGGACCTGCGCCGAGGCAGAGTCGATCACCAACGCAAATAGAAAAAGGAAAGCGATCGAAAGACGTAAAAAAATTGCAAACATTTTCGCCTCCAAAAAACTATCCGGTGAAATTAGGAACAAGTTTTAGACAAACCGGGGCAGGAATATCGATCTTTTTGCCGATCGCGCTAAGCCGACCGGTTTCGGTGTCGATCGCAAAAACAGTGATCGATCCGGAATTCTGATTTGCCGCGAGGAGGAATTTACCCGTCGGATCGATCGCGAAATTACGCGGCGTTTTGCCGCCCGTCGCCGTGTGTTCGATGTACGTTAACTTGCCCGTTTTTTCCTCTATCGCGAATGACACAATACTGTCGTGTCCGCGATTCGAGCCGTACAAAAATTTGCCCGACGGCGAGATATGAATGTCGGCACAAGTGTTCTGACCGGTATAATTTTCCGGAATCGTTTTTACGGTTTGCAGCTCGGCTAACACACCGCGTTCAGCGTCGTACGAAAGTGCACTGATCGTGCAGTCGAGTTCATTGATCAGATACGCGAATTTACCGCTGTGACTAAAAGTAAAGTGACGTGGCCCGGCACCGGGTTTTGTCGCGTATTGAGAGTTTGGCGAAAGCCTTCCAGTCGCGGCATCGAATTTATAGACGATCACTTTGTCCACGCCGAGGTCTGCCGCAATGGCGAAGCGATTTTTGGCGTCGAGCGTGACAGAGTGGGCATGTGCCGACTCTTGCCGGTCTTTGTTAGGGCCAGTCCCGGTGTGCTGCATCTGGCTAACGGATTCACCGACGCCGCCGTCGGGGCGAACGGGGAAGACCGAGACATTTCCGCCCATGTAATTAGCGACCAGCACAAATTTCCCGTCGTTTGAAACGATCACATTGCATGGCGCGGCCCCGCGCGACGGGACCTGATCGATAAATTTCAGGCTCCCGTCCTTTCGATCGATCGAAAATGCGCTCAAGGCGCCGCCGGGCTTCCCGTTAAATTCCATCGTTTCATTTACGGCGTAAAGATAGCGGTCTTTGCCATCGATCGAGAGAAACGACGGCTCGGTCACGCTTTTGATCGTTTTCCAAGGCGTAAGCTCGCCGGACGCGAGGTTGAGCTTTAGAACATAGATACCTTCGGCCCCGCCTGATGTATAGGTCCCGACATAAACAAGCATTTCCCTTCCTAAACTGCGAGCGGGTGCGGACGCAGAAAGTGCGGAAACCGCCGCTCCCGCACCGACCGCTGCAAGAAAATCACGACGTGAAAAATTAACGTATCGTTTCGCCATCTTCGTGTTTCTAGTGAACAGTGAACTTTGCGGTCAACCCGCCGATCATCACGTCAAAATCGCCGGGCTCGACGATCGGCGTGTTATCCGTATTGATGAACGAAAGATCGTCATGGTCGAGCGTGAACGACAAGGTTTTGCTTTCGCCGGGTTCGAGATAGACCTTCGCAAATCGTTTGACGCGTTTTCCCGCGGGCGAAAGCGTGGCAACTTCGTCACGAAGATAGAGTATCGCCGTTTCTTTCCCCGGACGCTTTCCGGTATTTGTCACAGTGACGGTCGCGGTCACTTCGCCGTTCATCGGGATCGCGTTTTGGCTGAGTTTTAGATCGCGGTAGGCAAAGGTCGTATAGCTCAGACCGCTGCCAAACTCGAATTGCGGACTGAACGCAGCGTTTCCGAAACCCGTTTCTTCGACCTCGAATATTTTGTGGTCGTAGGCGATGTAGCTGTTCGGGGTTCGCGGATAGGTGAATGGCAATTTGCCGTTCGGGTTGTAATCGCCGAAGAGAACATCGGAGATGGCTGTGCCGCCCTCATTGCTAGGGTTATAGGCGAGCAAGATGCCCCGAATCCGGTCGACGATACGATTTATGATGCGCGGGCGGCCTTCGACAAGGACGGCGACGACCGGTTTGCCGGTGGCAAGCAGAGCTTCGGCCAATTTTAGCTGCGGTTCGGGCAGCGTTAGGTCGGTGATGTTTCCGGGTGTTTCGGTATAAGAACCTTCGCCGATACAGAGTACAACGACATCGGAATTTTTTGCGGCGGTAACGGCGGCTTGAATATCCACTTCCTGGTCCTGATCGGTCGGAACTCCGTTGCCCGGCGTTCTTTGAACTATCCGCGTACCGGGAACATACTTCATATTTTTCGCACCGATCTTTTCTTCGATCGCCTGTCGGATCGTCGGCCGGTCTTTTGGATAAAGCGACGCAACGGAACCCTGCCAAACATAGGTCCAGCCGTTATTGAGCGACACAAGCGAATCGGCGGTCGGACCTGTCACTAAGATCTTCTTGTCTTTCGACAGCGGCAAGATGTCGTTCTCGTTTTTCAGAAGAGTAAGCGATTCGCGTGCGGCCTGAAGACTTACCTGCCGCGAGGCGGGCGATCCGAATTCCGATTTGAGCCCGGCACCGGGCATCGGGGCGTCAAAAAGGCCGAGTTCAAATTTTACTTTGAGAATACGTCCGACGGCTTCGTCGATCCGCGACATCGGGACCTTGTTCTCTTTTACGAGCGCTATGAGGTCGTCGCTGAAACTGTAACTATTCGGCACCATGCTCATATCGATGCCGCTCATCACGGCCATGCGGGTCGCTTCCTTTTCGTCGGCCGCGACCTTCCATACGGTCACCAGCTTTTTGATGTCTTCCCAATCGGAAACGACAAAACCCTGAAAATTCAACTCGCCGTGGAGAATGTCCGTAAGAATGTGTTTATTGACGTGGCCCGGAATGCCGTTTATCTCGGCGGAATTGACCATGATCGTTTTGGCACCAGCCTTGACCGCGGCATCGAATGACGGAAGAAAATACTCGCGAAGATAGTTTTCCGGGATCCACGCTGGGGTTCGGTCGCGGCCATTGAGCGGAAAACTGTAGCCCATGTAGTGCTTGAGGCTCGCAGCCACGTGGCGTTCGGAGCTGACGTCGTCACCTTCTACGCCTCGAACAAAGGCAACGCCCATTACTTCCGTCAAATACGGATCTTCGCCAAACGTTTCCCAAAAACGCGGCCACAGCGGCTGGCGGCCTAGGTCGAGTACGGGAGAGAACGTCCACGGTATTCCGGCGGCACGCGTTTCGACCGCCGTGATCTCGCCAGCACGCTGCATCAATGCCGGATTCCATGTCGCCGCCATTCCGATCTCCTGCGGAAACAGCGTCGAGCCAAGTACGTAATTCGCGCCGTGGATCGAATCGATGCCGTAGATCATCGGTATCTTTAGCCGTGTCTTTTTCGACGCCTCCTGCATTTTCCCGATCATCTCCCGCCATTTATCGACAGTTTGCGCCTGTCCGGGAGCATTAAGGATCGAACCGACCCCGTATTTTGCGATCGCCTTTTCCAGTTTGGCCTGGTCGATCTGGACAGCCTGATCGGTGCCGTTTGTTACCTGCTCGATCGCAAGTTGGGTCATCTGCCCTACCTTTTCCTCGAGCGTCATCTGCTTTAGCAAGGCATCGATCCGCCGCGAATTGTCGCGGGACGGTTTGACCGCGCTTATCGCGTTCCGAAAATACACTTGGCTGTCAGGAATGCTGGTTGAGACCGTGTCTTTTCCCGCGGATTGAGCGATACTTTGTTGTATTGGCAGGCAAAAGGTCTGCACAAGCAGTGCCGAGGTCAGTATCAGGGCAGTTCGTTTCATTTTTTGGTTATCCTTAACGAAGAAAGAAAGGTTGAAAAGTAATGGACGAATTATACTTTAGAATCAGGTTTTAGCCAAGAAATAGTTCGTCCGGAATAAGGAAAAATGATCGTACGGATAAATCGCTTTCAGAGGGTCGTGTACCTCGGATTGTTCTTCTGTATTGTGGCGTTTCGGGCTGCGGCGGCCGAACAGAAATTCGCTGAACTCGGAGACTTTAAGTTAGAGAGTGGCGGCGTGATCAAGGGTTGCCGGATCGGCTACCGGACGTTTGGATCGATCAACGCGGACAAGTCTAACGTGGTCGTTTATCTAATGTGGGCGGGCGGAAAAACCGAGCAGCTTCACTTCAAAGCGATCGACGGCGGCAAGCTGATCGATACAAACAAGTATTACGTGATCGCGATCGATCCGCTCTCGAACGGGGTTTCGTCGTCGCCTTCGAACAGCCGAGCGCAGCCGAGAATGAAGTTTCCCGAATACACGATGCGCGATCTAGTGAATGCGGAATATACGCTACTGACAAACAAACTCGGCATTCGGAGCGTTCTCGGGATCACCGGTGCGTCCATGGGCGGGATGCAGTCATTTCAATGGATGATTTCTTATCCTGATTTTGCCGAAAAGATATTGCCGATCGTCGGCTCGCCGCAGCTTGCGGCTTACGACCTCGTGCACTGGCAAATGCAATTGGACGCGATCATCAATGACCGTAGATGGAATAATGGAAACTACACCGAAATGCCGGCGCTGTCCGCCGAGTACGAGTTCGGGGCCGTTTTGCTTACCACACCAGAAAACTACAACAACAAGATGACGCGTGCGGATGCATTCGAGGCATTAATGAAAGCGCAGACAAACACGACGTTCGATGCGTGCAATAAGGTCCGTCAGGTGCAGGCAATGATGTCGATCGATATCACTGAAAAATTTGGCGGATCGTGGGAAAAGGCGGCCGCTACCGTCAAAGCGGATGTCTTTGCGATCGTTGCAAAGCAGGACCACGTCGTAACGCCCGCACCTGCTTTGAAGTTCGCGAAAATGCTGAGCGCCAAAACGCTCATCCTTGAAGGCGATTGCGGGCATTCGGCACCGTCGTGCGAATCTGACAAGGTTAACGCTGCGGCGGCTGCATTTCTCGACGGCAGAGCCCAGCAGTTTTAGTTCTGATGAAAGTTTGCTATACAGTACGCAGACTTCAGTTGAGTAAACCCGACGGATCTTGAGAGTGAGGACCACAACTATGATCATTACCAGCCGACCTTATTTACGGATAGGACTAGGCGTTTTGCTGCTTTTTTCGGCGGCTTTTGTCGTTGCGGCACAGAAGAACGGCGTGACCGTTTTGACTGGAGCCGCGTTAACCAAGGTCGTCCCGACCAGCTTCTATTTCGCGGGTCAAAGCGCTCAAACGCAGATGCGAAATGCGGCTGCGGCTCAGTTCGGAACTGACCGATACGTGATCGTTGGGCTGGTAGACACCTCGGGCTATTCGACGGAGATCAGCGGGAAATACGAAGGGTTTTTCATCACTGATTCGCCTGTTAAGATCGGCAATAAAAAGCTGGAGACGGGAGCCTACGGATTCGGTTTTTCGAGCACGGGCGAGATCCGCATCTTTGATCTCTCGAGCAAAGACATCTTCTCGACACCCACGACGACCGATGCAAGCATCAAGCGTCCGCGGCCGCTGATGATAGCGGTCGACGGCGGGAATATCCGGCTTTACAAAGGCAAGGCCTATGTCGTCGTTTCACCGGACTAAGCCCATTTAACGGCTTAATCGAAGCATGACGACATCGTGAGGCGCAACGGAAGCGTTCATTGGCTGACTGGTTGTGCCGAGGTCCTTTTTTGTCCAGAGGTCGCGGATCTTGTAGGGTGCCTTCGCGACGTTTAGCTCGCGGTCCTTCAGGCCGTCCTTGATGTATTGATCTTTCCAGTTAAAACTGATCGCACGCGTCTCGCTGCTCCGGTTCAAAAAACAGATAGCCCATTCGTCATTGGCAAGCGGCTTGGCCCATGTTTCCAGGCCGTTTTCTTCAATTGCGCGAAACGCCTCGATGCCGAGCGTGTCTTGGTCGACCGCGATCACGTCTTTGTTCGTCAGGACATCGCGTGTCTCTTTGCTCATATTGCGAACGTCGTTTCCGGCGATCATCGGGGCGGTGAGCATCGCCCACATCGAAAAATGCGCACGATCCTCGCTTGCCGTTAAGCCGTTCCCGATCTCCATCATGTCGGGGTCATTCCAGTGGCCGGGACCTGCGTATTTTCTTAAACCTGCCTGCTTATCGACGATCTTCATCACACCCCAGCTGGACCACGTTCCGTAATTTTTTTCGCAATCCCAGCACGGATAAATGTCACCGGTGGTCCGCCATAAATGACCGATCCCCGGTGCCCACTCCCATGGCTTATTGTCGCCCCATTCGCAGATGCTGAACACTATCGGGCGGCCAGTCGCGTAGAGAGCGTCGCGCATGGTCGTATAAGAACCCTCAGCTTTCAGACCATCTGTGTTGCACCAATCGTACTTTAGGTAATCGACGCCCCATCCTGCATAAGTTTGAGCATCCTGGTATTCGTGACCGCGGCTGCCAGGGTGGCCGCCGCAGGTCTTGGCTCCAACATCCGAATAGATGCCGAACTTCAGTCCCTTCGAATGGATGTAGTCGCCCAGGGCTTTCATACCGGACGAGAAACGCTTCGCGTCAGCCTGGATGAAACCCCGCGTGTCGCGTTCGCCGTGCCAGCAGTCGTCGATCACCAGATATTGATAGCCGGCTTCTTTCATTCCGCTTGTGACAAGAGCGTCGGCCGTTTCACGGATCAGCTTTTCATCAACGTTGCAGCCAAATTTGTTCCAACTGTTCCAGCCCATAGGCGCCGTCAACGCGAGATTGCCGAACTTTTGAGCGCTCATATGGTGAGAAGCCAGAATAACTAACCCGAATACTAACAGTGCTTTAAATACTGGGTGTTTCATATTTTCAATTGAAGAGCGGATCCGGAATCCGCCGCCACCGCTTCTGTGTGGTAGATATTCCGCTGAATCCAAAAACCACCGATTTGTATTAGCTTGTATGACAAGTTAATACAGGTTTTTAGCTCCTTAGGCCTGTAAACCATCTGTTTTCATCGAGTTGTAGATCATACCGGGTTTTGTTCCATGTTCCACGGTTTGCGCAATTTTTTTGCAAACCCGATCCAGTTCCGTTTCTCGCCTCCTAAAAAAGTTGGCATGCATGAGCGGTCGATACTGGACAGACATATTTGCTCGTTCGGTCATTTTTTACAAAAACGCGACTCTCGGCTATACAACACTTGTTGTATGTAGTTTGTCATATGTTAACGCCGGGAGTCAACATAATTTTATGGCCGGAACGCGCGCACTGAACTTTTGTACTGTTATACAACAAAGCTGGTCTTTTGTGGTAAGGTACTCGCGACATTCGTTAGAAGGTCCATTCGGGTACAAAAACAGTACGAAAATATTAGAGGGATCCGGCATGAAAATTTCACCGATCGGTCTGCTTAGGATGTTGGGCGCTGCCGCTCTGGTCGGGTTGGTTTTACCAATTTGCTCGTTTTCGCAGGGAAGATCAAGTGACACGGAAGTAGACAGCCGGGTCGGCGAGATTGTCGGGAAAATGACCCTCGATGAAAAGCTTCTGCTGATCTCGGGGATCGGATTTGAAACGGTCGGAATAAAGCGTTTGGGCATACCTGCTTTGCGAATGACCGACGGCCCCGCCGGTGTTCGGACAGGTCAGGCGACGTCTTTTCCGTCAGGGATCGCACTTGCCGCGACGTTCGATCCGAAGATCGTATATGAGGTCGCCAAGGCGATCGCCCAGGAGGCAAAGGCAGCCGGCAAGAATGTGCTGCTGGGTCCGTGCGTAAACATCCAGCGAAACCCCTTTGGCGGGCGAAATTTCGAGAGCTTTGGCGAAGATCCGTATCTGGCGGCCCAGATGGCTGTCGGATATATCGAAGGCATTCAATCGGAAAACGTCATCGCGACGGTCAAGCATTACGCAGCGAATAATCAGGAGCGGGACCGATTGACGATCGACGTTCGAGCGGACGAGCGGGCGCTGCACGAGATCTATTTTCCGGCGTTCAAGGCGGCTGTGCAGAAAGCGAATGTCTGGGGCGTAATGTCGTCCTACAACCGGCTGAACGGGCCGTATACGTCTGAGAGCAAAGATCTTTTGGCCGATCTCCTGAAAGGCCGTTGGGGGTTTCGCGGGCTGGTGATGTCAGACTGGGGAGCGGTACATTCCACGGTCCCAACCCTTAAGAATGGGCTCGATCTGGAAATGCCGCTCGGAGTATTTCTTAATAAGGTCAAGGTAAAGCAAGCTCTCGCCGAAAAGCAGATCGCGGAATCTCAGATAGACGAGATGGTCAAGAGCCAGCTTCGCACAATGATCAAATCCGGGATCATGGACGGAAAGACGGGCGGCCCAGGATCGGTCGACACGGCGGAGCATCGGAACATCGCATTGAGAGCGGCGCAGGAAAGCATCGTGCTGCTCCAAAATAAAAATAATGCTTTGCCGATCGACATTTCGAAAGTTCGATCTATCGCGGTGATCGGCCCCAATGCTGACGTCGCTCGCATTGGCGGCGGCGGATCCGCCGAGGTCAAACCGTACAGATCGGTCAGTCCGCTCGAAGGCATCAAACAGTCCGCAGGCGGTATCTCCGTAAGTTTTACGCCCGGCGTTGAAGCACATTCTGATACAAAACCCATCCCTGCCGAAAACCTGAGAACGCCCGACGGAACGTCGAACGGATTGGCTGCGGAGTATTTCGATAACATGACGCTCGAAGGGACACCGGCGTTGACGCGGGTAGATCCTCAGCTTGATTTTCACTGGGCGACCAGCGCGCCGGCGCCGAACATTCCGGCCGATAAATTCTCGAATCGCTGGGCCGGCCAGCTAGTGCCTACGGTTTCCGGGCGTTATTCGATCAGTCTAAGCAGTAATGACGGGGGCCGACTCTATTTAGACGATAAGTTGATCGTCGACGTCTGGGGCGATCATGCGACGCTGAGCGGGTCGACGGTGGTCGAATTGAAGGCAGGCGAATCGAGAAAGATCCGGGTCGAACATTATGAAAATACAGGCAACGCCGATCTTGTTCTGGGCTGGCGTCTGTTGAGTGAAGACGCGGTCGCAAAAGCGGTGGAGACGGCGGGAAACGCCGATGTCGCGGTTGTGTTCGTCGGTCTGTCAGAAGCATTCGAGGCGGAGACGCTCGATCGCACGACCCTCGATCTGCCCCGGGAGCAGGAAGATCTGATACGCGCCGTGACAAAGGTAAATCCGCGGACGATAGTCGTCGTTACGTCCGGCGGACCGATCGTTATGTCTAATTGGCTCGCGGGGCCGTCGGCGATAATGCAGGCTTACTATTACGGCGAAGAAGGCGGCAGTGCGATCGCAGACGTACTTTTTGGAAAGGTCTCGCCTTCGGGGAAACTACCGGCAACGTTTCTAAAACGTTGGGAAGACTCACCCGCCTTCGGCCGCTACCCCGGCGACGGCAAAACGGTCGACTACACCGAAGGAATCCTCGTCGGCTATAGGTGGTTCGATCAGAAAAGAATCGAACCCGAGTTCCCCTTCGGTCATGGGCTTTCGTATACGAATTTCAAATATTCGAATCTGAAGTTGATCCAGGAACCCGCGTCAGGCAATCCTCCCGTGACCGTACGATTCGATCTTGAGAACACGGGAACGCGTGACGGTGCCGAGGCGGCACAGATCTACGTGCAGCCTGTCGAGTCGAGCGTTCCTCGTCCGTTCAAAGAACTAAAAGGATTTGAGAAGGTGTTTCTAAAGGCCGGCGAAAAAAAGACCGTAACGATTCCGCTCGATATTGGTGCTTTCTCGTTCTACGATCCGGCCCAACGTGGATGGGTCGCCGAGAAAGGGGCTTTCAAAATACTGGTCGGCAGTTCGTCGCGGGATATCCGGACGAGTGGAAGCTTTACTTTGAAAAGATCGATCGCAACCCCTGACTAGGAAAATGTTTTTCGGGATAGACGATAGATAATGACGAGCCAATTGATCCCTCAACTTATCAGCTCTTTATCTATTTCGAAATACACGCGTCACTTCAATTTGCCGGCTTCTTCGGAGAGCTGAGTGCTCTGAGCAATGATGTTCTCAAGATCGACCCGGGCCTGCTCCGAGACTTTCGGCTCGATGACCTTGGCGTTTTGGAAGATCGGGCTGGCTACGAAACTAGCTAGCGTTCCGTTCATATTTATGATCAGATTCTTTACCACCTCAGCCGGAGCCCCAACCAGGGGTACGATCGGCGCGTCGTCTTTCTTGTCCTTTGCTTTCTTTGGCCGATCGGGAAAAAGATTCGACCTCAATCGCGTTGCTCGGTCCTTGAGTTCGGACGCGGAATCCGAGATCTTTCCGTAATTCATGGGATTGGTCATCTGGTAGGTCTTGACGATCCCCGAGTCAAAAAGGACCTGAATCTGCTCGAAATCTTCTTTGATCTGAGCAAAATTCATTTTACTCGTCTCAGCGGCCTTGTCGGCTTTGCGCATCTCCCGGTCGACACGCTCCAGCTCGATCGAACGGTCCTTGATCGAACGGTCACCTATGTTCCTGTCTCCAGCTCCTGGAGGTGCCGGAGATTGGGCGTTTGCACCAACGTAAAATATTCCAGCCAACAATACAGCAGCCGTAGGCATTAATCTTTTCATACTAAATATCACTCCGCTCACGAATTTGAGATTGGTTGAGGCACACCCAAATTTCGTCTATCTTATTTTCCCGGCTTTCTCAGAAAGCGCGGTGCTCTGTGCAATAACGGTCTCGAGATCCACCCGGGCTTTTGCGGAAGCCTCCGGGGCTATCACCTTAATATTCTGAAAGATCGGACTGTCGACAAAGGCGGCGAGTGAGCTATTAAGCCCGATGATAAGCTTTCTAACAACCGCGGAAGGCTCTTCGGTCAACGAGATCGGAGCAACATCTGCCCGCGCATCTTTGCTCTTCTTAAACTGGTCGGGGAAGAGGTTTGAGCGAAGACGCACAGCTCTCTGGCGAAGCTCAGACGCGGAGTCAGAGATCTTTTTGTAATCGATCGGGTTTGAGACCTTATAGGTCTTGACGATGCCCGTATCGAAAAGCACCTGGATCTGCTCAAAGTCTTTCCTGATGTTCGCAAAATTCAATTTCCGACCATTCTCGAACAGACCTGTATCTTTCTTGTACAGGTCGCGCCGTATGCGCTCTAGCTCTGAAGAACGGTCCCTGGAAGTGCGGTCAGTAAGATCCTTGTCTCCGGCTCCAGGCAGCGTTCCATTATCGACCTGGCCGTTAATATTGAAACAGAAAAAAGCAATGGAAAATGCTGCCGCTAATGGAATTAATTTTTTCATATTAATTCGACCTCTTTATGAAAAGATGCAAAAGATACGATCCAGTGCTTTCGCTTGAATTATGTACCTTTTAAATTGGCGAATCAACCGAAATCTGATAACTTCTCGGCATGATCTGCCCTACCAGGAACAAGATCTTCATCATTCACTTTTCATATTGTTTTGAGGCAGCTTCTCGGTAAGAATCACTGGAGGACGTTTGGGGCTGGAATACATCAAGATAGAAGAACAAGCGGCGTTTGGACAGGCAGTCCGCCGAAAGATCAGATGGCGAATAATGCCGTTTTTGATCGTTCTGTTCATGGTCGCGTACATCGACCGTGTAAATGTGGGCTATGCGGCGCTGGAAATGTCCAACGAGCTGGGATTTACATCCGAGGTTTTCGGTCTCGGGACCGGCATCTTTTTTATCGGTTATTTCCTGTTTGAAATTCCGGGTTCGTTGCTGGTCGAAACCTGGAGCGCCCGAAAGTGGCTGGCCCGGATAATTATCAGCTGGGGTCTGGTGGCTGTATTGACCGGCCTGATCCACAGTGCGAACCAGTTCTATGCAGCCCGCTTTCTGCTCGGCGTGGCGGAGGCCGGATTTTTTCCCGGGATCATTGTTTATCTAGGTCATTGGTTCCTTCAAGAGGACCGGGCGAAAGCCGTAGCGATGTTTATGACGGCGCTGCCGGCGGCGGTGATCATCGGAGGCCCGGTTTCCGGGCTCATGTTAAGCGGGGATTGGCTCGGGTTGGCAGGTTGGAGATGGATATTCATTCTCGAGGGATTTCCAGCGATCGCGTTAGGAATTGCGACGCTTATTTATCTAACGGACCGGCCAGCCGATGCAAAATGGCTTTCCGCTGAAGAACGCGCCTGGATCACTGAAAAACTCGCCGCTGAAAAACTAGCTACCGAGAAGTTTCAAAAATTGAGCATCTGGCGGGCATTTCGTAACCGGAACGTTTTGCTCATGGCGGCCGGGTATTTCTGTGCGGTCACGAGTGCTTACGGGTTTACGATCTGGCTACCGACCATCCTGAAAGGACTATCCGGTTATTCAAACACGATCACCGGCGTTGTAAGCGCGCTTCCCTACTGCGTGGGAATGACCGCGATGCTTTTTGCGGGCTGGTCATCGGACAGGACGGGTGAGAGGCGATGGCATACGGCAGTATCGCTTTTCGCAGTGTGTCTTGGGCTGGTTTTGAGCACGGCCTTCTATGAGTATCCGATCGCCGCGATAGCGATGTTTTGCATCGCGGGAGCCGGGCTTTACGCATATCTGCCGGGGTTCTGGGCCCTTCCGGGCCGGTTTTTGACTGGCTCAGCTGCTGCGGCGTCGATCGGGTTGATCAATTCGGTAGGAAATCTCGGCGGCTTTGCGGGTTCTTATTTGGTCGGTTATCTGAATACGAAAACCGGGTCGTTCTATGCGGGCCTGATCTATCTTTCGTGCTCGGCGTTCGCCGCGGCGATCTTTGTTTTGCTTGTAAAAGATTCAAGCTCGGAGAGCGGCTCGACTAAAGTCCACTCGTGATCCTCCATTTTATTTTTCCGCCCGAGAAGTCATTTTTGAGTTTGTAGTTGTCTCCCGCCTTATTCAATTCGAGAGTCTGAAGATCACCGTTCGGGAGGGCAAAAAGTCCCGAGGCGTTTCCTGCTTTCGTAGCAAAAACGCGAAGTTCGACCGCATTCCAATCGATCTGTGAGGTGCTCTGTGCCGGCAGCACGTGCGGCAGCACCGAGCCGTCCTTGACCAGCAAGACGATCGGGATCTCGCCGGCGGAGATCTCTTGCCAGCGTTCGCCTTCGTAGGTCTTTTTAGTTTGATAATCGATCCACGTGCCGGGCGGAAGGTAGACCTTACGGCTGATGTTTTCTTGGAAAAGCGGAGCGACAAGCAGATCGGAGCCGAGCATATATTCGTCCTCGACCAACCACGAAGTAGGGTCGTGCGGGAACTCGAAAAATAGGGTCCGGAGCATCGGGAAGCCTTTCGCCGACGAGTCCTTGGCCTGAGCGTAGATATAAGGCATCAGCGAATAGCGAAGGTTCAACGCACGGCGAAAATCATCGGTCAACGCGGCATCGTATTCCCACGGCTCTCGCGGCGGAGCACCGTGGGCACGCGTGTGCGAGGTGAGTACGCCAAATGCCATCCAACGCCGATACAAGCCATGTGGCGACTTGTCGACAAACCCGCCAACATCGTGGCTCCAATAAGTGAACCCTGACAAACCAAACGATAATCCGCCGCGGAGTTCGGCGGCCATCGCGGAATTAGTATTCTCAGCATCGCCGCCCCAATGGAGCGGATAACGCTGGCTGCCGGCCCATGCGCTTCGGGCCCAGATGATCGAATCGCCTGTCGTCTGTTTTGTGATATCCGCGACCGCCTTGTTGTAGCGAAGGGGGTACAGATTATGCTCGTACAATCCGCCCTTTCCAGAAAAATATTGTCCGGTTATCGGAGCTCCCTCGCCGAAATCGACCTTGATCGCGGCTACGCCCATTTTCAGCAGATCAGCGAGTTTGTCCTGATACCATTTGACCGCCGTCGGATTGCTCATATCGAGAACGGCGTCTTCGAATGGCAGCGCTCCGCCTTCATTCTTAACGGCGAGACCTTTACCGACGATCTCCTTGAACAGGTCATTTTTTGGCGTGAAATAGGTGTATTGCCAGAGGCTGATGTGAAAGCCCTGGTCCTTGAGATCGGCGATCATCTTTGCCGGGTCGCGAAAGCGGGAATTGGAGAATTTGAAATTGCTTCGCCAATCGGTCTCGAACCAGCCGGTGTCGAGGTGGATGACATCGGCCGGGATCTTGTATTGCCTTAGTTTTGCGGTAACATCGCGGACCTCGTCTTCAGATTTATATGTGATGCGACTCATCCAAAAGCCGAACGACCAAAGCGGAGGCACGGGACTGCGGCCGGTCAAGGCGGTGTATTCGGACAAGACATCTTTCGGCTCTCCGAGGAAAATGAAAAGATCGAGTTGGTCGTCGGCCGTGTAGATCGCATTGTGCTGATCGTAGGCCTGGCCAAAATCGAAAGTGACAGGAGCGCTTGTGTGAACGAACATTCCGTAGCCGTTGCTGCTCAGGAAAAACGGGATCGGCTTGTACATCAGCTGTCCCTGCACGCCCATTCCGTCGCGCGTGAATACGTTGATCTTTTGACCACGCTTATTAAGCCGCGTGAACGATTCACCGGTACCGAATATCTTCTCGTCCGGCGACAGCTCGAACGTCGCGGCAAAACGGCGATTCAGATCGCTCGCCCGACGGACGAACGAGAACGGCACCGTCGCGAGATAAGTGTGCGGGTCCCCGATATTTTGTGTGCGTGTAAGAATGTTTCCGGTCGCGTCGCAGATCTCGATATGCCACGGATCTTTTATTATCCGCACGCGTCCGAACGAGCTTGTGTAGGTTATTTCTTTGTCAGTCTGTTCGACCTTCCAGCTTTTATCTTTGGGCGGCTGGCCGTTCAGCATAAGCGATGGCGAATCGTCGAATGCCGCCGCCCGTGTGTTTAGCCGAAGCCGAATGGTGCGGGGTGTGATGAACGAGATCGAGAACGGCAGCGCGGGATCTTGGTCATACTCGGTTGCCGGAAACTCGGTGGCCTTTCCCCTGGTCAGGCCGACGTCGATCTTGTTAAAGCTCAGCGTCGTACTCTTCAGGTAACGATCCCAGATCAAACTGCCAATGCCGGAAGCGGCGTCAAAGACCGTAAGCCGGCTGCCGACGAAATAGACGCTTTCCGGCTTTTGGAAATCCAGGCTGACGTCCATTGGATCGCCGAGAACTTGGGCGCGAATTGCGATCGAGCAAACCGAGAGCACGATCAGGCAGACGGTCGACGTTCCGAGATGTTGTCTCATCTTTTTTTACCGATTTCGGAAACTTTGCGAAGTTGTAATGCCTTTAGCCTCGGTGATAGTTACGATCTGATTCAGCGGAACATCAGAAATTGTTCCGGTCTTGCCGTCGCTCCAGCGGACTTCGGCCACAACGATCTTGTCTTCTGCTCCAAGGCCAAAATGAAGCCGGAGATCGTTTTGAGACAGATAGCTGGCGCCGGCTTCTACCGCTTGGGTCATTACCCGTTTAGCTGTTTTCAATGTCACCCGGGCACCGATCGCGTCATGATTTCCGCCGGATTCGATCAGCCTGAATATCACGCCGTTGTTCGCGTTTCGCGTCGTGTTCAGTAGTACGGTAGGCGGTTCGCCTAGGTTCGTTATCACGACATCGACCAGGCCATCGTTGTTCAGATCGCCAAAGGCCGCACCGCGCCGGGATTGAAGCGGCAATTTTCTGAGACCGGCGGCGTCAGATATTTCTTCGAAAGTGCCGTTTCCCAAATTTCGATGAAGCAGCATCTGCTGGCGAAAGCCCAACTGCGTTTTGCTCTGGGCCAGCTCGATCTGCGGATAAACGTGTCCGTTGATGACGAATAGGTCGGGCCAGCCGTCATTGTCAAGGTCTTCGAACGCGGTTCCCCATCCCGTGTAAGGAAGGCTGACCGGGCCGACCTTTGATTCCATAGATACATCGAGAAAGCCTTTTGATCCAAGATTGCGGTAGAGCGTGTTGTGCTCGTTGTCGAAATTTGTGACGAAGAGATCGAGTTTGCCATCGCCGTCATAGTCGCCCCACGTCACACCCATCGAGCCTTGTTCAACGCCTGCTCCGCTGTAGCTTGTGCCGCTTTCGAAACTGACGTCGGCAAAGGTACCGTCCTTGTTGTTTTTATAAAGATAGTTCGGCGTGCCGTCGTTGGCGACGTAAACGTCCGGCCAGCCGTCGTCATTATAGTCGCACCAGATCACGCCAAGCCCGTAGTATTTTTTATCGTCGCTGACGCCGATCTTTTTCGAGATCTCTTCGAATGTGCCGTCGCCCTTGTTTCGAAAAAAAAGGTCGCTCTCTCCTGGCAGCCCACGCGGGCCGCACTGGACGCGGATACCTTGAAACGAACATGTCGGCGAGCTGCCAAAGACGGGAAGATTTCCGAGATCGATCGAAACATAACGGGCGACAAATAGATCGAGATCGCCGTCACGGTCGTAATCGGCCCAAGCCGCACCAGTCATAAAACCGCTTCCGGCTAAGCCCGATCGTTCCGTGACGTCCTGAAATTTGCATTGGCCCGTTCCGCGATACAGAGCGTTTCCGTTGAAGCCAGTCACGAAAAGATCGGGGATGCCGTCGTTGTCATAATCGACGGAGGTGACAGCCATGCCCCAGCCTTTGCGCGTAAGCCCGGCGAGCTGCGTGATGTTGTCGAATTTCGGCGTCTTGCTCTTTTCGCCATCGACCTGGCGGTAAAGCGTGACCATCGGATCGCCGCCTTTTTTGAATCTCTCGACCGACGAACCGTTGACCGTCGCGACATCCAGAAACCCGTCACCATCACAATCAAAAACCGCCGCACCGCCGCTCATTGATTCGATGATGTACCGGTTTTCCGGAGTAGAAACATGCGAAACGCTAATGCCGCTGGCAGCAGAAATGTCCGTGAAGGAGATCGCGGGCGACTGAGCCGTCGACAACGGAATAAAGGTCGCTAAAAAGACAAACAGAAATGTCACGTGAAGACCCGCTCGGTGTTTCTCTGATCGTGTTTCAAGCGGCTTCGTTTTAGATTCGTTGGATCGAGATCGCTTCATCAGGATCAATTACTTCAAAGCCTTCGGCCGGAGCTTTTCGAAGGGAACAATGCCCGAGCCTTCGAGGATCGAATAGAACTTGTCGGCGGGGACGTTTTTTATCGTTTCGACCTTGCCGGAGTTCCAGCGGATCTCGATCGAGTCGGCCTTAGAGGATTTGCCTAGTCCGAAATGGATGCGGAGATCGTTTTGCGAGAGATAGCTTCCGCCGCTGCGAACCTCTTCGGTCTGAGTGACGCCGCCGGTGGTCAATTTTACGCGCGCACCGAGAGCAAGCGGATTTCCTTTTAACGCGCCAAGTTCGAGCGTGATCCAATGATTGCCGGGAATGCCAGAATTCATCAAGATCATCGGTGGGCCATCAAGATCGCCGACAACGATATCAATATTTCCATCGTTATCGAGATCGCCAAACGCCGCTCCGCGGCCGGCACGCGGTTCGGTCAGCGCTGGACCCGCAAGCTTGCTGGCGTCGCAAAATGTTCCGTCGCCGAGGTTCATGTGGAGCAGTTTTGGCTGGCGGTAGCGTGAACCCTGCGGCTGCGTGTCGATCTGCGGGTAAACGTGGCCGTTCACGACAAACAGGTCGAGCCATGTGTCGTTGTCAAAATCGATAAATCCCGTACCCCAGCCGACATACGGACGCGAAATCTGGGCAACCTTTGCTGCCAGCGAAACGTCGTTGAAATTGTAATTGCCGTCGTTACGGTAGAGTGTGTTGTATTCGTCAACGAAGTTAGTGACAAAAACCGAGGAATTTCCCGTGTGCAGATAATCGCCGACCGCTACGCCCATCGAGCCCTGCTCCGAACCATCGCCGCTGACGGCGGTGCCGGATTCTAGGCCGATCTCGGTGAACTTTCCCTTGCCGTCGTTACGATAGAAGAAATTCGGCGTTGAATCGTTAGCAACGTATAGATCGAGTCGCCCGGTGTTTCCGAAATCTCCCCAAGTTGCTTGCATCCCATAATAGCCGTTCGGATCGTCGAGGCCCGCTTGCTTTGAAACGTCCGTAAACGTTCCATCGCCGTTATTGTGATAGAGGCTATCGCCGGCTCCTTTCAGGCCGCGCGGACCACATTGGACGTCGATGCCGTGATATTTGCAGGTAGGACTCGATCCGAATCCGGGCAGGTCGTTGAGATGAAAATCAACGTAATTTGCCACGAAAAGATCGAGATTTCCATCTCCGTCGTAGTCCCCGAACCCCGAACCGGACGACCATCGCTGATCGTCAACGCCGGCGGCTTTGGCAACATCGGTGAAGGTGCCGTCACCGTTGTTGCGATATAGAACGTTGGCGCCGAGACAGGTGACATAAATATCGGGCCAGCCGTCATTGTTGTAGTCGCCGACAGATCCCCCCATCGCAAAGCCCGGATATCCGACACCGGCCTTATCGGTGATATCAGTGAACGTTCCGTTGCCGTTGTTGTGAAATAGAGCGCTGCGCGACTTTTGATTTTTGAGCGCCATATCGATGGTCGGTGCGTTCGTCAGATAAATGTCTAACAATCCGTCACGATCATAATCGACCAATACCACGCCGCCGCTCATCGATTCGACAATGTATTTTTTTTCGGGGTCGGACGTATGGGTGAACTTGATGCCAGTCTTACCAAGAATGTCCGCAAACTGCGGGACCTTGCGGTCCGAGCAGGCGTAGTTCGTCCCCTGAGCGCCGAGACCGCTGACAGCGACAGATAGAAACAGAATCGACGAAAATAGCGAACGAATTTTCTGGATGATAGTTTCCCCAATCGATAACTTATGGCTGATCTAGAGAATCGGTGCTGCCTTATTTTATCATTGCTTCGCGGGTTTAACGATGCGGATCTGGTGGTCGGTGAATTTAAAGTGCATCTCCGGCACTTCGGTTTTCGGCATATGGCACGTCACACATTTTTGTGTCGCTACCGGACACGGGGGAGCGCTTCGCGTTGGCGTCTTCGCCTCTTTTGAACTGGAAAGGTGGCAGGCAAAACATTTTGCGTCGTAGTATGCAGGTTCGCGCGGAGTTTTTTCGTGCGGGTTGTGGCAGGCGATGCAGCTAAGCCGTGCATCCGTCGTGTCGTGTTTCTCGCTGCTAAATAGCCGGTAGGGTTGGAACCGAACGGTATCGGTCCCCTTAGGCATATTCAAAACTTTTTCGAACCCAACATGACAGGCTGCGCAAAATTGCTGTGATAGTTCAAACGGATCAAGTTTTGCAGGATTAAAGATATGAAGATTTTTCATGTCGCGTGCCTTGAACGCAGCGAGATGATTTCCCCCCGGACCGTGACAAACTTCGCAATTAACTCCGGGCGTCGCGTCCGCGATCCGGAGCTGCTTGTCTTTGATCGCTCCTGTCGAATGACAGCTAAAACAATTTTGAGCTTCGGCCGGTGGGATCTGACGGCCCAAAGCACTCTCGAGCGAGCCCGGCACGTCGTGCGGCTGGGCGATCGTGAAATCGAGATTCTGCAAAGTTTGGTAGAAAGTTACACGAGATTCGTAAAGCTGGCCGTTGTGATAAAAAATATAGACTTGTCCCTTCTGACCCTGGCCAAAACAATAGGCCACCGGCTCGGAAATTTTATTTAGGCCGTCGGAAACCGTGTAAATAACCGATGGACCTTGCCGCGAAATTTCGTACGAATACGCGCCGTTCCTGAATTTCAGCGCAGGATACTTTTTTAGTATCTCGCTATCGGCCGGGAGCTGTGTCGCGTGGGCCATTGGGGTATCCAGTTGGGCATCTTTGGAATGACACTGAATGCAGGTTTGGCTGCCGACATATTTTACCTTTCCGGCCTCGCGCATCGGGTCCCATTCGGCGGAAGGATCATCTTTCTGAACGGTCCGGACCTGAGCGCGCTGGGCCGATGGATAGAGGCCGAAAACCACACCCATCAACACAGCACTCAGGACCAAGATTATTTTAACCGCTTTCATCCAAATAGAAGTTCCGCTCCTATCACATAGTTTTGCCAGGCCCTTTGAGCTTTTGAAACATCTCCAAATGATGCTTGGCGAGCTCGACCTCGCCGATCAGGTTGTACAGTCGGCTCAACTGAAAATGCGTGTCTGCATCATTAGGATCAACGGCTACCGACCGTTCGAGCATCGTCCGCGCCTTCGTATAGTCGCCCGCCTGTAGATAGACTGCGCCGAGGTCGCGAAGGGCTAGCGAATACTTCGGAGCCGCCGCGACTGTCTCTTCTAAAAAACTCACTGCCTGGGTCGTATCGCCCTGAGCTTTGTACGACAAACCGAGTTGGTATTTAGCCTCGTAATTTGATGGATCGAATTCGAGACAATGCCTCAATTGCTGCCGTGCGGGTTCGATCTGATCACGCTGTGCCGCAAGCGTAAGACCCAGGGCAAGACATCCTCGCGAATCTTTAGGCTGCAAAACCGTGAAATGCACCAACGACGCCTGCGCCTTGTCGAGATTTCCGCTTTGCAGAGACGCCGCGCCTAACAAATATAGACCTTCGGGATCGTCAGGTTTTATCGCCAATAGTTTTTCAGCTGCGTCAATGCCATCGCGCGGCCGGGTTGCCTTAATTGCGGTCAGGGCCAAGAGCGCGAGAATCTCTGAGGACTTCGGATCCGCGAGCGAAGCCTTGGTCAGGAGCGGTAACGCCGCGAGGGCATTTCCCTGTGAGACCTCGAGCTGGGCTTGAAGATACAAAACCTCAGCGGATCCGGGCTGGAGGACAGCGGCCCTTCCCAAATGCGCGCGGGCCCCGGCAAAATCTTTTTCATGGAGCTCCGCCTTTCCGAGGAGCAGAAGCGCTTTTGAGCTTTTCGGGGAGGCTTTCACGGCTAGACCCAGGATCTCGGCTGCGGCCTTCGACTGACCGGCAGCGATCATGATATCGGCAAATTTCATTACGGCGTCGGTATTCGAGCCCACTGCCTTTTTCGCGAGCGGAACAAGCCCTTCGACGTTGCTTGTTTGTCCTAAGCGCAGATAGCACGAAGCGCGGATAGGTAATGCGTCCCCGTTCTTTACAAGAGGCGGCAATGCGTCGGCAATGTTCAATGCCTCTGGACAGTTTCCGGAAAGCATCAAGGCCTGCATGAAGTTGAGCCGTGTTGTCGGATCGCGTATCTCGGACGTATTGACATCTCGCAGAACCTGAGCGGCAACGTCATCCTGACCTGCAAGAAGAAGCGCCAGTGCGTAGTTAACCCTTACCGCGCTCGATTTAGGATCGAGCTCAACGACCCGGCGATATAGTGATAGGGCTTCATCAGTCCGTGATTGCTTCAGTCGAAGCCGTCCCAGAAGCTCTACTGCTCGTGCGTCGTTTGGATGCGTAACCGCAAATTGGAGGAGCGGCCCCTGGGTTTCACTGAGCTTTCCCGCTTCGATACCTTTTTCAAAACCCGCGAGAGCACGCTCTTCGGCCGCGGGCCGCTGCGCATTGAGACCGGCGTACGCCATCAGAACCAGAACCGCACAAACAATTCCCGACGATTTTCGTGATACCGATCTATAGGTCATTTATTTCCGCGATGACGGTTCGGGCCTCCGGTTTGCGGCCTTCAGATCACTGTAGATCTTGAGTTCCCTATCGGCATCGTCCGGTCGCTTAGCGCGCCGGTAAGCAATGCTCAACTGGTAATGTATAAATTCCTTCTTCGGGTCGGACTGAACGGCGGCTTCCAGATGCCGGATCGCATCATCGATATGTCCTCTCTGAATGTAAAGCTTTCCTAGTTGATAGTGGGCATCCGCATAATCGGGCCGCGTTTCGATAGCCTCGTTAAGCAGCTTTTCCGCCTCGTCTGTTTGAATATTTCTTTCGAGGAGTGTGAACGCCACGTGATATTTAGACAACGCGTCGGTGGGATTCAGATGTAGTTCGTGGCGGAATTCTTTTTCAGCGTCCTCCAGCCGGTTCATTCGGATCAGCGCTTGGCCCGCACCATAGTGAACCTGATTCATCTGCGGATCAAGAGTTGCGACTGCAGCATACTCCTTGACCGCACGTGCAAAATCGCCGAGAAAAACAAACCCTTGCGCCGCATAAAAACGAGCTTGTGCGTCTGTCGTATTTTGGTCGCTGAGACGGGAAAACAAGGCGACAGCCCGTTCGGGCATCTGTTGCTGCAACAGTGAGACGCCGTAAAAATATGCAAGTTCGGCATCCTTGGTTATCGTTATCTCGACCGGAGCCAACGTTGCCACCGCTCGTTTATAATCCCTCGTAAGATAGTAGATAGAACCGAGCATTTTTCTAACAAGATCGTCTTTAGGGTTCGCCTTAAGCTGACGCTCCAGCGGCGCGGCCGCCTGCTCGAACTGTTCTGCTCGAAACGCGACAATCCCCCAGTTGCGATCAAGCCCCGGAAAATCTGCTTTCCATTCCGACGCAGCCTTAAAATTTTCCAAACTGTTCTTCAGGTCACCTTGCTGCACTGAAATTACGCCGAGATTGTGATAGGCCTGAGCAAGAATGTTGGCCAATTGATCCCTCGCCTTCGTGAATTCCGCGGATGGTGCTCCGGCCGTGGATCTATTATCGGTGACCCGCTGCATCGGTCTTGCTCCCGACACCTTCGGGTCAGCATTTGCGACCTCTCCGGCCATTTTTCTGATCGTCTCGCGATCTGACTCGAGCTCCTGACCGCGGACGTCGCGTGCCTTTGCCAATTCGCTCTCACCCTCGGCCTTGTGACCGGTTCGCAGCAACAAGCGGCCGAGAAGAAAATGCGTCCGGCCGATCTGCTGGCTCTTGGTCGACGCTTCATCGGATAGCTTTACTGAGAGCCTGAGACTCTTTTCCGCCCCTGTAAGGTCATTCAATTCCATCTGCGACTGGCCAAGAAAAAGCCACGCCTCGGAGCTTTTTGGATTTGCCTGCACGGCACGACCCAGAAATGCGAGCACTCCTTTATGATCGCCCAACGATGAGGCAACGACGCCAGCAAAAAAATTAGCGTAAAAGTCTGCCGGAGTGAGTTTTAATTCCGCCTCAAATTCCTTCGCCGCCTCGGCCAGCCGCTCGCTCCCGCCATGCTGGAGTATCACGAATCCCTTGTAAAAATGTGCTTTGAGAACCTTAGGATCGAGCACGAGCGCGGCATTGAACTCGCGCTCGGCTTCGGTAGGATACTCAGTTTGCTCATATGCCTGACCGAATAGTATGTGAAGATCAGCCTTCTTATTCTTAACGGTTTCCTGGATCTCTTCAAAGAGCAGCTTGGCCCTATCGGATTGCTTGAGGCGGAGGTACGTCATTCCCAGAAGGTATGCACCATCAAAATCTGGTGCCACATTAAATACCTGTTCCAATTCGGCTAAAGCCGCCTCGTAATTTCCGCTGCTGTAATAAAGGCTGCCGAGGATCTGGTGGGCACGGGTATTTTGGGGATCGAGCCTCGCCGCGCTCTGTGCCTGAATGAGAGCTTCGTCGTTGCGAGCCAAACGCATGTACGCTACGGCGAGGCTCGCTCTCGACATTGAATTATCGTCGATCGTGAGGGACGTCGTGAGATGCGCGGCCGCATCCGGGAATTTTTCCTGTTCGAGTTCGAGAAATCCTACCCTCCGCAGCGCGATAGCAATAACGGCACGATTTTCGATAGCGGCGTGATCCAGATCGCCCGCCAGTTGGTAGTCTTGTGCGGACGCAAGGTGCCGGGTAAGTTCATCGTCCGTTATCGAGCGTGCGATGGTTGTCGGCTCAACGGCAGCGCGTCCCGGCCGTTTTACTGCTGTTTGAGCATAAATGTCGAGAGTGAAGAGAGCGAGAAATAAAACAGCGAGTTTCAAAAGCATGACTAAGCGCGAACGAGGTCAATGCCGAAATCATAGAACAAAAACAACAAGAAGGTAAAGCCTTATTCCGGCCATACCTTCTTGTCGGTCTAAGAAAAGTCAAAGCCTAGAAAACCAGCTTCAACGCAT
>JBDTZW010000394.1:0-8768 GCA_040004905.1 Acidobacteriota bacterium
TAAACATCTTCATCACATTCAGGACAGGTAGTTGTCGGCATCGTTTCTTATCTCCGAAAAAAATATATATTGACAGCAAGTCGCTTACAAATCGATCAAAAATCGGTATGCTAAACAATCTATCGTGTCTCACGACGCTTTGGCAAGAATTGGGCGCGAAAAATTCGAAAAACACTTCTATTATTTTTATTTAATGCGGTTTCCCTTTGATCTTCCTAAAAACAAAGAGTTCGATGCTGTCGGATTTGGGACGAATGCGATCGATTTTCTCATCCAGGTTCCCGAATATCCGGCCTTTAATTCCAAAATTGAGCTCAGCGATTATGTTCAGGCCGCCGGCGGCGAAGTCGCAACGACCATGGTCGGCCTGCAGCGGCTCGGACTGCGGACATCTTATGTTGGAAGGTTCGGAGACGATGCCTCGGGAGATTTTGGCGTTCAAACTCTTCGAGATGATGGGGTCGATCTTTCGCATGTCGAACGGATACCTGGTTCCAAGACCCAGATCGCTTTCATAATCATAGACGAGCGAAGCGGCGAGCGGACCGTGCTTTGGCAACGAGACGAAAAACTTGCGTTCGCCGAAAACGAAGCTCCGCTCGATGCAGCGGATCGCGGTCGCGTCCTGCATTTTACCCCTCATGACGCTACCGCTTGCCTCGCGATGGCCAAAAAGGCGAAAGACTCAGGAGCGATAGTCTCGATCGATATCGACAATCTGTTCGAGGGCGTTCAAACCTTGCTTTCCCATGTCGACATTTTTATCGCATCGGCGGATTTTCCCGAGAAGCTGTTTGGCACGTCGGCGACCCACGAGGCTCTTCGCGAGATAAGGTCGATGTTCGGGTGCTCGATCGTCGGCGTCACGCTTGGTGAAAAGGGCTCACTGCTCCTCTGCGGCGACACCTTTGTGGAAAGTACGGGCTTTGCAGTTCCCGGCGGCTGCAAGGACACGACTGGAGCCGGGGACGCGTTCCGCGTTGGACTTTTGTATGGATTGCTGACTGACCGCTCGGTCGAGGAGGCGGCACGAATGGCAAATGCGGTGGCCGCTCTTAAATGCCGCGAGATAGGGGCCAGAACCGCCCTGCCGGGTTCAGAGGAGCTCTTGCAGTTCCTAGCCTGACGCGCGAGGCGTTACAATTTATCGTTGAAAAATCCGATGACCAGTGCCCAGGCGTCCTTCGCTGCGGTCTCGTTATAAACCTTAGGCCTCGTATCGTTGAAAAATGCGTGATCGGCGTCGTACTTTGCTGAGGTGATCGGCAACTCGTATTTTTCCGCAATTTCCTCGAGGGCTGCGACCTTTGCTTGGTTGATCCATGCGTCCTGAGTCGCCGAAATGAAGATGGTCGGGGCCGTGAGTTTTTTTAGAATGTCCTCCGGGGGCGTATCACCATAGAATGGGGCCGACGCGCTGATACCTTCAAGGTCGCATGCCGCTCTCAGGGCGTAGGTACCGCCCATACAAAAACCGGTTATACCGTAATGGCCGATCCCGTATGCGGCCGTCACGGCTTCCATCGTTTTTCTGATCGTATCGATCCCTTCCTCGACCGGCAACGCCTTCATTAGTTCGCCAGCCTCGCTGCTTGTTTTGGCGACCTCGCCCTGGTAAAGATCGGGGGCGATGGCGAAAAATCCTTCACTGGCGTAGCGCTTAGCGATGTCCTTGATGTGGTCGTTCAAACCCCAGTATTCCTGTATTACCAGAACCGCTTTGGAAGTATCGGAATCGGGGTTAGCGACGAACGCCGAGGTTTCGCCCTTCATTGTTTTGATCGTGATCGTTTCAGTTGTCATTGATCGAATTTGCTAAAGAGCTACTTAAGGCCGGTTGCAGTCTTTAGCCGGATATCTACCTTTACAAACGTCTCGATCTGGCCTCGGACGGGGATCCGGCGGGCGTCGTCGGTCACCCAAATAACCATTTTCCCTTCCTTTTCGATCAATCTCCCTGGCCCGAAGACGTCCGGTTCGAGTCGGAAGCACCAGACCTTTCCGAAGATCGTTTTCTGCCGCTCTCGTGCCGTGACTTTAACCGGGATCTCATAAACCAAGCCCGAATCACTCACGTTAAGATCGAATGTCTTGCCGATCGCGAGCGGAAGCAGGCGCAAGCTGTAAAGTCCCGAGATCAGGTCGTTAGTGTTTTCATCGATCTTAGACGCTATCTTTCGCGGGGGGCGGTTCGGGTCTTTTGGATCGGTCTCGACATAGGTGACGCGTTGCTCTTTATAGTCAAACACCGCCTCGCTATCGCGGACACGCTCTTTCTGAACGTCATGATGTATCGATCTCAGAGCCTTAAAATCATTTCCGTCGATCGTCGAGTCAAATATCTGAAGAAAACTAAATTTAAAGAGCTTGATCAACGTGCCCTTAGACTTCGCCTCCGCGTTGATGACAAAATTTTCCGAGTCCGGCTGCTTTCGTACATTGAAGGTAAGATCGGCAACCTCGATACCCTGGATCACCTTGCTTACTTTGCCTTCATACTGAAGCTTTTCGCCAATTGCAAACGGGTGAGTGTCTTTTTTTCCACCTGTCTGGGCGTTAAAAGAAACCACGCATAGCACGCCAATCCCCAACCAGACAAAAATGGACCGAATAAACATTCGCATTGCAATAATTATAGCCGATTAGCGGCCAGTTTGCCGTTCTATTTCTCCGGCGGCGGCCAGACGGGCCGAGACGGCGTTGAATACCGTTTCCACCCCAATATCCATACATATCCAATTGCCGCAAACTCTTCGATGACAATTGATATGGCATCCGATGTCCGTTCGCTCCACACAAACATCGCCCCGATTCGGGCTGCCGTTCCGCCACCACTCGGTCGGGCCGAAGATACCAACGATCGGGACCGCAGCGGCAACGGCAATGTGAGTGGGCCCTGTGTCGCCGCCGACATAGACCTTTGCCCGCCTGACGACCGAGTAAAACGCCTTTAAGCCGGGCTGGATGACAAGCAATTTCCCCGAACGGCTTGATGCCAGCGCCCGCTCAGCTAGCTCAGTTTCGGCCGGACCAATGGCAACGACGGGAACGATTCCGTGACGCTCCCATATTTGATCGGCAAGCTCACCGTAATTTTCGGCGGGCCAGAGCTTTGTAACCCAACCACCTGCAGGGTTAAGTATGGCGAAATCTTCACCCACCCCATCGAGAATCTCATTTGCTTCCCGCTCGTCGTCCTCGTTCGTGCTTATTGGAAACTCAAGCTCTGTACGAGAGACGTCCAAATTCATTGCTCCGGCGAGAAGCTCGAGGTTCTTTCTTATGACGTGGATCTGCGGCCTTGTCTTCACGGTATCCGTCAAAAGAAGTCTGCTCGAAGGCTCACGCATCGCATCCCTCGAAAAACCAAAGCGGCGTTTTGCACCCGATAGCTTTGCGATCAATGCAGACTTTAGAAGGCCTTGAAAATCTATGGCGATATCAAATTTGAAACGTCGAAGGTCCTTTATCTGGCTTCGCAGCTCCGGGAGGATCTCGTCCACGCGGCTTCCTCGAATCGACCGCGTATTGACCTCGATCAGGTTATCGAGCATCGGGTTTCCGCGAAGGATGTCGGCCGATCGCGATTCGACGACCCACGATATCTCGGCCTCTGGAAACGCGGATCGGGCCGCAGCAAGGGACGGCAGCGTGTGGATAACATCCCCGATGGCACCCAGCTTTACAAAAAGAATTCTCATTGCTAAAACACCCGTACAATTGGCCGATCACACTAAATCAAAAAAGCTGTGGAATTTCATTCACGAATTACGATATCCTATTAAACAGAGTCCTGCACTCTCTCCCGTCTCGTTAAAATATGCACGAATCTATTGCCCCAATTCGCGACCTTCGCCCGGCACTCGTCTTTCTAACGGGCGACCTGATCGCTGTCCCGATACCTCTCGATCGGGATGAGGTTGTACTTGGCCGGGCGCTCGAGGCCGGCGTTCGCATAAACGATACCAAGGTCTCGCGTATCCACGCCACGATCAATAAAAAGTCCGGGGAAAGCTCGTCGAAAACAGAATACGTCTTGACCGATCTCGAATCGCGGAACGGGACATTTCTAAATGGTCAGCGGATCGAACACCAAACGCTTCAGAACGGCGACAAGATAATGATCGGCGAGCATATCCTGCGTTTCGATCTGCTTGACGAGATCGACCGCGAGTATCAGCAGCAGATCCACCGGCTTATCTCGCACGACGATCTTACCGGATTGCTTTCAAGCCGCTCGTTCTTTTCCGAACTTCGCCGCGAAGCCGCCAGGTCCAAGGCCGAAGGACGTCCCTTCTGCGTTCTGATGATGGACATCGATCATTTTAAGCGCGTCAACGATTCTTATGGCCACCTGACCGGCAGCAAAACGCTTGAAGAGATCGGACACTGCATCGTTAAAAGCCTTCGAAGTGGCGACGCAGCTGCCCGGTTCGGCGGCGAGGAATTTGCCGCTTTCCTTCTGGACGCAGAATTAGCCCAAGCCCAGATAGCGGCTGAACGAATACGTTCATCGATCGAGGAGCACGGCTTTAGCGTAATGCGAAAAGGCGAGCGGTCCGACGCTCATCACGTGACCATAAGTATTGGTATTTCGACGTTTCCAGAAGATTCCGACGACCCGATCGAGTTGGTCGAGTTGGCCGATTCCGCCCTTTACCGGGCAAAACGAGAAGGCCGCAACCGCGTCTGCACCTATCGTGAGGCCGAACCGGTCGACCCCGCACAGCCCCTTCCATCCCGCCAAGACTAACTTTTTGCAACCAAATTCCGCCCTAAAACGTGAAAGACTTCGACACCGAATCGTGTTAAACTCGGCTCGTGCAGGCCGGTTTCCCGAGCATTATGATAACGAAAGTCGAAGTAATTAAGCTGTGATCGCAAAACTCAATCTCGCCAGCAAACCGTTTCGCAACAGAAACTTACCCTATCTGATCGCTGTCTTCCTGCTGATCGTAAGCATAGCGGGCGCCGCCCTCTGTATTTTTCGGCTGAGGCAAAACTCGCAGGTAAGCGAGATCGCCGTCGCAAAAAATCACGAGATGCAAATGGAGATCAGCCGCCTGAACGGCGAAGGCGAAAAGGTCCAGCAGCAACTTTCGCCCGACCAGCAGGCCCTGCTCATCGCGTCGCATAAGCTCGTCGCTAATAAGACGTTTAGCTGGTCGCGTTTGTTCTCCGACCTCGAGTCGGTCCTGCCCGGCGGCGTAAGCGCCTCACGGATCAGCGTAAATAATATCTATAAAGAAGGTGATAAGACCAAAGCCGAACTTGACCTGTCAGTGCTTAGCCATGATTATCCGGCCGTGATCAAGATGATCGATGCGATGAACAATTCCGGAATGTTCCAGGCAGAGCTTCGGGGCCAGGACCTGCAAAAGAATGAGCGGGTCGTTTATACGGAATACACTCTGCATCTAATTTATTCTCCGGCGTACGGATATCCCGCGTCTGACGTAGCTAAGAATGGAGGTGATGGTCAATGAGCGACGAACAGAACCAGCAACCTTCACCACCGACCATTCATGTTAACGAATACGGAGCAGCCAAAGACTCCACCGTTCTGATCGAAGAGGCCGACCGCTCGGTTCTGTTGACGGAAGACCAGACCGTTATTTTCGAGAAGCAGCCCACGATCAGCATCAACCCCGCAAATCGGCCGCGAAAGGTATACGGCGGTATGTGGGGACCACCCGAGATCGCTGTCGTTGGTGTGGCTTCGATCGCTGTTCTGGGAGCTATTTTGCTCTATTTTCTGGCAGTCGTGCCGTCTAATCGGGAAATTGAACGGGTCCGGACCGAAGGCGACCGTCTCCAGCTTGAACTGACGTCTGCTAACTCAAAATACGGAACGATCACGAGCACCGAAACGCAGGTCGCCAAATTGGTCTCGAGTGTCAATGATTTTGAGATGCACTATCTTAGTCCGGCACCATCGGGAAAGAATGCGGTCTATCAGAGAATAAACGGCCTGATCTCATCGTACGATCTGACGAATACGACCGGGCCTGACTACGTTCCGCTGGAGGCTCCTGATCAGGATGCCGGAAAGCAAACGGAAGAAGAGCGTGGACGAGCGAAATTCCGCAGCGTTTTCCCAGGCATGTATGTGACCATGACCCTCGAGGGCTCGTATCAAAATCTCCGGAGATTTATAAATGACATCGAGCGGGGCAACGATTTTGTCGTCGTCAGTGCGATCGAGCTTGAACCGTCTGACAGCGAAACTCAAAAGACGGTCGACACCGCCGCGCAGCCGGCAGGCCAGCGGCCGGTGATAACTAATCCTGCATTTCCCGGCAACCCGACGATGTCACGGCCAAGCGTTCAACTCCCACGGCAGCAGACGACCCCTCCCCGCGGGAAAACGCATGGAGAGACCGTCAGCCTTCGGCTGGAGCTCGCGGCATATTTTCGGCGCCCTAGTTTTGTTGCGATGGGACCGCTGCCCGAGGGAGGTACACAGTAATGGCATTATTTGCGGGCAAAACACCGGCTGAAAGAAATAAGATAATCGTCGCGATCGCCCTCGGCGCTCTTGCTTTATTTGCGCTCTACATGGCGTTCGGCCCAAGCCTACGGAGCAGCCAGGCGAGCCCCTCGAAATCGACGCCGACACCTACTCAGAGTTCTTCGCCTGCCGGGACCACAGGAAAACTCCAAATGCCGACGCAAAGTCAGCAGGTTTTCGAGTGGACAACAGTTCCGATCGAGTATAACGGTCCGATCGCGGCCGCTACAGATGTCGGCCGTAACATCTTCGCCTTCTACGAACCGCCGCCACCGGGCGAGAAAACTCCAACACCGCTTCCTGCAGTGAAGACACCGACACCTGCGCCGCCTCCGCCGGTACTGATCGCCTATGTTATGCCCCAGAGCAAGATCGCCGGTACTGGTGATTTTCCTCTTGAGGTCAATGGGGATAAGTTCACGCCCGAGATGCGCATCTACTTTAACCAGAGCCAGATGCCGACAAATTTCGTCAGTCCGCAGAAAATGACAACGCAGATTCCGGCCGCCCTGATCGCCAGCGAAGGGCCAAAGGGAATTCTCGTTCAATCGCTCGACGGAAAGCTCTATTCAAATCAGATCATCCTAAATGTTCAGCCAGCTCCCAAGCCCCAGTTTCAATACATCGGCATGATCGGCCGCAAGCGTTACAACAACGACACTGGCTATTTTCAGGAGAGCGGAAAGCAAGTGCCTACGGGTGCGAGACTGAACGATATTGTTGGCGGCCGTTTTCGCTTAATGAGCCTCTCGTCAGCCGAAGCAGTTTTTGAGGACGTTGACTTAAAATTCCACTATCGGCTGCCGTTGCAAAGGGAATCCTCAGGCGGATCAGGCGGTATGGTGCCACCGTCACGGCAAGATCCCGGCGATGGCGGCTTTAATAATAACGGCTTCCCAATGAATCCTCAGGTTCAAATCTACCCGCCCGGAACGAATCCGAACGTTTATATGCCGCCGGGCCAGGGCCAACCGCGTCCCCAACGGCCACAGCGACCAACTCCGAATCCGGATAAAAAGGATGTCGACGATGACGACACCGACAACTAACGAACGCCGGTCCGAGGCGGGAATGTCGCTGCTTGCCGTCATGGCGATCATGACGCTGTTTGCGATCGCGCTTCTTGCGGTCGCACCATCGATCCAGGTCGAGGTTCAGCGGGAAAAAGAACTCGAGGCAATTCGCCGCGGCGAAGAGATCGCCGACGCTATCAGGCAGTACGTCGTTTTCTATCGCGGAGCCAAGCTTCCAAATTCTATGGAGGACCTCCTGGACGGCCTTCCGCAAGGTACTCAAAAACGCCAGATCCTGCGAGCATCCGCAGCAGTCGATCCTTTGAGTGCTGATGGAAAATGGGGACTTGTAAAAGTAGATCCGCAAGTTCTCGCCCGCTTTGCCCGCCGCGTTCAGAATTTTAATAACGGCCTGCTCCCGGCAAATCCAAACCCTGTCTTCGACCGTTACGCTGTGGTTCTTGTAAACACGCTAAACGATTCGACGGACACTGAATCGCAGGAGCCGGAGGAAGAATCGGACTTTCCGACCGACAACACTCCCTTTATCGGCGTCGTCAGCCAAAGCCGAAGCAAGTCTGTCCTTGCTTACTACGGGGCTGAAAATCATTCGAAGTGGATTTTCACGCCGCTTTTTCGAGGTGTCGGAGCTAGCCGAATCGCACCCGCAATCCCAACAACGCGAGATCCCGTTCGCGTTCCTGAGCCAGTTAATTAATTAGTTTGAGATGATGACCGTTCGCCTGGACGAGACGCACCGTCATTTTCGCGGTCAGGGAATAGTTCGATGCCTGCTTCGTCAAGATGTTTCAGCATAACTGAGACGGCCTGATCATAGGCAACGATGGGACGATGTTTGTCGGTGTCTATCCAGAAGTTCACAGTTATCAGGACGCCGTCAACCGTCAGGTCAGTTATATAAATGTTTGGTTTTGGTTCGCTCAGAACGTCCGGCGATTCTTTCAACGCGTCGCTGATGCAGCGTTTGGCCCGGCTAATGTCCGAATCATAATCGACAGAGATCTTAACGTTCATTCGTCGCCGAGCACCGGCACCGCGCACAGTGAGGGCGCCCGAATACATTTCACCGTTCGGGATCAATATCGTTTCGCCATCATCCTTTCGAAGCGATGTAGCCCTCACACCGATGTATTCGACCTTTCCCTGGTGAGTTCCAATAAACAGATAATCGCCGATATCGAACGGTTTATGCCACAGTATCATCACGCCCGAAAGCAGATTGT
>JBDTZW010000001.1:0-8761 GCA_040004905.1 Acidobacteriota bacterium
ACAATCAGCAATCGGTCGAGATCCACATTCTCCAGGGCGAACGCGAGATCGCCGAGGCCAACCGTAGTCTCGCTAAATTCGAGCTCGTCGGTATCCCGCCCGCACCCCGCGGAGTGCCGCAGGTCGAGGTCTCGTTCGAGATCGACGCTAACGGTATCGTTAACGTGTCCGCGGTCGACAAGATGACCGGACTCGCCCAGGCAATGCAGGTCACCAATTCGTCGGGTCTCGCACCGGACGAGATCGACCGCCTGATCTCCGAAGCCGAATCGTCGGCCGACAGGGACAACGAAGCCAAGGAAGTCATCATGCAGCGGAACCGCCTCGAATCCCTGATCAAGGGCACGTGGCGAGCAATGGAAGAGATCGGGACCAACTTCGCACCCGTCGAGGTCCAGGGTATCCATGCCGTCCTGAACGAAGCCGAAAAGGCCCTCACCGCCAACGACATGGGTATTATCATGGGCTCGATGTCCAAGGTCGAAGAAGTCGCCAACAAAATAACCGAAGCCATGCTCAGCGCCGTCTAGAGGTCGGCCGAGAGGGCGATTGCACGATGCACTATGATCTCGTGATGAAAACCGAGATCATATTGCCTCTCGATTGAATGACTATCGCAGAAAAACCCGAGGTCATTGATCTGATCATGGACGATTTTTCGCGAAATGCGGCGAGCATTCCTTCGCCCGCGTGGCAGGGAGAACTGCTTCGCGAACGGGGACGAAGCCTTGAGGAATGTGACCAACCGACTCATCAGCCTCGAAGATACAGAATGATCACAAACCGATTTCCGTACGCGATCTATTACCGGTCGAAAGCGATGTTGTTCGGATCTATGCCGTGATCGATACCAGGCGTTCCACACACTGGATAGGCGAAAGGCTCGACTAAACAAGGCTTAGCTGTTAGGACTTCGTTTTAGTTCTGCGTTCTTGAGAAAAATAGCAAAAACGGCGATAATATAACTAACAAAGCGTCAGTTCATTGATTTGAGCTGGCGCTGTCTTGATTTGGATTTGGCCGCGGATCCTGGATTTTGAGTTAGACGTGGGTTTCGAACGTAGAACACTGGGATCGCGAACGGAAAATTGATCGATTCATGGCAAAGCGAGATTATTACGAAATTTTAGGGATCACGAAAACGGCTACTGAGGCTGAGATCAAGCGTTCGTACCGGGCGCTGGCTGTTCAGCATCACCCGGACAAAAATCCGGGCGATCCACAGGCCGAAGAGAAGTTCAAGGAATGTGCCGAGGCCTACGCGGTACTCTCCGACTCGCAGAAGCGGGCCGCCTACGACCGATTCGGCCACAAAGGCGTCGGTGCCGGCCCCGGATTTGGGCAGGACGCGGCGGGGTTTTCGAACATCGAGGACATCTTCGACATCTTCGGGTTCGGCGATGTATTCGGCCAACGCGGCGGGCGTCGCACGACAGTCCAGCGCGGGTCCGACCTTCGATACGATCTCGAGATCACGCTTGAAAGTGCCGCTTCGGGGATCGACGAAAAGCTTCGCATACCGCGCCTCGAAAAATGCGACGCGTGCAGCGGCAGCGGTGCCGAAAAGGGCAGCACGCCCGAGACCTGCATTACCTGCGGCGGCAGCGGCCAGACGCGTTTTCAGCAGGGCTTTTTCAGCGTCACTCGCACCTGCACCAACTGTGCGGGAAAAGGCCAGATAATTAAAAACCCCTGTAAAAAATGCGGCGGAGCCGGCCGCATCGAAAAGGAAAAAACGCTTGAGATCAAGATACCCGCCGGTGTCGAAACCGGTTCGCGGCTTCGCGTCAACGGCGAGGGCGAAGCCGGTGTCAGCGGCGGCCCGGCAGGCGACCTTTACGTCGTCCTCCACGTCGCCGATCACGACAGCTTTGAGCGGCAGGGCGAAAATCTTTATTCAGCCGTTCCGGTCACCTTCGGCCAGGCCGCCCTCGGCGCCGATCTAAAAGTAAAGACGCTCGACGGTGAAGAGGACCTAAAGGTCCCGCCAGGCACGCAGACCGGCACCGTTTTCCGCGTCAAAGGCAAAGGCATGCCCCGCCTCGGCGGCCGCGGCAAAGGCGACCTCTTCGTCGCGGTCACCCTCGTCACACCCAAGACACTGACCAAAGAGCAGCGAAAGCTCCTCGAACAACTGGCCGAAGTCGAAGACACCCAGTTCTCCGACGAATCCTTCATGGACAAGGTCCGAAACATCTTCGGCTAGACCGCGCGTTTCTATGCGACCTATCGTCGCCGAGCGGAAGAGCCCTGCTTGTCGGTGCTGCAAAAAAACGCACTTCGCGGCTCAGTCGCGCATTATCTTGAGCCAAATTTCCTCCTATTTCCGCGTAATGGTTTGAACGAACGCTTTCGAAAGTTCAAACATAAAGCAGACTTGGAGGAAGATCATGAAAAGAACACAGTTTTTCGCGGTAATATTCGTAGTGGTCGTGGCCGCTCTTAGCGTTTCGGCACAGCGCGTACGATGCGAACCCCAGGACGGAGTCGCCGTTACCAACGTCTACGTTGTCGATTCCGGTAAGGTCGTCACCGAGGTTCATCCGGGGAGCAACGGCGGCAACGGCTACCAAATAAATATCATGGGAACGAATGTGGATAAACTCACCGTTCTCCAGGACCCGTTCATGACGTCGATCGGAGTGATATCTAATTACACCGGCCCAACTTCAGCCAAATGGAGCGTAACTTTCGGCGCGAATATGGCACGCACAATTCGCGGCGTAAGAATGACAAACGCCTGCACGGGCCAAACGAGCTCCTACAAATTCGACACCGCGATCAGGCTTCTCGATCGATAACGCTCGCGACAGAGCTCCCCTCCTTGATCGGGAGGGGAGCTGGCCCGGTTTTCACCAGTATTTTCTGGTCCCCCCCACCTTTCCCGCTGAACCGTATTTAAAGACCATTCCTTCCCAATCCCGCATTTAACCCACGGGCAGACCGCTGGAAATTTCGATTAGCGGCAAAGTCTCGCCTTTTTCCAACAGTCAGCCAGGCCGATAGGAGCTCTTCATTTTCAATTCTCCGCTTTCTATTTTCCACTGATCCGCGCTACTGTGTGGGTGATTTTCGGGCCAAGCCGGACCAACAAGGCGGAACCAACGAGACGCGAGAGCTTGATCTTTTAACTTTTTGTTTTTCGTGAGTAGTTTTTAGTTCTTTTCGAGGTCCCTCACATCTCATTTCTTATTTGATCACCTCCGCTTTTGAAGAAACCGTCTTTGCCTCAGTTTGAAGAAGGCCTACGAATGGAATTCGTATGAAGCACAATCGACGTACATTTTTGCGTAATGCCGCAGCTACGCCTGCTTTATTGGCAGCCTTCCGAACAGACGTCACCGCGCAAACTGCAGATGTTGGTCACGGAGGTCCAACTCTGCGAAAGGTGCCCTACAAGCGCATAGCAACCGAGGAGGCATGGGCCCCGCGCGAGCTTGTGGAAACATACCGCAAGGTAGCCACTACCAAGTCCATCAATGATCCCGGGTTTATTGCTCAATGGGCGCGAATTGGTTCCAAGACCCAGGTGATCGACCGCCTTTCGGACATTGGCGAACGAAGGATCGCAGATATGGATTCCACCGGAATCGATGTGCAGATACTATCACTCACTTCTCCGGGTGTTCAGCTTTTTGATGTCGATACGGCGAACGCCTTAGCTTCGTCCACAAATGATCAGGTCGCCGAAGCTATACGTAAATACCCTACGCGTTTCAGTGGACTTGCAGCCGCGGCACCGCAGGACCCGAAAACTGCCGCGAAAGAGATTGAGCGTGGAATTCGCAACCTTGGTCTCAAAGGTGTGATCATAAATTCGCACACGCACGGCGAGTTTCTGGACGATCCAAAATTCTGGGATATATTTGAGGCCTCCGAGGCCTTGAATGTGCCGATTTACCTTCACCCTCAGACGCCGCCGCCCGCGATGATCCAGCCTTACGTTGAGCGGGCTATCGGGGGAGCTATCCTCGGTTTCGGCGCGGAATGTGGCCTGCACGCGCTTGCACTCATACGCTCGGGTGTATTCGACCGTTTCCCCAAGCTGAAAATCATTCTTGGACACGGCGGCGAGGCTTTACCGTTCTGGTTGTATCGAATCGATTATATGAATCCGATAGCCTGGTCAAATCTTCGCAATGGTGCCGAAAAGCTGAAACGAAAACCAAGTGAATATTTGAAAGACAATTTCTATATAACGACGAGTGGAATGGCTTGGGCTCCTGTGATTACATTTCTGCAAAATGTTTTGGGCGTCGACCGCGTGCTGTATGCGATGGATTACCCATACGAATTTGAGGTCGCCGAGGTCATCGCCACCGATAACGTCCCCATTAGCAAGGCGGACAAAAAGAAGCTGTTTCAGACCAATGCCGAAAGAGTGTTCGCACTTTGAGCAGGACATTGGGTTTGTGCATTTCGCTCGCAACAAATAGTCTTTCGTTGATATCATGTTGCTTACTTTGCGCGCCAAGCTGGAACCGATTAGCGGAACTGACGAGACGCTAGGGCTCGACCGCCATTCCAATCTCACTTCTCATTCCTCATTGGCGCTTCTTCCTTCGGTCTTTGCGACTTTGCGGGATCCTCCACTTTCGCTTCTGATTTCTCATTTCTCACTTTCACTTCCCCGACGTAAGAGAGTCAGCCACAGGTCCGAGGAGACGTGTCATAGGCATTCTGCCGCAAAATGCCCCAACTTTCTCGCTACGACGCGCTTTTCTGGATTCGACGTGGTTTTCCCGGTGCCTGGAAAAGCACGTCACGCCGCAGCACCGCAACGCCTCCTTTTTGCACCCGCGTAGCACCGGACAATCGCCTGACGCTCGACGATTCCGGAGCTGAACCGGTGGATGTCAGGCCATGTCCGGTGCCCCATCGCTCCCGCCATCCGTGCGCTTTTTCCGCATTGAAGGGCACAGTTAGGTATAGCGGCAGGCGGTTGAGTAATGATGGGGGCCGAATTCACAATTGATATTTATTTTTGAATAATAGACCTGTGAAGAAATTTGCCCTGATGTTGATCGCGAGCGTTTTGCTTTGTGCGTGCGATCGTCGGCCTGCGCGGAATGATCTGCCGAAGAGCGAGGGCAACAGTGTCGAGCATACGCGGACGGTCACGGTCTCGATCGAAACCTCGCCGAACGCCGCTGGGTCGCCGTACGGAGCACAGTTTCTCGACACGATGATCGCAGACCACGAAGCGGTGATAGACGTCGCGCAGCTTGCACAGACAAGGGCAGGGAATACCGAGCTGAAGGGGTTCATTCTCGCTCTGATCGCAAAGCATCAGGTCGAGATCAAGCAAATGCGAAGGCTTCGCCAGATCGATTTCGTCTCGGCTCCGCCGTCGATCAACACCGATCTGGCCGGCGTAAAGACGGGCGCCCTGACCCTTGATCCCGACAAGCTGGATCTGTTAAAGGAACAGCTTTTTGACAAGGAATTCCTGCTCGAGACGATCCGCCATCACGAAGGCGCGCTCGATCTATTAACGGATGCCGGTGAAAAGCTGAACGCGGCAGACGACCTGCGGGAGTTTATCTCCACCGCAACAAACGACCGCCAAACCGAGCTTGATCAAATGAAGAAATGGCAGGCGGTGTGGTTCAAATAAAGGCTGGAAGAAGCAAGTGTGGTATGCTTCTCGAAAAATTTACGAGGTGACAAATGATCTCTTTGACAGAAGGAAGCAAAGTATCTTGCGGGATCTGCAAACGCCAGACGAACATTAAGTTTACGACCGAGCGTACCGGCGGCACCGCCTACGATCTCGCCTGCCAGCACCGCAACGGCTACTGCGAAACGTGCGATATGCTCGTTCCGGACCGCAGCGAAACTATCTGGGAGGTAACTCCGCGATGTCCGAACTGCAACCCCGAAGAGGCCGAACCGGAAGAGGAAGAGCCTACTGCAGCCGCGATTTGACCGCTTCGCTGACAAGTTTGCCGTCCGCCGATCTGCCCGCGAGTTTGGCCATCGTAGCTTTCATGACGAGGCCCATGTCCTTAACCGACGAAGCACCGGTCTCGGCGACGGCCGCCGCAACGGCTGCATCGATCTCGGCGGTAGACGCGGCTTGCGGCAGGTACTTCTCGATCACGGTGATCTCGGTCTGCTCTTTCGCAGCCAGCTCATCGCGGCCGGCCTTCACGTACTGCTCAACCGAATCGCGCCGCTGTTTTACCAGGCTCTGCAGGGCTTTGATTACCTCGTCGTCGGTCAACTCGCCGCCTTTCTCGATCTGGCGGTTCATCAGGTTGGCCTTGACCAGCCGCAGGGTCGACAGCCGGTATGCTTCCTTTGCCTTCATCGCCTCGGTCAGGTCGGATACTATCGTGTCCTTCAAACTCATGGCTAGAGTCTAACGTCAACCGATTTGGCTCGGCAAATCGCACCGTCTGATTGTGTTGTGCTAAGCTAACCCTCTTTTGCCTATGCTTACACGCTGGTTGCCGGGATTGATCGCCGGAGTGATCCTCTCGCTCTTCTCTCTCTATCCCCAGTTCAATCTAAAGAGCATCCGCGGCGCCGATTACAACGGCGCGTTTGCGTCGTGCGACCTCGACGAGATGGCATACGCCTCGTTCCTACAAGCGTTGATCGATGGCCGTCCGCGTCAGAGCGATCCGTACACCGGCCGGGACGGCACCGCCGATAACCCGCAGAGCGAATCGCTGTTCTCGATACAGTTTGTGCCGGCGTATATGGCGGCGATACCCGCCCGTGTATTGGGTTTGAACGCCTCGCAGATCATGCCGGTAGTATCCGTCGCCTCGGCGTTTCTCGCAACGCTCGCGTTGTACTGGCTTATGCTCTCGATGCTTGAAGATCCTCTGATGTCGATGGCCGGCACGTTGATAGTCATGGTCGGAAGCGCCGCGATCGTCGGTCTCGGAGCTCTCAGCGGATTTTTTGAAGGCGGAGCTGCTTATCCGTTCTTCCCATTTTTACGAAGGCCGATCCCGAGCCTCGCGTTCCCGTTCTTCTTCGCTTATTTTGCCTGCCTCTGGAATGGACTGAACTCGTCGATAAAACGGCTGCGGTGGATATATCTCGCGGCATCGGCTGTGCTCTTCCCGGCACTGGTCTTCTCGTATTTCTACCTTTGGACGGCAGCTGCGGCGGTAGTCGGCGGGCTGTTCGTTTTCGTGCTGGTGTCTCGCTCAGATAGTCGGCGCAGTGATCTTCTTTATCTTGCACAGCACGGAGCACTTTTCCTGGTAGCGTTGGTACCGTACACGTGGCTGCTGTCCAACCGCAATAAGATGGCCGACAAAGCTCAGCTCCTCGTTCTAACGCACGCCCCCGACCTATTACGCCGCGTCGAGATCATAGGGGTCGTTGCTCTCGTGTTTGTGCTGATCGCCTTTTGGCGCGGTTTTGTTAAGGTGCCGCTGGCGGCATTCGTCGCAGCTTTGCTTTTGTCGCCGGTGCTTGTTTTCAATCAACAGGTGCTTACCGGACGATCACTGCAGCCGTTCCACTACGAGTATTACGTTATTAACTACGTGCTCCTGACGGGCCTCGTGATGCTCGTGACGGCCCTGTGGCGGCACTTCGTCGATCTCGCGAAATGGCCGTCGCGGGCAGCATTGGCGGCCCTGATCTCGGCCGCCGTACTATGGGGATTTGTCGAGGCCGTCCAGACAACATCATTCTGGGATGACGTGAACGGTCAGCGCGATGACGCGATGCTTGTAAACAAACGCCTACGAGAGTTGGCCAGCGGCGACATCGCAACTGCGAAAACCCTAACCACCCTAAACCTCGAGTCGATCCAGGCTGACAGCCAGCCGACGATTGCGCCGCAACCCGTCCTTTGGGCACGGCACCAACATACTTTTGCCGGTGTCGAATCATGGGATGAGAACCGGAGGCGGTATTATCAGCTTCTCTATTTTATGGGCTATCGCGGAGCCGGGCTGAAACGGCTGCTTACAGGCTGCGAGGACATTGAGGCATGCATGGCACTCTTCGGCTGGGATCGCTTCAACGCGACGCTCTCCGCCGATGCAAGGCCGCTGACGATGCCGGAGGTTGAAAAAGAGGCGGTGGATTTCGAAAGGTTCACGCGGGAATTCGGCCCCGGAAATGCCTACAGCCCAATGCTTTCGTATTTGATCGTTTACAGCGACGCCGAGAACCGATTCGAAAACATTGACCGATGGTATCAACGCGACAGTGGAGAGGTGGTTGGCAAGTACACGCTTTACCGGCTGACATCGCGGCAATAAAAAAGGACCGCCTCAAAAGCGGTCCAATTGGTATAACTAAAAATTATAAGAACTTCTATGCGGCTAAAAGATCGTTCGACGTCTCGGCAAAAACTCGTCTGCCGTTCAAAGCGTCATCGATTATCTCACGAACTGCCGAAGCATCAGGATTAACATCCATGCGTACGCAAGCACGAAGATGCCTGATGATGCCCTCCGTCGCGATCTCCAGAGCATCGCCTGCCAATTTAGAAAAACGGCGAGCCTGAATGTGGTCGATCTGCAAGACCCTGTCCTGCAAAGTCATTGGTTTAGCTGCTGCCACTTTATATTCTCCTTCCTGTGATTTACAACCCACTTGTTCGTTCTTTGGCCGCAAAACAATATCAAAAGCGGCCGCAGGGCGGCATAACACTGCTACACCTGCAATAACTTAGTTGAGAATTCCAACGCTAAAGTTGTCGAAATTGTGCTTAAACGGTAGTGCCTTCAACTCTTGTAATGGAATGTTAACAAATGTTCTCAAGTTTGTCACGATTTTTTTT
>JBDTZW010000312.1:0-2604 GCA_040004905.1 Acidobacteriota bacterium
CTCTTCTTAACCTCAACGCCGCTCGCGTCGGTCAGCGTGAAATCGATCTGTTTTTCCTGTCCGTCCGCGAGCTGTATCGTCTCGCCGCCTTCCGAAACGGAGTAATTGCGGTCATTGATCAGCGCGTTGACGTTCGGGTCATCGGTCGAGAGACGAAATGGAACTTCGCGAGGTGTTTTCGCCAAAGCCTCAGGTGAGATCAATTCGAGCGGTTTCCTGGCCGCGTCGGTAGAACCATCGGCCCAGAGCGGCCTATCTTCCTTAGGCGTTTTGTTCCTTATAAGGATCCAGCTGGTCGCGACTGCTCCCCTGGAGTCGAGCGTCACCTGATAAAGAGGCGATTTGATCGTGATGCTGCGGTTCGGGGTGTTGTCGGGCGTCGACGTGACGGCTGACGGCTCCTGTATCTGAGGTGCCGGGGTCGATTGGGCTACCGAGGCAGTGTTCGCATTTGTCGCCGTATTGGAATTATCGGCAGGCTTGGGTTTCGGTGCGAAGAAGTACGACCAGCCGAACAGCACGAGCATGCATAGCACGGCGGCGGTTATAAATCGTGTCTGGTTACCCTGGTTATTACTACTTTCCATTTCAAAAGCTCAAGCCTTATTTCACCGGGTCATGCCCGCCCTTACAAAACGGCTGACAGCGTAAAATACGTTTTACGCCCATCCATGTTCCGCGAATCGCACCGTATTTCTCGACCGCCTCCCGGGTGTACTCCGAGCAGGTCGGCTCAAATCTGCACGCGGGCGGCAAAAAAGGCGACATAAACGTCTTGTAAACACTCAAGAGGTCCAGCACCAGGAATTTCATCGTAAAACTATTTTGCCACAGAGAACGTCCGGAAGCCTCAGCGTGCGGCAAATTATCGCTGCACAAACTAATCCGGCTTCTTTTCAGAACTCTGTGGCAAAGGATCTTGTTCCCCGGCCTTTCTAACCTTTTCAGCGATCACCCTGAACTCCGCAAGCGGCTTTTCGAGTTTGACCGCCAGCAGGCTTCGCCGCCCGTTGAGCACCCAGTCCAGTTTGGCGGGTATGGCGTTCAATTCCGCCTTGCTCAATCTAAATGTCTCGCGTAAAAGGCGTTTCGCGCGGTTACGGTCATGGGCCTTGCCGATCGCCTTCTTGGTCGCCGTAATACCGGCCCGGTGAACTTCCCGTTCGTTGGGCAAAATGAAAACCGTCATAAAACGGCCTTCAAAACGCTTTCCATGCTCATAAACCCTTAGAAACTCAGCGCGTTTCAGCAGCCGGGCATCTTTAGGGAGCCGAAAGCTTAATAGTGCTGAACCGTTAGGCGTTTGCGGCCCTTCGCCCTGCGGCGCTTGATCACGGCCCGTCCGTTCTTGGTCGCCATCCTCGCGCGAAAGCCGTGCTTTTTGGCGCGTCGGCGATTGTTCGGTTGAAATGTTCTCTTCGGCATAGTTGCTCTCCATTAAATTCACCCGAAAGTGAAAACCTTGAAATTAACTTTTTGCGGGGCAAATGTCAAGGATTACAAGGCGTTGGTAGTATCTTACTTTGGATTCTGCCGCTTTTGTGTCTAATTTGCGTCGTTGTGGGTATCGCACGGATGCAACTGCCTAGAATCGACGTTATATCGGGATATTGCTCCAAAAAATACGCCTTCCCGAACGAGCCTGTATATTCGAGTTTTACCCACAGATACAACCACTTCCTTCGAGCAAAAATACCCTTTATAATCTTTCCTAGGCAATGGAAAGAAGCGACCACAATACCCTATCGGGCTGGATCCGCTCGACTTTGAGAAAGGCGGTCGAAAGCGAATAAATAAGACCCATGAGACGAATAAATATAGACCGAATCGCACGTTTAGAGATCACTTTTACGGATTCTCAGGGAAATACTAAAACCGAGGCTTTGGGAACCGGCCTCGGTGCGACCTTGGCAATTCAACAATATCTAACAGACAAGCTAGACGAAGAATCGAAAGAAGGGTTTGAGGTCACGGACGTCAATTTCTTTGTCGAGATCTACCTGCAATTGCCCGGACAAGAAACTATTCAACCAGAGCGAAAATTTGGCTTAAGGAAGATCGAGCCAAAACTTCTGCGGAACCTGCTTTCTCACGATTGGATCGATGAGGCTCTTACGGCGGCACAGCCTGAGATCGACGATTTTATACTGGAAAAGCGGCGTGAGACCGGAGACCTATGAGCAGGCAGCGAACACTTGGTTTGCACAATTGCGTTTGATGAACGAGACTATCGGAAAATCAACTGCTTATCTCGGGAGGATCTTTTATGACCGTAAAGAAACTGATCGAACCATCGACATGGGCTGAATATCTGGCCGATTTTACTGCGAGAAATAAGGGCCGGCGGGCGAGATTTGAGCTTTTCAGGCGCGACGGCGAGGTTGCGGAAGAGGGTCGCGAAGGCGTTTTTGACGGCCTGTCAGTCAACGGCCGCGTTGTCACCGTCAACCGGAGCTACGACAACCACGGCGAGGCCAAGACGATGTCGGACGAGCTGCACGATACCCACGGGATCGAGGTCCAGTACGATACCGACAATAGCGAAGACACGATCGAATTCACCGACCACAAAGGGAACATGACCGTCCTGCATTTCGAATCGCG
>JBDTZW010000104.1:0-8714 GCA_040004905.1 Acidobacteriota bacterium
AGGATGTAGCGATCGTCGGTCGCGGCCTTGTTAGTGGCGTAGTATTGGGCCATCAGAGAGATCGCCGTTTTCGGCGAGAGCTCATCACGTATCCAGAGTAAGTTTTTCTCGATCTCGGCAATGTCATTAGGCAAAACAAGTAAGCGAATCAAAAGACCTCGTTGCAGCAAACCGTTCTCGTCAACGATCAGCTCGGCGCCCATTTGGCGATGCATCTCCTTGATCGCTGCACGCGCATGCTCCTTGTAATTGCGCACTTTCGAATACTGAAATCCGGCAACGGAATCGGCGTATTTCAGATCCGGCAGATAGATGTCGACGATGCCATCCAGAAGCTTTAAAACGTCGACCGAATCGTAGGCGTTTGTGTTGTAAACGATCGGCAATCGCAAACCTTTTTCCGCGGCGATCAAGATCGCACGAGCCATCTGCGGGGCAAAATGGGTCGGCGAGACAAAGCCGATGTTGTGACAGCCGCGGTCTTGCAGTTCGAGCATCATTTCGGCTAGCCGTTCGTGGGTTATTTCATTCTTTTTCTGCTCTTTCCAGGTTTGCGAGATCTGGTAGTTTTGGCAATAGACGCAGCGAAGGTTGCAGTTGCCGAAGAAGATATTTCCTGCGCCTTTTGTTCCCGAGAGACACGGCTCTTCGCCAAAATGCGCCGTGTATGATGAGACGATCGGCAGCCGGCCAGAGTAGCATGCGGCGATCTCGTCGTTCAACCGATCGTTTCCGCAATCCTTCGGACAAATATTACACGAGCCTAGCATCGCTTCGAGCTGTTCGACCCGATCGCGAAGCTTAGTCTCCGCCAAGAGTGTTAGATACTTTGGGGGCATTCTTTAATTTTGCGGGAGTCATTCCGCCGCGTTTTCCACGGGTCGCATATTTGCTCACTACCTCTTTCGGGGCGACCTTGCGGGCAAGCTCCCAGGTAAAATCCATCTCGGCGTTTACGGTTGCAGTTGCCATCCGTGTTTCGCGGATCATCAGAATGGACCCGTAAAATACGAACATTATTCCAACGACACCGATCGGGATCGGGAGCCAGCGATATACGCCAAGCAGGCTCGCAACTGCAATCGATACGCTCGTCAGAATAAAAAATCCGATGCTGTAATAAAACGTAGCCAGTGCACGCTGTAGAATTCTCGAACGGCTTGTCGCTTTGTCGAGCAGATCTACAATGACCTCAACACGTTTGTCGTAAAGCGGAACTTCCGATTTGTCTTCTACATAGATCAGTTCTCCCAGGCGTCGCTCAAGGTCACGAACACGATCGACCACCCGTCCTAACCGGGTTGACGTCGAAAGTACGAGCGAACCGACAGCGCTTATCAATAGCGTAGGCGTAACTATAGCCGTCAGGAATTCGAGAGACGAATTCAGGTTATTCGGATTTACCGCGATATCGCCTGCGAACATAATCCCGAATTCTACGCTATAATCGCGGAAATTAGAATATGTTGAACCAAGACCATCCAGCGGGGAGCGTCGTGACTCTTCGCCACGAAAGTGAGGTGCTAAAGGGCAATCCTCTGCGTGACAAAAGCGTCCGCGAAGTGATCATCTACCTGCCGCCGGATTACAACGAAAGCGGGTCCGACTACGCGAGTGTCTATTGCCTGTCCGGTTTCGCGGGCCGCGGGAGAATGCAATTGAACGACAGCGCGTTCGTGCCAAATCTTGCCGAGCGGATGGACCGCCTGATCGCGGCCGGCACTATCAAACCCATGATCGTCGTTCTCCCCGATTGCTTTACTTACTACGGCGGTTCTCAATACGTCAATTCCACGGCGACCGGGCGTTACGAAGACTACCTAACCCAAGAGATCGTGCCGCATGTGGACGGCCTGTTTCGCACGCGCCGCGACCGAAATTCGAGAGCGGCGATGGGCAAATCGTCCGGCGGATACGGTTCGCTCATTTTAGGAATGCGGCACGCCGACCTTTTCGGACTGATTGCGTCGATCAGCGGGGATGCATATTTCGAATACTGTTATCCGGGCGATTTTGCCAAAGCTTTTCGAGTGATGAAGGCCGACCCGAAGGCGTTCATGAAGCGATTTTGGGAAAACGAAAAAAAAGGAAAAGACGATTTTGCTGCCGTCAACACGATCGGGATGAGCGCCTGCTATTCCCCGAACGGCTCCGATATCGACCTGCCTTTCGACTTACAAACCGGTGAGATGCGGGCGGATGTTTGGAATCGCTGGCTGGAGCACGATCCCGTCCGGCTTGTAGAAAAGCATGTGGAAAGCTTGAAAAGCCTTTCTCTGCTCTATTTAGACGCCGGAACACGGGATGAATTCGGACTCGATCTGGGTGCTCGTATCCTAAGCAAGCGGCTGACGGATTTTAACGTTCGCCATATTCACGAAGAATTTGACGACGGGCATTTCAACGTGTCTTATCGATACGATCGGTCGCTGGAATTGATCTCAAATTTTGTCAATGACCCTTAAATACGGTTTAGATCATTTTGCTAGGATTGAGCTCTTGTATCGTCCCACCTGGATCTAGTTCAGCAAGGCGTGCTTCTTAGTGCGTTCGACCTCGCCATGCATGCGGCCGTTGATCATAAACCACATCATTTTGAAATCGCTGATAAATGACCAGAAGGGAAAGCGAAAACTGGCGGGTTTGTTTTTTTCAATAACGAAATGGGCGAACCAGGCAAAGCCATATCCAACCACGAAAAACACCGGAAAGAAATACCATTGTCCCCGGGCAACGAAGAATATCGCCAAAAGAATCCCGAGTGAGGTGCCGGCAAAATGGAGGATCCGGGTTAGTGGCTGCGAGTGTTCCGAAACGTAGAAATCCCAGAACTCGGTGTAATTTTGCGAATCTTGGGTCATATTCGGCCTCCTCAGGGCGAATATAATACTTTACGCGGCCTGTTTCAATTCGACCACGGTGCGCGCGGTGTCGATCAGCCGTATCTTCTCCGCCCACCCGAGACGCTCGAAAACCCGGATAGTGATCCAGTTCATATCGAACTGGTACCATTTCAGGCCGTGGCGGGCCGAGGTCGGAAACGCGTGATGGTTGTTATGCCAACCCTCGCCAAAGGTCAGGATCGCGACAAACCAGTTATTGGTCGAATCGTCCGTCGTCGCGTGCGGCCGCTTGCCATAAAGATGCGAAAGCGAGTTCACGAACCATGTAGTATGCCATCCGATGACCGTGCGAAGAAAAACGCCCCAGACAACCATCGTCCAACCGCCGATCGCAAACAGGATCACAGCCGAAATGATCAGCGGGACATAGAAATAGCGCGAGATCAGGACGTGGAATCTGTCTTTTAGCAGGTCGGGCACATAGCGTTTCATCGTCGCCTCGTCGTGATCGAGCCCTGTTCCCCAAAGTATCCATCCGGACTGCGCCCACCAAAAACCACGGCGGGTCGAGTGCGGGTCGCCGTCTTTTTCGGTAAACGCGTGATGGATGCGATGCGTCGCCACCCAGTTATTCGACGGGTCCTGCAGCGACATCGAACCAAAGACCGTAAGGGTGTATTCGAGCCACCTCGGCGCCTTGAAGCTCCGATGCGTCAGCAAACGGTGCCAGCCCAAACCTACGCCGAGACTAATAACGACCCAATAGACGATCAAGAAAGCAACCAGATTCGGCCAGCTAAACGTAAAAAAAGAGGGTATTGCCAAAAGATGAAAAGATGTGAAGATCGCGACATTCTTCCACTTGATCGACTCGCGAACCGGCTCAAACGCCACGACATTTTGCATTAAGTTAATGATATAAACCTAAAATACGGCAGTCTTAGAGTAACAGGTCGGACAGTAAATGTTTGTAATAGTTGGGTAAAGTTGCAGATTCGCCCTCACAAGGATGACCGTTTTCGATCTATTTCTTATCCACCGAGAGCAGTTTATATAGCATCGCTAGATATTGATCGGTCGTCTGAGCGCCGCCGCTCCCAAGAGTGTCGTATTTTGCGAGAACCTTTTCGGCTGTTGCCTGCTCGAGGGTTTTGCCTTGTTTCATTGCCGAATCGACGATGGCGATCGAGCTTTTCAACATCGCGACATAGTTTTTCAGGTCCTGCATTGTCGCAAGGTTACCGTGGCCGGGAACTACCTTTGCGTCTGCCGGAAAATCCGCAATGATCGTGTCGAGGTTAACTACGAGCTGGCGTATATTGCCACCGCCTTCAGCATAGACAGCCGGGAACATCTCGAAGAAAAACATATCGCCGAGATGAAGGACTTTCGACTCCGTAAAGTAAATTACCGAATCGCCGTCGGTATGCCCATTGGGAAAATGGACAATCTGAACTTCTTCGCCGTTAAAGTTGATCGTTAACCGGTCGGAATATGTGACAGCCGGAAGCATGTCGAGGGTCGGCTTGGCGGACGTATTGGCAACCAGCAGACGCTTGCGGACATTTTCGTGGGCGATGATAACGGACGTTTTCTGAAAATTTTTATTCCCCTGAATGTGATCGCCGTGAAAGTGGGTATTGAGCACTATTCGGACGGGCTTGTCGGAGATCGTCTTTAGCGCTGCCAGTAGTTTCGGCCCCATCGCGGCGTACATATCGTCGACGATCAATATCCCGTCATCCCCGATCGAGGCGGCGACGTTGCCGCCACCGAAGCCGTCAACACAATCGAGAAAATAGACGTTTCCCGCAGCTTTGATTATGCGGACCGAGATCTCGGGCGGATTCGCGGGTTTATCCTGAGCGAAAAGAGTTGTTACACACAAAAGTATTCCTAAAATGCAGGGTTTCATAAATCAAGGCCTATTCAACTGCGAATCAAAAACAGAGGGAAAAATTGCGTCTTAGCTTGGAGACCGGACGCTTGTAAAAGGATGACTGAGTGCAAAATTTCACTTCTTGGTAGCGTTGAAATAAAGCATCACGCTTTCGGATGTGTCTTTGCACAAAAGGTCACGGCATGAGACCTGGCCCTGAGGGCCGAGCACCCAATCGGGCGAACGATTGGGGTCGCCACCGCTGAGCAGGCGAAGAGTACCGACACTTCTGATTCGCTCAGAGGCGGAGAGTGTGAAATCAACTGTCGTCTCGAAGGTCAATCTCGCCGACCCCTTACGAAAATCCGACGTCGCTCCGCCGAGTTCAACGCGAATGCCGAGCCGCGGCTGATAGCCGTTCAGCGAATTAGGCAATACAGGATGAAGAGCCTGCAGGACAGACGCAATAAAAGGCATGTCATGTCGGCGAAGCCACGTCATCGGCAGCCGGAACCATAATTCATCGACAATGTGCTGGCCTGCGTCGGGCCCGATTATCAAAGTGCCGTCCGGCGAATGGAATTGGAACGCCCAACTGTCTATGTGGACGCTCGATATCTCGCTGCTGATCGCGACATGAAGGCTCGGCGTGCTTACCTAGCGGTAGCCTTCGCCGATGGTGGCAGATGACGCCTTTCTGCCAAAAAAATCTGCTTTGTCGTCGCGGTGAAAAAGCTGTGTATCAGTGATCGCCGCCTGCAACTCGCCTACGCTTTTAGGTACGAAAGAGATCCCCTCGTTGTCTTTGTCCGATGCAAAGCAGACAGAGTCGATGTGATCGTCGAGCTCGACCTTCATATTGCGTCCGTGAAAACGCTTGTTGATCGCGGTATATGAACCGGCTTCGCTGATCTGCTTGACCGGGATCTGCCTCAGAATATTGTTTTTGCTATCCGTCGCAAGGATCGTCGAGTTGGGCTTCAATCCGGTGAACTTCCAACGGGATTCGCCGGGTCCAGGATTCAAAAGGGTGACCTTTTCGGCCTTGCCGACACCATTTGCGACCTCGACCTTGGCACCATCCCCGCGCATCGAAAATGGCGCCCCGGTAAGCACAATATTCCCGTTCCCGCTCGACGAAATGTACATCGTATCGATGGGCTCCTTAGTCTCCGCATTATAAAAACTCGCCATGATTCCCCTCCAAGCCACTGTCTGCTCCGAAGATTTAAGCAGAACGCGGGATTTTTATTTCAGCCTCAAAAGTTGATAGAGCTAGGGAGACGGGCGCTATACTTCGGTGGAAGTCGTTTCGAGTGCGCATAGGACCAAAGAAATGTATGCGTGTTCAGCAGCAGGTAGTTCATACGCGAAGATCGAGCAGCTCCTCGTCGGTCATCTCGAAGTTATCCGCAAACACCCTCGAGCTTCCCATCCATAATGCCAATTTTACGTTTCTTTTTTGTAGTCTTTTTCTTTGGAGGGTTGATCTCAGCAACGAGCCGTTTGCTCTTACCGTAAGTGATCCCAAAACTTTCGCCCTGCTGCGCCTTTTTAAGTACTTCAGATAGATGCGTCTTAAATTCTCCGCCGGGAAGATTCTTCATAAACTTACTATAAGCAGTTCTTGACAAGTTGACACGAACTACTTTTCTCGGCTTTGCTGTCCAGTTTGCCTGCGAGCAATGGACAATGGAACCGACCAAAAAAGACCAAAAAATAACGGTATCCCTCCGAATGCGGCTAGGCCCTCTAAGGTTTCCTCCCACGGTAAGGCAGTAGAGGCGCTTCCACAATCCAAACCTAAAAAAATCCGGCGAACAAGAAGCTTAAAGGAATGGTAACGACAACCGCCAATAGATCACGCTGAAATGTAAGGTATCTATTACAGGAGTAAGCACCTGCTTTAGTCGGCAAAAGCCACGCTCAATTGTTTTAACTTCATTGAATCGCTCTTGTCGATGTCATCGATGCCGTCGCGGTTGACGTAGTTATACAAAATATCTCTTTGCTGGGGGACAAAGCCGGCTTCGCGGATCTGGTAGCGGAGGTCGCGTTCGTTGGCTTGAGCTTTGGCTCCGGCGGCCGAGACGACGTTCTCTTCGATCATGATCGAGCCCATATCGTCGGCACCGAAGCGAAGGGCAGCTTGGCCGAGCTTCAATCCTTGGGTCAACCATGATGCCTGGATGTGCTGCACGTTATCGAGGAATAGCCGCGAGACCGCGAGCATTTGGAGATAGTCAATCCCGGTCGGCTCCTCGGTTATCTTACGTCCGAGCGCCGTGTTTTCGCGTTGGAATGTCCACGGAATGAATGCCGTAAATCCGCCGGTTTCGTCCTGGACGTCGCGGATGCGTTGAAGATGACGCACACGGTGCTCGATCTTGTCACCGATCCCGAACATCATCGTCGCGGTCGAGATCAGTCCGACCTTGTGAACTGCACGCATTACGTCGAGCCACTCCTGCGTCGTACATTTTGTCGACACGCGTTTTCGTACTTCGTCATCGAGGATCTCGCCGCCGCCTCCGGGAAGTGAATTTAGGCCGGCTGCCTTCAATCGGCGCATTATCGTCTCGTAATCGAGGCCGCTGATGAGATGAATGTTGTGTATCTCGGGCGGCGAAAAGCAGTGGAGCTGGAACTTCGGATATTTTGCGTGCAGCGTTGAGAGAAGGTCCTCGTACCACTCGATGTTAAAGTCCGGATGCAACCCGCCCTGCATCAAGACGCCAGTGCCGCCGAGAGTGATTGTCTCATCAATGCGTTTTTCGATCTCTTCGATCGAGTGCACGTAAGTGTCGGGCTTTCCCGGCCGTCGATAGAACGCACAAAATGTGCAGACGACGTTGCAGACGTTTGTATAATTGATGTTCCGGTCGATGATATATGTGACAATATCGCCGGGATTCTTGTGAAGCCTGATCTCATGTGCGGCGAGGCCGATACGGACAAAATCGCGTGATTCGAGCAGTGCGGTGCAATCCTCGGTCGTCAAACGTTCGCCGTCGAGAGCCTTGTCCAAAAGAGGATGAATGGGCATGTCCATTAACTCTATCTTAGCAAACACCCATGTTAGAACGTAATGCGCGTTGCGGTAGGCGCAAAGGATTTTGAACGATGAAGAAGGCCGCGGACACCATAGTTTTCGACGCGCTGCTCTCCAACGCCGCCAGGGTGAGGGGCTCTGGTACATCCTGCGCGTTTCGCGGGAAAAGTTAAACCGCTGGGCTTAAGCGGAAATTCTCGACGGGTTGTCTGCAGGCTAAACGATTCGAAACCGATTCAGTGCGCGCTGTTTCCGATCAGGCCGGCGATTTCTTTATTACTGTCAGTAAGAAGCAGAGGGACCAGCTAGGACTGTCCGAAGGCGACGACGTGAGGGTTTCGCTCACAAAAGACACCAGCAAATACGGCCTGCCGCTGCCGAAGCAGCTGAAAGAGGTGATGCGTCGGGACCGCGAGGGCGAAAAACTGTTTCGGGCACTTACGCCCGGCAATCAGCCCCTTTCGATCCGCTTGATCGATATGGCTGCTGACGTCGACAAGCGCATTCGCCGATCGCTTATTCTCATCGAATACCTCCAATACACCGATAAATTCGTTTACAACGAGATCTCAAACGCACTTAACGCTAAACCTCCGACCGATGAACCCGATTAGCCGCCGCCGGTTTTCGTCCCCAGAGATAAGATATTGCCGCACAAACCAGCCCGATTCCCAAAAACAGGACCGCAGCCCGCGGGTCGCCTGGAACTTCTTGACCTTTAAGCCCGAGGTGCCAGTCGAATAGATAATTCAATAGCGAAAAAACGAACGAGAAGACGAAAACGAATGCCATGGTTTGAACGATGAGCTGAACAATATTTTTCATAACGGTTTGTCTTTGCATCCATTTAAGGCTATTTCGCGAAAAGTATTTCAAAACGTGACGAGAGCTTTAATAGCGGACTTGCTAATCGCAATAGCGTGAAATGATTCGAAACGTT
>JBDTZW010000426.1:0-2597 GCA_040004905.1 Acidobacteriota bacterium
CGCCAATGCTGATCCCGGCCCTCGATCCGTCCGCTAGCCTTTGTCCATGAGCCTGGCCGGCGTAGATGATCCTTTCAAGCTGCATCGCCGAAAGCTTGCCACTGGTACAAAGTTCCTTCGGAAGATGCGGGGAATAAGTGATTGGCGGAGGCTCAACATTCGCGAGGCCCGGAGTTTCGACGATGACTCCGGGATGCGGGACCCCGCCGACGATGTAGTGAGGAATATATGCCTGCGGCTGCGCGGTCGGTTCACGAGCAGTCTTGCACGAGACATCTGTTGGGGTTCGACAAGTGGCAACTTCATTATTAACGTTGCTATCGTCAATGTCCGGCGGCCGCAAGCCGGCCGAAAAATTCAAATGATCTAACATTGTCTTTGGTTTCGGAGGTTCAAAAAAGCAGATCGGCGCGGAGAGTTTTTTCGAACGCATCTTCGACCGATGAAGCAGTGATTATTGTGGTACTTACTTCGGCAGGATTTGAGTCATCTACCTGCTCTCTAATTTTGCGTCCGAGGATAAGCGTCACGCAGATGGTCGTTCCGTTTCGGTAGTACTCGCGCCCGGGCAATTCTATAAAAACGGATACGCGAATATCGGGCAAGAGGCTCTCCCAAAGCCTCTTCCCGGCGCGAGAGCTTGCCGACCCGTTCTCGCCCAGGATTACGGCAAAGCGCCCGCCCTCGCCCAAGCGCCTTAGAGCCGATTCGACATGTCGAAAACCGAACTTATATTGATTTCGTGCGACTCGCCCACCGGTTGACGAAAATGGAGGATTGGAAAGGATAACGTTCGGGATCACGCTTTCCGGCATGAGGTCGTCGATGAACTGGGCGTCGTGTTCGGTCGGGTCGAATCCGAGCAGCCTTGCAAGATCGCATCTCCGAGTATCGATCTCATTGGTCACAACGATCGCGCCGCATGCGTGCGCCCACACGGCAAGGCTGCCGGTGCCGCATGACGGTTCGAGAACGGTATCGGTGCTCTTCAGATTCAGTAAGTAAGCAGCGAGATATGCGATAGGCGCGGGAGTCGAGAATTGTTGGTATTCCGCCTGCCTTGAACTGCGCCATGTCTGCGTGGGAAGACGTTTCTCCAAGTGACGTAGAATTTCAGAACACGCCCTAGTTGGATCGTTTGAATCAAGAAGCTCTCTTGCGTATTTGCGACTAAGAAGAAGATTGAAAGATGCTTCCGCGATCTCGTGACAAAGGTGTGGTTCGTTTGAAAGGGTCTCGACTCCGAAAGTGGAACAAATGTCGAGGAGTTCCCTGTTTGTAATAGATCTCTTTTCAATATCGATGATCGCGGTGATCCGTTCAACGAGAGCGTGAAAGAGATGCAATCGTTCTTTTGATCGGTCCATGTTGCGGACTGCCAGCCGCTCCTTTCCCGGACAGCATTGATAGTTGCAGATTTGCTTGTTCAAGGCATTGGGGCGTCAGGCTCTGCATCCATTCGCGGACGGTGAGGTAACTTAGGCAAAGGCCAGCCATCAATGCTTCGTCAATGCCCTTGGTTGTTCTTTCCCACGTAATAACTCGGGTGTCATCGGCATATTCGAACTTTTTCTGATCCAATCGCCGAAGGCCTACCAGGTTGGCAAGGGCGCGTGCAACATTGGGATTTGTGAAACTGTCGTTGTCGAAGGCGATTTCGAGCGGCCTTTTCCTTGCGGTTTCCACGATCTGCCGGTGAGAGGTCGCGACACCACTGTTCGCAACCACGTACTTAGCAGGGAGAAGATCCTGTGCGGTTTTGGCTTTGAGCGCACCTTCGGTGACGAGAACCGGTTGATTCAAATGTGTGCCCGGACCGGCATGGTGCAGCGGCGAACCGGGACTGCTCCCGAGCAGTTGTTTAGCGGATGAGAGCCAAACATACTTTCCCGACCTATTTCGCACACATCGCGTAAATCTGATCTGGCATGCTTGAATTAGGCCGGCCGCGTCGACAAACGGGATCAGCATCATGCCGTCTTCGAAATCGAACAATTTCCAAAGGCGAAGTCTTCCGCACTTGTTTCTCCAGAAACCGGGTATACCTTCGAATGTAGTGATTTTGGAAAGTCTTTCGACCAGCTTCTCGACCAATTCGGTTCGTCCTCCAACGGTCCTCGGAAGACTTCCGTACTGGGAATAGCTGTCAATATTTCGCTCACGCAAACCGCCTCGGCCGTACACGATCTCATGGCTAAGAGCTGCGGGGGAGAGTTCTATCAGTTTTTGGTAAACTTCGTCCCTTGTTTTCGATGGACTAAGGATATTTGAAATAGATCGCTTTCGATTTTTAGGGGTCCCGAAGGATGTGCGTTTGAAAGGCAGATCGGAAATTTGATTGTAGTAAACACCCCAGCCATTTTTGCTGATTCGATCCGCGTTCAAGACAGAGCGGGCACAGAATGAGATCGTCTCATCAGCTATTGTGCTGCACCAATCCGGTTTTCCGCAGATGAGGCACGGCCTTTTCCTCGATACACGCCTATATCCATCCATCGCACAGACATCCAACCTCATCTCCATGCCTGCAGCTTATTTTGATTGTATATGACTTCAACCGAGCGCTTCCTCGAGATATCTATTCCTTTTCAATCCTT
>JBDTZW010000124.1:0-8672 GCA_040004905.1 Acidobacteriota bacterium
AACATAAAAAAGGCGGGTGATGTTACTCACCCGCCTCGAAGTTAAATTACCTTCCTGTCAGCCTAGTACGCGATCCGGGTCGAGCCCTTTGTCAGGGTTTTCAACGCCGGAGCCGGGGCTGACTTAGCAGGGGGCAATCCCGTTTTCACTGGAGTGTCGATCGGGTCCTTAACGTCCGCAGGGTATGAACCCGTGAATACAAGGCCTGCCACATCCTCATTGACAACGAACGAGTGCGCGTCGGGGAACTCATATCCCTTTGCACTCGCCGCCACCGAATAAAGCTGGCCTACATCGATACCAGTGATGGTAAAGAAGCCGAACGGATTCGTAAAGACCGACTTGCTCGCTCCGGTTGCCGGATTAACGATCGTGACCTGAGCGTGGCCCAAGCCGTAACCACCCGGTGTCAATACGCGTCCGGTTACCGAAGCCTGGGCTGCAGTCACACGGAACGTGCTTACCAGAGTGGGGTCAATAGTCGGCAGAATGATCTGGTGAACGCTATTGGACGGAGGGTTGATATTTCCGCCCGGATACGTAACCGGATGATTCTGGTCGATATCATCGCTCAAAACATTTCCCGACACATTGGTACCGGTCGCCGAGCTCTGATTGGCCCAAATTCCTGCCGGTGCGTTAGCGCCGAGCTTGGTCGGGATCGTTATCGTGATCTTGCCGTTCGCGTCGAGAACCCCGCCTGCATTGAGGAGGTTATTATTACCCGCTCCGTTGTAACCTGCATTGGCGGTTGCTACGGTCAAAGCTGACGTTCCCGTTCCCGTGCCCGTAACCGTGATACCTACAGCTGTATTGAGGGTGAATCCAGGTGCCGGCGTTGTCGGGATCACATCGGCGATCTGGAAGTTCGAAGCCGGCGCAAGACCACGATTGATGTAGGTCACCGTCCAGATGACAGTATCACCCGAATCGAGCTGACCGTTTCCATTCACGTCTCCATTGGGACCAGTCGGTCCTAATGCAACCGATTTGTATCCTTCAACCGAAGGCACGCTCAAGGTCGAACAAGGACGGGTAACCGGGACGAAGATAGTATTTAATATCATTCGCTTTCCGTTAATGTTACCAAGAACTGTGTTACCGCCGTTACGGTTGTAGTCATGACCTCCCAATTCGAAAACATGACCGCCAACCGATGCAAACAAGTCAGAAACGGTCGCAATGTATGAATTGGGGTTGCTGCCGCCGTTGGGCGTGCCGTTACTATGGGCCGCGGCGACTAGGTTGCCATGGATAAAGTTTGCGCTGGCCGAGAAGAAGTCCGTGATTGCTCCATCTTGATTTCCGTTCAGGTCACCAATAAACTGGTTGAACGGCATTCCTGGATTCGGGTACACCGGAGTTCCAGTTACCTCCGTACCATCGTTTGTTCCGTAAACGGAATAGTTATTACTGACCTGAAAATGCCCAGGGCCGGCAGCTGCGGTACCGTTATTTTCAAACGTGTTGATCGAGGCACACTGCAGAAGCAAGTTGCCGCCGTTGTTAACAAAATTTCGATAATTGTTAACAAAAGTCGACGAAACAGAGTGGGCTTGAACCGCAAGCGTGAAGCATGAATTGCTGTTTACCAAGTCGTCAGGAACCGAGGTATAGTTCGGAATACCAGCTTCATCGAAGATCGATTGGTCGACACCTGTGCCGAAATTACCGCCGTCAGGACCGACCGCAATCTGCGGTTTATGGACCAACGTGTACCTGATGTCAGCGACAGTGGGCGCGGTCACCTGGTAAACAGTGACATCATCTGTCGTTCCAGCAACAACGTTGTTGAATGCAGTGATCTGAGCGGTCGCCAATGCAGCGTACTCAGGAGCGACGATAAAGGGGCCCCCCGCGAAATTCACAGAGCCACTCGCAACGCCGTCATTGCCAGCGACTCGGGTTGCCGTTGCCGTAAAGTCGGTAGCGTCCTTCGTTGCCTTGTTGAATTTGATCGCCCATTTAACAGGAATGTTATTTTGCAGCAATCGGTTTACAAGGCCGTACGCGCGGAGGTTGAAAGCTCCGGTTGCCGCGGGTCCTTGACTAGTGTTGTCCATCGGAATTACCAACGAATTCACTAGGATGTTTTCAGTGTTTTGAGCACCCTGAGCCTGGGCAAAGGCGCTCGTAAATGTTCCGGCGGTAATCACCAGACCCAAAGCAAGAATTTTCAAAAGCTGTGGAAACTTCATAATTTAACTCCTTAAAATTGGTTCCGATCTCCGCTCCGGTCACGTCGAAACCTTTAGTTTTGCCGAAATTAGCCACGCTTTCACCGTCAATGTGGACTAATTCTCGTCCGAATCCGCTTCTTCCGCGGTCGGCCTCCTACTTTCTAAATTAAAACTATAAGAAAGTGTTTAACACTTTCTTTTTTTTATTGTCAAGAACTTTTTTCGCAGCTCGGAAGCGATCAGTTACGCCTCAACCGGCCTTTTTGCTGTAGAACAAACTTTCGTCCGATCTGCAAAAGGCCGACAGAAATCGCGCTAGAAACGCTTGAAAATCACACAAATACTTGTCGAGCTAGGATGAACCTGACTTTTTGTATGCAACGAATATATCACGAATAGCGAAAATTTCCAGAAAAAAAAACACGCCGTCCAGATTTTTCGTCACCAGCCCACCCGAAAAAAGTGCTACCAAGACTAAGTTTTTCGATATACGCCCCGTCTTTACAGACGCACATCACCCTTAGCGAGCGGACTCCGAGGTGTCCGGTCCAACCAAAATGCAATTCCAAATAGAACGCATTATTTCTCTGTTTTGCCTAGGAAACTGATAATGGAGCAACTATTCCAAAAAAAGTTCCGGAAAATGCCAACCCTTTGTGGGATAAAGTACCTTGATCCACAACAACAAAAAAGCCGAGATCGCTCTCGGCCCAAAAAACAATTTGCGGTTGTTTTTACCTTTGTTTGTGGCTGGTTTTCAAATCATCGTCTCGAGGCAATAAAGTTAAGACCGGTGAGATCATCTGAAAGCATTAACGTTCGCGAATTTGCAGTGATCGCGATCTTGTTGGTCTCGCGTGCAACGGCCACATATAGGTGATCGATCAGAACGTTCCTGAACGAGTAAAAGCCGAAACTGTTCGTAGTTGCAGTTCGAACCTCGCCCGTTCCGGCGTCGGTCAGGGTAACGGTGATCGCGCCAACACCAAAACCGTCTTTAGTCGCGATGCGTCCAGCGATAGAGACGAGTGCAGCTGTGGGCGCGAGAGGTTGGCTAGTAAATGTACAGGTGACCTGCTCGCCGGGCTGAGCAACGATGTTTGCCTTATGGCGGAGAATATCGACAGTCGTGTCCGGCACAGATGTGCCGCCGGTCCCGGCAACCTCGACACAGTCAACAGCGGTCAACTGCCATCCTACAACAGCCTCTTCGGTAACGGTCACATTGCTTTGTGACCCGTTTACGACAACGTTCGGATCGTCGTAGGCAGTATTATCGGTAAGGGCGAAACTCGCGGTTGACAGATTGGTCGCGTCATAAGGAAACGCTACGCTTGACGAGGCCCCGGAAACGTTCTGCAGCCGTTTCCGCACCGTCACTCGAGCCCTTGGCGTAGGCGATGGAGTCGGAGCTGGGGTGGGAGTAGGAGTAGGAGTCGGCGTCGGCGTAGGTGTCGGTGCAGGCGTCGGCGTGGGGGTCGGCGGCGGGGGCGGTGTTCCGTTTACCGATGAGAAGAGAAGTTTGTTCGGAGAGGCTGCGTCGAGGCCGGTAACGACTCCGGCGGTCGAGAAACCGTTCAGAGCATCCCATACTGCGGCTGAAGTCGCACTAGGATGCGTCTCAAGGTAAAGAGCGACAACGCCGGCTACTGTCGGCGACGCCATTGACGTACCGCTAATAGTATTCAATGCTGTGTCGCTTCCGATCCACGCGGAGGTCATCGAAACGCCTGGTGCAAAAATGTCGACGCATGATCCCCAGTTAGAAAACCCGGCCCGAACATCGGTGCTGCCGGTTGCCCCAACGGTGATCGCGGCTGGTGTACGTGCGGGAGTGTAGCCGCACGCATCCGCATTGCTGTTCCCGGCGGCGATCGTAAATGTGACGCCGGAAGCGATCGCATTCGTAAGAACCGTTTCAAGGGCCGACGAAGTGCCGGCAGATGTGATGCTGATATTCGCAACGGCCGGTCGTATTTTATTGGCTGCAACCCAGCTGATGCCGTCGACAAGATCCGAGATCTGGCCGTGGACTCCGTCGCACGGAAGCACGCGAACCGAATGCAAGGTGATATTCTTCGCGACACCGTACGTCGAGCTGCCGATAAGTCCCGCGACGTGAGAGCCGTGGCCGTTGCAGTCGATACCGTTCTGGCCATCGCCAAGCGGGTCGTATGCGACGCTTGCACGTCCGCCGAATTCGGCATGTGTGACATTGATCCCTGTATCAAGGATGTAGGCATGCACTCCAATTCCGCTGCCCGTGTAACTGTAGGTCGTGTCGAGCGGCAGGGCTCGCTGGTCGATGCGGTCGAGCGCCCAGGGTGCGTTTGTCTCGGTCGAAGAAATACCGATGTAGCCGTCCTCTTCGATCGATTTGATCGATGGGTCGATGCTCATATCCTTTGCCTGTGTGGCCGACATCTCAACCACAAATCCTTTTATCGCATCTGCGAAGACCTTCTTAACATTGCCGCCGTAAGCGCTCGATAAAAAGATCGCTTGTGCTTCGATCTCAGGACCGACAGCCTCTTTGCGAACGACGTTCTCGTCGAGGACGACGATGTAGCGATTCGGGATCGGTTGGGCGGCATGTTGGATGAGCACTTTTTGGCCGTGTGTTTTTTCTGGAGCGATCGATACGGAAGCTAGGGACGCGACAACGATAGTCGCTAGGATCAAAAATTTTGTCATTGTTGAGACCTCTGAAGTGGGGGATTAAGTCTTATTTTTGAACGCCGTTTTGGGTGAGAAATTTGGCGGGATTATGACATCCACAAACAAGGTATAACGAGACAAAAACAGTGTCAACATTATTTTTTCTAAATGACCGCTCCTTCGGTCAGGCTGACCGAAAATGACAAAATTAATTTTATTTCGCTAAAATTTAGCCGCAGATCTCCGAAGTTTTAGAGTTGGACAGATCGGATGGATTCGAGTTTAATTAAATTAATATGGAAGAGTTGTTAAAGCGATGCGTGGGTAAAAAGATCGATGTTACTTGTAGTTCGAATGCGGTATATCGCGGTCATGTCATCGGCATTGAAGGCGGGATACTTGAAATTAAGGACGACGACGACAAGACCATTTACATCGCCTCGGACAAGATCACCGTGGTTTACGAATGCAGTGATAGTGCGACGCGGCCCGGGTTTATTAGTTAATAGATAAACAACAAAAAAGCCCGAGTCAATAATGACTCGGGCTTTTTTCTAATTCATGGTAACTATTTCGCGGGTTGTTTCATTGCGGGAAGGCGACGGAAACCTATGATACGTTTTTCCCAATAACCTTCAAATTTCGAATAGGTGATTCCTTTGCTTGACGACGCTTGGTAGAAACCGTTTTCATCAGCCACGATCCCGATGTGTCCGAGGCTGTTAAAGAATACAAGCGTTCCGAACTTGAACCGCTCATCGCCCTGCACAGGGACGCTTTGCTCCCAGAGGCTTCGGGCACTTGTTCGCTCAAAATCGATACCGGCGTCATGGAAAACGCTCCACACAAAACCCGAGCAGTCGTAGCGGTTCGGGCCGGTCGCGCCGTAAAGATAGGGAATTCCATACCGGTCACGGATACCCTTCATCAACTTGTCGCTGACCGATGATCCATAAACGGACCTTGCCATCGCCGCCGAGGTCATCTCGACGGGCGAAGCCATCCCGGTCTTCTTGACCAGGGGCTGACTTTCTTTAACTACCTCGATGTTTGTTGTAAGTACCGGGCGGGAATATGAGCTTGAATCGAGCTGGGCAGGTGTCGATTCCGTTTTAGAAGTCGCTGGCGGTTGGTTTGTCGGTCGGCTTGAAGTGGTCTTGACCAGCCTCGGCCTTTCCTGAGCAAAAACGTTTCCACCAATTCCTGCGGCTAGCGAAAATGCAACGGCCGCAAGAAACACGATCTTCTTTAATTTCATCAATCTTTATCTCCTTAGCTTACAAGGCCGGTAGGTTGAGGGCGGAAACCAGTGAACCGGGCCACCTATTTAAAGCACACGGCGAAACCACGAAAACTTCCTGAAACCAGCTTTTTGGATTTTACAAACGGCCCCGTTTGTCTTGGTGTATCGAATGGGCCAAGAAGATTGTGCCAGATTTGGGGGACGAGCGCAAACGTTGGTTTCCGACCGTACTCCCACGGGTGAACCGGCCCTGGCCCTCCGGTCCCGTTTCGCCTATCTCGTCTCCGCCGTTTGCGTTCCTTCAGTTGTCTTCGATAACCCATGAAAGAAGCAATCGGCTAACGTTTCCAAAAAATAAGGGACCCGCACAATTGAGCGGGTCCGCGGTCACTGTTTTAATTCGCTTTAAGCCGAGAATGAGGTGCCGCAACCGCAGCCGCCGGTTGCGTTAGGATTCTCAAACGTAAAGCCCGATCCCATCATATTAGACGTATAGTCGACGACAACGCCGTTCAAATACTGTGCTGAGAACATATCTACGAAGAGCTTGATTCCGAACTTGTCGAGAATAAAATCGCCTTGGCGGGATTCCTCTTCGATATTTAGGCTGTATTGGAAGCCCGAACATCCGCCCGGAACAACGCGGACACGGAGTCCTGCCGTTTCAGGAAGATCATCTTCGCTGGCGAGAAACTTCTTGATCTCAACCGCGGCGTTCTCGGTTACGCTAAGCTCGACTGATGGTGCTGCAACTGCTGACATTTATTTGGTCCTTCTCCTATAAAGATCAAGGACTCGTTTAACGAATCCTTACTTTAACGTCAATATTAAACCATCCGTCAAAAAACTACAACCTATTATGGCAGATCCGGCCTTTTCAATTGATCATAACCAGATCGAAATGGACGAGCGAATCCTGGATCATTATCGCTCGCGGAACGAACTGGTAACTCTTGGCCCGGGAAGCCGGCGGCGTTGACGACCCGGCCGCTGATCGAGACCGAGGCCGTCGTAAACATTCGAAGCTCCTCTACGAGTCAATCAACATATCGGCGATCAAACGCGGCTTGGCGATAAGACAGGCGATCTCGGACGAAAGAATTTGAGCGTCCACATCATAGAAAAGACCGTGAATCCGCCACCAAAGATCGCTGGAATTAGGCCGGTCTTTGCTTTGCTACTGTGAAAGATCGTGAGCAAACGCTGAGCTGGCTGAAAAAAGTCCTCGACGAAGGCGACACGGCGATCGGCGTAGTAAAATACCTGGCGAAATTCGATTTTGTCCGTGACGATCCGCGATTTCAGGGTGTTGTGGCCAGGCTACCGTATTAGAACTACCTCGCCTTTTGGAGAATTACGAGTTCCGGCTTCATTGCCTCGATCGAGATCTGGCGAGCAACCTCTTCCGCGACCCTGTCAAAAGCGAGAGATTGTGGTGAATCAGGGAAAGAAACAACAACGGGAATTCCCTTATCGCCGCCTTCGCGAACCTCTATTCCCATCGGGACCTCACCCAGGAAATTCAAGCCGTATTCATCGCAAAGCTTCTGGCCGCCGCCTTTGCCAAAGATCTCGTATCTATTGCCGGTGTCCGGAGCAATAAAATAGGACATATTTTCGATCACGCCGAGGACCGGAACATTCACGGTTTCGAACATCTTCACTGCGCGACGAACGTCGGAAAGTGAAACCTCTTGCGGCGTTGTAACAAGAACGGCTCCCTGAACCGGAACAAGCTGTGCTAGTGAAAGCTGAACGTCCCCGGTTCCGGGCGGCATATCCACAATCAGGTAATCCAGCTCGCCCCAATTTACATCCGTCAAAAACTGCCTGACCACGCCGTGGAGCATCGGCCCACGTAGGATCATCGGCTTATCGGGCGGAACCAGCACTGCCATCGAGATCATCTTGATCCCGTGGGCTTCGATCGGGACAAGCTTGCCATTTTCGATATCAGGCTGACCATAGCCGGTACCCAGCATCATCGGAACATTCGGACCGTAAACATCGGCGTCCATAATGCCGACCTTTGCACCATCCTTCGCCAGCGAGACCGCAAGATTAACAGCCACGGTCGATTTGCCGACACCGCCTTTGCCCGACGAGACCGCGATGATGTTTTTGACGCCTGGCAGTGCGATATTGTTAGCGATCCCGCGGCCCTGCGGCACCTCGGCGTCCATCGTGACCTTCACGCTTGTCACGCCGTCGAGGCCGCGAACGATCTCGGTCGCCTGTGCTTCCATTTCCTCCTTTACCGGGCAGGCCGGCGTTGTCAGGACGATGCGAAAGGCGACATGCCCGCTTTCGATCCTCAGATCTTTAACAAACCCGAGCGTCACAATATCTTTCCGCAGATCGGGGTCGATGATCTGCCTGAGGGAATTCAATACAACTTCTTCTGATAATTGACTCATTATGTCTGTTTGAAATTTACGGTGTAAACTAAATATGTATTGTAACAAAAACGGCCCGCGAACCAATGTGGCGTGCCCGCGGATCTTATGAATGAGATAACACTTTATTGGTCGCAGGGTTGTTCAACCTGTCAAAAGGCGGTCAGATGGCTCGGCCGGCGGGACGCCAAGATC
>JBDTZW010000102.1:0-8661 GCA_040004905.1 Acidobacteriota bacterium
CATCCTTTGGATCTATATCCGGATTTGGAATTTCCTCGGCGGGCGTCGGGGCAGGTGCTTCCGCCGGAGGCTTTGCATCGACGGCCGTAGCGGGTTTGAAAACAACGAAGAATAATACGAAGCATGTCGCGAACGCGGCAAGACTGCCCACGACGGCCGATATCATCGCTCCTTTAAGATCTCGTTTAGCCATGTGTCACCTTCTCTAGTTTGTCGATAAATGCCAGCTTGAGGTCTTCGCCGTTGATCTCAACCAGGGCGCTGCCGCCGTGGACCAGCTTTCCGAAGAGGATCTCCGAAGCGAGAGGCTGCTTGATCTTTTCGTGGATCAGCCGCGACATCGGCCGCGCTCCATATCGCGCGTCGAATCCATTCTTCGCCAGCCATTCGCGGGCGTCTTCCGTAAGTTTTACCAGGACGCGTTTTTCCGCAAGCTGTCCGTTCAGCTCGTTTATAAATTTGTCGACGATCAACTTAATGATCTCAAGATCTAGCGGCTTGAACGGAACCCACGCATCCAGCCGATTCCTAAATTCGGGAGTGAACGTTCGCTCGATGACACCCTTTGCGTTTCCCTTTGTGTCCGACGAGTTTCGAAAGCCCACGCCGCCGGACGACAGCTCTCGTGCACCCGCGTTGGTCGTCATTATCAAGATCACGTTTCGAAAATCAGCTTTCTTGCCATTGTTGTCCGTGAGCGTTGCTGAATCCATCACCTGCAGCAGCAGATTGAAAAGATTCGGATGGGCTTTTTCGATCTCATCGAGGACGAGCACTGCATGCGGTGTCCGCATTATCGCTTCAGTCAGAAGGCCGCCCTGGTCAAAGCCGACGTATCCTGGCGGTGCACCGATCAAGCGTGATACGGTGTGTGGCTCAGCGTACTCGCTCATGTCAAAACGAATAAATTCAATACCTAGAATTTCCGCGAGTTGTTTCGAGACTTCCGTCTTACCGACGCCCGTCGGGCCAGAAAATAGGAACGACCCGACGGGTTTGGTTTGTGCCCCGAGTCCCGCACGCGATATCTGGATCGCGTCCACGATCTTATCGATAGCGTCATCCTGACCAAAGATAAATTTCTTGATATCTTCGCGAAGCGTTTTCAGCCGAACCTTTTCATCGGCAACGACCGTCTTCGGCGGGATCTTTGCCATGCGGGCGATCGTGTTCTCGACCATCTGGACCGAGATCTTTTTCGGCCGTCGGCTTTCGGGCAACAACTTAACGGATGCTCCGACCTCGTCGATCACGTCGATCGCCTTGTCGGGAAGGAAGCGATCATTAATATATTTTCCTGCCAATTCGGCGGCCGACCGCAGCGATTCGTTCGTGTATCTCACTCCATGATATTTTTCATAAAACTTTCTTAAGCCTTTAAGGATCTGGAAGGTCTCGTCGATCGTCGGTTCATTGATCTCGATCTTTTGAAACCGCCGGGCAAGCGCCCGGTCGCGCTCGAACGCGGCCTTGTATTCGCTAAAGGTAGTCGAGCCGATGCACCGCAGATCACCTGCGGCAAGTGCCGGCTTTAAGATGTTCGACGCGTCCATCGACCCGCCCTGGACCGAACCAGCTCCGACGATCGTGTGTATCTCGTCAATAAAAAGGATCGCGTTTTCCTGTTTCAGCAGCTCACCGATGATCGCTTTGAATCGCTGCTCGAAATCACCGCGATATCGCGTGCCTGCCAGGACCGCTCCCATATCGAGCGCAAAAACCTTCGCGTTGATCAAAACTTCCGGCACATCGCCCTCGCTGATCTTCAGAGCAAGTCCTTCGGCCAACGCGGTCTTTCCGACGCCTGGCTCGCCTACGTAGAGAGGATTATTTTTCTTCCGACGGCAAAGCACCTGTATCGTGCGTTCGATCTCGCTCGCCCGCCCGACTATCGGATCGATCTCACCTCTCGATGCCTTTTCGACAAGCTCAACCGTAAAACTCTCGAGCGGATTTTTCCTGGGCCTCTGTCCGCTCTCGCCAAATTCCTCATCCTCGGTCCCCTCTGGCAGCGGTTCTCCGGATTCGATCTTAGAAATTCCGTGCGCGATATAATTCAGGATATCGAGTCGCGTTACGCCCTGCTGTAAAAGAAGAAAGACCGCGTACGATTGTTCCGCCTGATACATCGCTCCCAAAATATTGCCGCCATCTACCGCTCCTTGGCCGCTTCCTTCTGCTTGAAGCACCGCATATTGAATAGTCGATTGAAAGGTCGAGGTAAGCTCCGGCATGTGCTTGCCGTCCGGAGGCATTTTCTCAAGCACGTTTTGGAAATATTCTTCGAGCGCGCGGGTAAGTTCATCAATGTGCGCACCGCAGTTGTGCAGGATCTCGCGGGCCGAATGGTCCTCAAGCAGAGCAAACAGCAAATGCTCAAGAGTTACATACTCGTGCTTATGCTTAACAGCTTCGTCAACGGCGTAACTTAACGTTTCTTCTAATTCTCGGGTCAACATTTCCCTTATTCTAACAGTTTTGTCGCGATAGAAAATACTTCTGGCACTGGGGTCAGTGAGCGCATACGCCGCCTCGGCTTATTCTGGAAACGTAAGTATTAAATTCCACACCAGTTTGCGAGTAAACGTCCGCCATCGCCTTTTCGACCCGCAAAGCTGTTTCACGCGTGATGCTCAACGTGAATACCGACGGGCCCGAGCCCGATATTCCGCCGCCGATCGCACCGGCCGCCAGTGACGCTGCTTTGACCTCATCGAATTTCGGGATCAGTGAACTTCGTGCCGGCTCGACGATCACATCTCTCATCGATCGAGCCATAAGCTCGAAGTCACCTTTCGTCAACGCCGCGACAAACGCCCCGAGATTGCTCCAATTTTGTATCGCATCTTTCAGAGGAACACTCTCCGGAAGAATTGCCCTAGCCTCCGACGTTTTTATCTCGATCTGCGGATGTATCACGGTCGCATACATTTCGGGGAAATCGAGCGAGACAATATCGAGAGGCTCGGTCGAGCGTACAAGCGTAAACCCGCCGAATATGCCCGGAGCGACATTGTCGGCGTGCTTCGCTCCCGACGCGAGCTTTTCACCCTCGATCGCGAACACCACAAGCTCTATTTTCGAAAATCTATTTCCGAGCAGATGATTTGCGGCGACGACAGCACCCGCCGAGCTGGCGGCACTCGAACCTATCCCGCTGCCCGGCTTGATCCGTTTGGTGATCTCGACCTCAAACCCAATCCCTGTTCCAACAGCATCGATCATTGCTTTCAAGGCAACACCCGCGACATTCTTTTCCGCGTCGGTAGGTAGGCCAAAATCATCGTCGTGAATGATCTTGATGCCCGTACCAGTTCGTCGGACCGTTATCGCATCAAACGGTTCCTCGAGGGCGAATCCGAGGCAGTCAAAACCGCAAACGACGTTTGCGACAGTTGCCGGTGCATGCACCGTGATCTCATCCATATTTTATTAAAGGACTTCGGCCGTTATATTATTATTTGACTTTCGTTTTTCGCCCTTCTTTCTCGTTAGATGCAATACTTTAGCACAAACCGAAAATCGCCCCAGGTCTCCTTCCGCGAAGCAATGCTGAACGGCCAGCCCGCCGATCGAGGCCTTTATTTCCCCTCTTCGTTCCCGCATATCACCGAATTATTTCTCCGGGAGCTTCACGAACGGCTTCACCCTGAGATAGCGTTTGATCTGATGTGGCCCTATGTCGGCGGGGGCATCCCGGACGATATTCTTTACAGGATCTGTGAATCGATAAATTTCGATTTCCCTCTCGTCGCGATCACTGACCGCATCTCGGCGCTCGAACTCTTTCATGGCCCGACCCTCGCTTTCAAAGATGTGGGGGCCCGCTTCATGAGCGGATGCCTTCAATATTTTGCAAAAGATCGCCACGAAAAAACGCTTGTCATCGTCGCAACGTCCGGTGACACGGGCGGAGCGGTTGCAGCCGGCTTTCATAATATCGACGGAGTCGAGGTCGTGATCCTATATCCGAAGGGAAAAGTGAGTCGCATCCAGGAACTTCAGCTAACAACGCTCGGGGGAAATGTCACAGCTCTAGAGATGAACGGAAATTTTGACGATTGCCAGACCCTCGCAAAAACAGCCTTGGCCGATGTCGATCTAAACAACGCCGCCTATATCACCTCCGCCAATTCGATAAACGTCGCCCGCTGGCTTCCCCAACAGCTTTATTATTTTTTCGCTTATGAACAACTAAACGGCGGAACTCCACCTATATTCTCCGTTCCGAGCGGAAATTTCGGTAATCTCGCCGCCGGCTTGCTCGTGCAAGCGTCGGGTCTACCGGTTTCGAAATTCATCGCTGCGTGCAACGCCAATGACGCGGTGCCCGAATTTATGCGCACCGGCAAGTATTCGCCAAAGCCCTCGGTCGCCACTCTTTCCAACGCCATGGACGTCGGCGATCCTAGCAACTTCGTCCGCATCTTGGAAATTTTCGGGAACGATACCGATCGCCTCAAACAAACGGTCGAAGCCGTGAGCATCTCCGATGAAACAACCGCCGCGACAATGCGCGATGTGTATAGCAAAACTCGTTACGTTCTCGATCCACACGGAGCGGTTGCTTACCGAGCTCTGGCCGACCATCTCGAAGATCATCCCACCGAACGAGGGATCCTTCTCGAAACCGCACATCCGATAAAATTTGATTCTGTCGAAACGATCCTAGGTGAGAATATAGAGCCGCCTGGAAGTGTCCGCGGTCTCTTCAACAAAACCAGCGAGCGTATCGAAATGGATGTAAGCTATAACGATCTTAAAGATCTGCTCCTGGCCAAGATATGAAAGTCTTAAAATTCGGCGGAACGTCGGTTGCGAATGCCGGAAACATAGAAAAGGTTGTAGAGGTAATTCGGAGGACCGCCGGATCCGGTCCCTGTTGCGTCGTTTTGTCCGCGATGCAGACTACGACCGACACGCTGATCGAGGCGGGCCGCATCGCCGCAGCGGGTGACGACGGGTTTATTGAAAAGCTCTCAGCCATTGAGGAACGTCACGAGACTGCGATCGAACAATTGTTCGCCGACTATCCGCACGCAGACATATCAGAATTTTTTGAATCGACGATCAAGGAGCTCGAAAACATTTGCGAAGGCGTACGCCTCGTCCGCGAGGTGTCCGATAAAACTCTCGATCGGATACTGAGCTTCGGCGAGCTTATGTCCTCGCGGATCATCTCTTCAAAGCTTGCCGCCGAAGGTCTTGAAAACGAATGGATAGATAGCCGCTTCCTTGTCCGAACTGACTCCCGACACGGAGCGGCTGCCGTCGATTTTGGCGAGACAAACAAGCGGATCGCGGAGCATTTCCAAAAAACTTCGGCAAAGTTACACATTTTCCCCGGCTTTATCGCCAGCGATGGCGAAGGATATACGACAACGCTCGGCCGCGGCGGTTCCGACTACACCGCGGCGATATTGGCGGCCGCCCTTGGTGCCGACGTGCTCGAGATATGGACAGATGTCAGCGGAATGATGACAGCCGATCCCCGTTTTGTCCGAAACGTCCGCCAGATCTCGCATATCACCTATCGCGAGGCGATGGAGCTCTCTCATTTCGGAGCAAAGATAATCTATCCGCCGACGATACAGCCGGTGATGACCAAGGGCATCCCACTTCTCGTCAAAAATACATTTGCGCCGGATGACGCGGGAACGCTGATCGAATCCGGAGGATCGCCGGCCAAGGAAATGATCCGCGGAATTTCGAGCATCGATCACGTTGCCGTTCTAAGTCTCGAAGGCAGCGGCATGGTCGGCATTCCCGGTTTTTCCAAACGCCTTTTCGATGCGCTCTCTCGCTCGCGGATCAACGTTATATTGATCACGCAAAGCTCGTCCGAACATTCGATATGTGTCGCTATCGAAGACAAATTCACCAGCACGGCGAAAAAGGCGGTCGACGCAGAATTTGAATACGAGATAAACATCGGCAAGATCGATCCGCTTAGGGTCGAAGACGGCTTCTCGATCCTCGCGCTCGTCGGCGATAATATGAAGGCCCACACTGGCGTCAGCGGCAAGATGTTCACAACACTCGGGCACAACGGCATCAACATCCACGCGATAGCCCAGGGCTCATCCGAGCGCAACATCTCAGCGATCATAAATTCCCCCGATGTTCGCAAGGCCGTCAACACGCTTCACGAAGAATTCTTCTCCGACGGCAAAAAGCAGATCAATCTTTTCATCGCGGGCGTCGGCACGGTCGGCGGCCGTCTGATCGATCAACTCCGTCAGCAGCACGACTTCCTGTCCGAAGACATGCACCTCAACGTCCGCGTCATCGGAGCGGCGAACAGCAAGCGAGCCGTCTTCGCGGACCTTGGCCTCGACCTCACGAACTTACACGACAGTCTTGCCGAGGTCGATCCCGTGAATATCGCCGCGTTCACCGATGAGATCATTGAGCGAAACCTGCGCAACTCGATCTTTGTCGATGTGACCGCAAGTCCCGACGTCGTCGAAAATTATCCCAAGCTCCTTGCCCGCAGCATCTCCGTCATCGCCTGCAACAAGATCGCAGCATCATCGGAGTACAAGAACTACGAAAAGCTGAAAGACCTCGCACGTGAATTCGGCACCAATTTTTATTTTGAGACAAATGTCGGTGCGGGCTTGCCGGTGATCCACACACTAAACGATCTGCGACGCAGCGGCGATAAGGTAAATCGGATCGAAGCTGTTCTATCGGGCACCCTTAATTTTGTCTTTAACAACTACGATGGCTCGCGTCAATTCTCCGATGTTGTTCGACAGGCCCAAACCGAAGGCTACACAGAGCCGGACCCGCGGCTCGATCTTAACGGAACCGACGTCGCCAGAAAGATATTGATCCTCGCGCGTGAGGCAGGCTACCGGGTCGAAATGGACGAGATCGAGAACATTCCATTTCTTCCCGCCGAATGTCTGAAAGGAACCGTCGACGATTTCTACGACTCGATGGAAAAATACGAGAGCCACTTTCGCGGTTTGCTCGACGATGCCGCGGCAAAAAACCTGAAACTTAAGTACATCGCATCGTTTGACAACGGCAGAGCGTCCGTCGGCCTGCAGAGCATCGGCCCGGATCACAACTTCGCCCATCTATCCGGCAAGGATAACGCCGTGATGTTCTACACCAACCGGTACTCCGAGCAGCCGCTCGTTATCAAAGGTGCCGGAGCCGGAGCCGACGTGACCGCCGCCGGAGTTTTCGCGGATATCATACGAGCCTCGCGTACCTGAAGATTATGTCCATAAAGATCTCGATCCGTTGGTTAACGGCTGGGTTGTTGCTGCTTCTTTGTCTGTCGAATCTTGCATTCGCGCAGAAAACATATTTTCCGCCGCCCGGCCAGTGGGAACGCAGGGCGCCTGAAAACGCCGATCTCGATTCCGCCAAGCTAAAAGAGGCAATAGACTTTGCGATCGCGAGTGAGGCAAAAGCTCCTCGCAGTCAGGAGCTTGCCCTGACCCAGGGCTTCGGCCGAGCGCCGTTTGGCGAGTTGGTCGGCCCTACAAAAGATCGCGGCCCCGCTACCGGTGTCGTTATCCGAAACGGATATCTGGTCGCCGAGTGGGGAGACCCGCTCCGAGTGGACATGACGCACAGCGTGACCAAGAGTTTTTTGTCGGCCATCGTCGGCATCGCGTTCGACCGAAAGATGATTCGCAGTTTGCAGGATAAAATGGTCGACTACGACGCGCCGATCCTGGCCTATACGCCGCAGCAGAGATTTGATGTGGGCGAGCGATTTGGAGCCCCAGTGTTCATCGATCTTTTTGCCACCGAACACAACCGCAAGATCACGTGGGACTCAATGCTTCGACAGACCAGCGATTGGGAAGGCACGCTGTGGGGAAAACCGGATTGGGCGGACAGGCCCGACCGCGATCCCGAAAAATGGCTCGGCCGTCAGCGCGGCGAACCGGGTGCTACCTGGGAATACAATGACGTACGCGTCAATGCTCTTGCGCTCGCGGCACTCAACGTCTGGCGCAAACCTCTGCCCGAGGTTCTGAAGGAAACCGTGATGGACGAGATCGGCGCGTCAAATACGTGGCGTTGGTTCGGGTACGAAAATTCCTTTGTGATCATCGATGGTCGCATCGTTCAATCAGTCAGCGGCGGCGGCCACTGGGGCGGAGGTATGTTCATAAACGCGTATGACATGGCCCGGTTCGGACTAATGACAGAAGACGGCGGCAAGTGGCGCGACAAACAAATACTCTCCTCAGAATTTGTCCGCCAGGCAAAAACGCCGACCGTTCCCCAGCAGACCTACGGCTTCATGAACTGGTTCCTAAACACCGACAAAAAACTCTACCCAAGCGCACCGGCCTCAGCTTTCGTCCACACCGGCAACGGCGTAAACATCATCTACTGCGATCCCGAAAACGACCTCGTCGTCGTCGTCCGCTGGATCGAAAACGACAAGATCGATGGGTTTTTACAGAAACTGTACTTGAGTGTGAAGAAGTGAACAGCCGGTCCGTAGGGATCTGTGTGAAAATAGCCCACCGATTTATCGGGGGGAAACACGTCAATTTAAATATCGAAGTCCCGTTAGGGACGACCGAAAATGATCCGCATCCCGGCCGGCCCGTCCGATTATCCCTCCAATCAATTCAGATCGAACAACAGAAACTCGGTTCCGTCTTCAAGCGATCTTATCGT
>JBDTZW010000076.1:0-28055 GCA_040004905.1 Acidobacteriota bacterium
ACGAGATACGGGCACTCGGACTCCGGGAATTTGCCGGCTTAAAACGGGATGATCAACGGCTCGATCCATTCAAGCTGGCTCACTATGCAAAGCTGTTCGTCGTCCCTTACGAAACGATAGAAGGCCTTTCGCCGGAAACGCGATCGCACCTCTTAGGCGATGGAAAGGATCTTTGGTCGGGCGGGGCGGCCTCGCAGAAGTTGCCGGATGGCCGCAAGTTGATAGTCCTTAACCCGACCCACGGAAAGAATCGGCACAATGCTACTCTGATGGAAGAGGTCTGCCACGTTTTTCTTGGTCACAAGCCGAGCCGGCTGGCGATCAAGAATACGAACAAAGAGGGAAAGGCGATTGCCCGGGACTACAATGCCGAGATCGAGGAAGAAGCCTATTCGACGGGCGCCGCCGCCCTTGTTCCGTTTACTTCGCTAAAGCAATTCGTGGAGAATGGAAAGACATCGCGTGAGATCGCAAGGCATTTCAGTGTCAGCCGTGCCCTCGTCGAATACCGCATCAAGATCTCGCGGCTTTGGAACTTGTATAAAGAATCAGTAATGCACGGAATTGAATAATGGAAGGAGAGAATCGACCGATCGCAGACAGCAATCCGCAGTTGAAGACGGTGGACAAGCTACGCCTGCTTTTAGACATCACAAAAACGATAAGCCGTTCGCTGGATCTCGAAGAAGTTTTGAATCTGGTGATGGATACACTCGCTTCGCTCATTCCATACGATGCGGCAGGTATTTACCTGATCGAACAGGGCGGCGACAGCCCGTATATCTTTAAGTCAAAAGCCATCCGCGGGTACGAGATTAGTTTTGCCCTCGTCGAGCCGCAGCTTCGATTGGGTGAAGGTTTTATCGGGCTCGTGGCCCAAACAGGAAAATCACTGATCTCAGCGGACGTTTCAAAAGATTCGCGATATTTCTCCGCCCGCGAGCGGACGCGCTCTGAAATGGTCGCTCCGATCATATCGACTGATCGGGTGCTAGGCGTTTTCGACCTTGAAAGCGATAGCCTCGACGCTTATTCCGAGGATGATCTTCAACTTCTGCAGCTACTTACGTCGCAAGTGGCGATCATCATCGAAAAGGTCCATTTGCACGAGCAGGTGGTCGAGAAAAAGCGCATTGAGGCACAGCTCGAGATCGCTCGTCAGGTACAACTCGAGCTGCTGCCGGACAACGATCCGCAGATGGAGAATTTCGACATCAGCGCCTACGTTTTCCCGACCGAAGAGGTTTCCGGTGACTATTACGATTGGGTAAAGATCTTCGACGACCAGATCGGGATCACGGTGGCGGACGCTGTCGGCAAGGGAATTCCGGCGGCTCTGCTGATGGCGTTCCTTCGTGCGAGCCTGCGTGCGGGAATGCAGGTCGGATATGCTTCGCACATCGCTCTGTCGAATGTGAACGATCTGCTCTGGGACTCAGTTGAGGATAACCAGTTCATCACGGCGATTTACGGAATGCTGGACGTAACAAACCGGACATTTGTCTTCTCGAACGCCGGCCATAATCCGCCGGTATTGGTTTCGCCGAACGGCGAGTATCGCTTCGTTGAGTACGGCGATACACCCCTCGGCATGTTCCGCGAGGTCCGATACCATCAACACTTTATCCGCTTTGAGCGGGGCCAGGTTTTGGTGATCTACACGGATGGGATCACCGAGGCGGCGAACGATAAAGATGAGGAATTCGGGCAGGAACGCCTGGCCAAAAGTGTTCACGAGGGCATGAATCTGCCCGCCAAGAAATTGATCGACCATATCCGCAAAGACGTTGCCGACTTCACCGAGCGAAAGTTTCTGGACGACGATGGAACCCTGTTCGTGATCAGGGCGCTGTAAAAAAAGCGGAAAGTTTTTCGGCTATCCGAATCACCTTCCGCGTTCCTTCGTTGATTGTGAACTTGTTTGTTTAGTGTGCTTTGACCGAGCAGTGCATGATGTCGCCGCCGGGCACTACTGGCGTGCAATAGTCGCCATAATCGATCTTTTTGTTGTCGGTTGAAAATGCGTAAATATCGAATCCGAAGGCATCGAGGAAATCCGTAAGTTCCTCCGACCGGTTGAGATAAATAGATTTGCCGAACCCCAGTTCTTCCCTGATCCCGAGAAGCCTTTCAATAACTTCAAGCGGTGCGAAACATTGTGTAGGGTCCTTGTAAGTTGCCATTAAGCCTCTTTGCTCTTTTGTGCCGGCTTTGTACCGGCCGCAAATTAGATTACGATATTTCCATAAAGGTTGTTCCGGACTTTTTCTCTCTTTCCTCCCGAAACAGAGCCTGCCGTTTGACGAAAAACCGTTGTATTGTTTGCCAAAAGGGAATAGACTTTTGCTTACTGTCCCTTTCAAAAGGAGAAAAAATGATGACGCGAATGCTGCTTAAGGCTTTTGTTTTGGGTGCTGTAGTTGCTGGCTTCGTCTGCTCGGCAGCGGGTCAGGACGCCCGAATACTCTCGGCTGCCGGTGATAAGTATCTCATTTCCGCTAAGGCCGGCGGAGTGAACTACGTCGAGGGCCGTGTCGTTGTTGCTCGAAATGAGGGGAGAAGCGGCCAACTCCTGAAACGCGATGAGATCGAGATCGGCGATCGGGTATCGACCGGCTCCGACGGGCGAACGGAGATTTTGCTCAACCCGGGTTCGTATATGCGGATCGACAAGGATACTGAGTTCTCGTTCGCTTCGACCTCCCTGGACGATCTTAAGGTCAAAATGTATTCGGGAAGCGCGATCTTTGAGGTGATCGCGGACAGTGATTTCCGGGTTTCCGTGCGTATGCCGAAAGCTCAAGTGGACCTGACCCGTTCGGGCGTCTATCGGATCGACGTTTCTAAGGACGGTACGGCGAAGCTTACCGTCTGGAAGGGAGCAGCCGTGGCGGGAAACGAAAAGGCCGAAGTCAAGGCTGGACGCACGGTTACTATCGATGGCGGTTCGGCGGTCGTTGCTAAATTCGATAAGGATGATAAAGACGGCCTCGACACCTGGAGCCGTGACCGCGCGAAGGAATTGGCCAAGGTCAATGCCAGCCTCGAACGCCGTTCACTTCGGGATACGCTGGTTAACTCGTTCAACGGCCGGGGTTGGAACATGTACAACTCGTTCGGGCTATGGATCTTCGATCCGCGCCGGAGCTATTATTGCTTTATGCCGTTCGGCTACGGATGGGGGTCGCCGTACGGGTTCGACTACGCTTGGGATATCTGGGGACTGGGCATGCCTCGATATATCTATTTCCAACCGCCCCCGAGAGGCAATACCTATCCCGGCGGTAATTCACCGATCGCGGGCGGGCCGGTAAAAAATCCGGCTGTTGCTGCGCCTAACAACGGCGATACTCACGGGCGCATTCGCCCGCCGTATACCAAGATCGAAGCCACCGAACGCGGCGGCGTCAGCGGAGGTGTTGTCCGCGGAGGTTCGAGCGTAAGAGGCGGCGGAGACATTGGCGGCCCGATATTCGGCCCGCCGACATCCGGTGGAGGCGGCATCATCCAGCCGTCGGCCAAAGACAGCACGCCGGTTGCTGCACCGCCTCCAAACGTCCGGCTGCCGGTCGGCGGTGGCGGAAAAGGTAAACCTTAGAAGTGGCAACATTTCACATATTTGGGCGGGGAAAATTCCTCGCCCTTTTTGTTTTCAGAACAGACGCCAGATCATCGACGCCGTGTTCGGAGCATCGCCGGCTGGCTTCGATATATAAGGTTCCAGGACGAGTAAGAGCGATTGAAGGCCGTTGAAGATAAAATGTAGGGTGATGCAGGGCAGTAGATTATTGGTCCACGCTCGCGTCAGGGTAAGTATCAGGCTAAGGATCGTAATAACGATCAGGCTGCCGGGACTCCCCCAGTATTGGACGAAATGAACGCTGGCAAAGGCGGCGGTAACTATAACGATGGCAGGATAATATCCGGCACTACGCTGAACTGCGGAGTAGAGAACGCCTCGATACACGATCTCCTCAACAAACGGCGCGGAGAAGGTGGCGAGAAACGCGACCAGCAAGACAGCAGCACGCGAGCTCGACAGTATTCGGGTAAGATCGTTTTCCTGCTCTGGGAGAAAGTAACTGATCACACCGGCAATGCCGAAAATTCCGATCACGGTAAGTACAAAATGCCACCAGAGCATCCCGCCCAATCGCCAACCCAATGTTTGAGCGAAAGAGTATTTACCGAGCTTAGTTATCAGGCACCAGGCCAGCACGAGCGTTATTATGTGAGCGGGAATGACCGATCCGATTTGAATAAGAACAGCTACCGGATCGCTGAGGAGGAAACTTCTGGCTGCCTCAGAGTTAGTAACGTCAACATGCTGCGTCAGTATGTAAGGGATGATGGCCAGGCTCGGGATCAAAAAGATCAAAAAGACGCTCACCAACCACATACCAACCGCGAACGCAGTGTTCCATGGAGGATTGTTCGGGGTAGGCGTGAAAACCGGCGGTTCCACGGCACTGTCCGCGACGGCCGCGGACACATTATTCTGGATCATTTCTGGTTCCTGCACGAAAAAGAGTGTAGCGGAAATCGTCTCTGCGGCAAACTTCCGCATTCTTCGCCTTGCCATTTGGTTAAACAAAATATAATCTAAAATCCCGTGGAGACACACGGAATCAATCCCCAAAAAAAAGTTTACGTAATAATCCCCGCACGGTATTCGTCTGTCCGCCTGCCTGGAAAAATGCTGCTCCCGATCGCGGGTAAACCACTGATCCTGCACACATTGGAGCAGGCGAAAAAGGCCGGACGCGTTTCCAGGGTTATCGTTGCCACGGACGACAAACGGATTTTCGACTTGATCACGGCCTCGGGCAACGAAGCCGTGATCACCTCGGCGGGCCACGCATCGGGCAGTGACCGGATCGCCGAGGTTGCCGCAGATCTGCCTGAGGGGTCGATCATCGTCAATGTCCAAGGGGACGAGCCGCTGATCTCGCCGCTAACGATCGAAAAGGCGATCGAGGCCCTTCTTGATGACGATCAGGCTGATATGTCCACAACCTGCGAGGCGATCGGACACCAGGACGAGGAGCTTCTTAATGGTAATGTTGTTAAGGTGGTCACCGGCGATAGCGGATATGCGGTCTATTTTTCCCGCTCCCCTATCCCTTTTCCCCGCGAAGCGTCGCTGCGGTATGGTGGTTTTCCCAGCACTGCGATCGACAAGGATCCCGAGATCATTTCGATCTTTCGCAAGCACACCGGGATCTACGCTTATCACCGTGAATATCTCCTGCGATTTACCAAGATGCCGCAAACAAGGCTGGAAAAACTGGAGATGCTCGAGCAGCTACGTGCATTAGAAAATGGAGCGAAGATCAGAGTTGTCGAGGTAAGCGAAAGCTCGATCGGGGTTGATACGCCCGAGGACTTTGAGCGAGTGCGACAGATAATTGAGAACGGATAGTTGAAAATGGACAATGCGGACCGTTATCGGTCTCGAAAATATGGCGGATTGGATAGGACTTGGATTTTTCGTATTGTTCATCGTCGGTATCTGGCTCGGGCTGCGAAGCCTGTCGAAACCTCAGACGCGCACAGCGGAAGAATTTGAGCGAAACGCGGCCGAGGGAACGACCGCTCTCGGTGCAAGCATGAATGCTCTGCAGGAGCTGATGAATCCCGAAGCCGCGAAGGCAAAAGAAGTGATCACGCAATTAAAGGACGGCAGATACGACACGAAGAAACGCGAAGGGAAGGCGAACGCGGATGACGAGAGTGGCGAAAGCACCGACAACTGACAACATTTTATGACCAAATACATATTCGTAACGGGCGGCGTGGTTTCGAGTCTTGGCAAAGGGCTGGCGGCGGCTAGTATTGGGTGCCTGCTTGAGTCCCGGGGGATGAAGGTCCAGATGATGAAGCTTGATCCTTATATCAACGTCGATCCAGGGACTATGTCACCGTTTCAGCACGGCGAGGTTTTCGTGACGGACGACGGGGCCGAGACCGACCTTGACTTAGGTCACTACGAGCGGTTCACGCACGCCAAGCTTTCGCAGGCGAACAACTGGACGAGTGGCCGCATTTATCTTTCCGTGATCGAAAAGGAACGCCGTGGCGATTATCTCGGCAAGACGATCCAGGTAATCCCGCATATCACGGACGAGATCAAAATGGCGGTCCGCAAGGTCGCGACGGAGCACGAACCGGACGTTTTGATCGTAGAGATCGGCGGCACAGTCGGCGATATAGAATCGCTGCCGTTTATGGAAGCGATTCGCCAGATGGGCAACGAAGAGGGCCGTGGAAATGCGATCTTTATTCATGTCACGCTGGTTCCTTTCATTGCGGCGGCCGGCGAATTGAAAACCAAACCAACGCAGCACAGCGTCCGCGAGCTACGCGAGATCGGTATCTCACCCGACGTTCTCCTTTGCCGTTCCGACCGGCCGGTTTCGCTCGACCTGCGGCGAAAGATCGCACTTTTCTGTAACGTTCAAGAAAACGCTGTGATCTCCGCATTGGACGTGCCGACGATCTACGAAGTGCCCCTTGCGTTTCACGAGCAAGGTCTCGACGAACTGATCGTTCGCGACCTGCAGCTGAACGAGAGGTTCCCCTCGTCGGACCTGCAAAACTGGCGCGAGCTTGTTTCAATTATCAAGGAACCCGAGGGCGGCCAGGTTCGAATCGCGATCGTCGGGAAATACGTGGAGCTTGAGGATTCCTACAAGTCCCTTCGCGAGGCCTTGACGCACGCCGGAGTTGCAAACAACCTTCGCGTGAACGTGCAGTGGATCGAATCCGAAAATCTGATGAAGGAAGATCACGAGAACGATCTCGACGATTTCGACGCCATCCTCGTTCCAGGCGGATTCGGCAAACGCGGCATCGCCGGAATGCTGCGGGCGATCAGGTACGCCCGCAAATCCGCCACACCTTATTTCGGTATTTGTTTGGGGATGCAGACAGCATGTATCGAATACGCTCGAAACGTCGCCGGTTTGAAGGACGCCGATTCGACCGAGTTCAACGAAGAAACGCTGTTCCCGGTGATCTTCAAGCTCCGGGACCTGGTGAATGTCGAAGAGCTTGGCGGCACGATGCGGCTTGGCGAATGGGCGTGCGATCTGCAGGCAGGCTCGCTCGCCCGCGAGGTCTATCACAACGCCGAGCAGATCGGAGAAAGACATCGTCACCGGTTCGAATTCAACCCTGAATACCGTGATGTCCTTACGCGCGAAGGCATGGTCTTTAGCGGAGTTTCGCCGGACGGAAAGTTTGTAGAGATGATCGAGCTTCCACGTGAAACGCATCCATATTTTATCGGCTGCCAGTTTCACCCCGAATATAAATCCAAACCTCTCAATCCCCACCCGCTGTTCGTCTCGTTCGTCAAAGCCGCCTGGGAAAACCGGTTAAAGAGCGAGAATCTCGAACACGATGTAACCAGCGATGTCCAGCTCGAAATGCCGGAGCGAGCCGAGATCGGACGGGAGGAGTAGCGGATCAAACAAATTGATGTTTGCGGCTTCCAGCGGCTGATACCCGTGTTCACTGTTCAGGGTGTACAGAATGTTCACTGTTCAGCTGTTCAAAGTGTTCATTTTGTTCATTCTGTTCCGAATTTACGGCTCGAAGCGCGATCGAACACTGTCAGCTGCGAGGCGGTGGGAGTTGGACCGGCTCCTGCTGCTGAGCGACAGCCGGAACGGGACGCGTTTCGTGCGGCCCAATGAGCGGCTCGCCGGAGGTGGCAACGCTTATGTGGTAGTTTTGGTCGCTTGGGATCGCGGAGTAGGCCCGCGAAAGCGAAGCTTGTATAATCGCGGGTGGTGACGCAGCCGCTCTTACAATTTCTCTTTGACGAAGAAGAAAAACGGCCGATGACGGTTTCGGAATTGACCCTGGCGGTCAAGGCCGAGGTCGAGCGGTGGTTCGCGGATGTTTGGGTCGAGGGCGAGATCGTAAATTTTTCGACCGCTTCGTCCGGGCACTGGTATTTCACGCTTCACGACCAATCGACACAGATCAAGGCGGTCTGCTTTCGCGGGACCAATTACCGGATCAGGTTCAATCCGGCTGACGGACTGCAAGTGCGAGTTCGCGGGCGCGTTTCGATCTATGAGCCGCGCGGCGAGTTCCAGCTAATAGTGGATTCCGTACAGCCCGTCGGCGACGGCGCTTTGGCGGTTGCATTCGAGCAAATACGCGCGAGGTTGGAGAGGGAAGGGTTGTTCGCGGCGGAATTGAAACGGCCGCTGCCCGCGTTTCCGCGAAGGATCGGCGTGGTTACAAGTCCGACGGGGGCCGCGTTTTTCGATATTCTGCATGTATTGTCGAGGCGGGCCCGTTCGGTCAGCGTTGTCCTGATACCGACGCGCGTGCAGGGCGAGACGGCGGGCGACGAGATACGGCGGGCGATCAGGCTGGCGAACGAACTGAATCAGACATTGGCCGTCGCGGACAGGCTCGATGCTCTGATCGTCGGACGTGGCGGAGGTTCGTCGGAAGACCTTTGGGCGTTTAACGAAGAAGGCGTCGCGAGGGCGATACGAGCTTCACTGATCCCGGTGATATCGGCGGTCGGGCACGAGATCGACAACACGATCGCGGACCTCGTTGCTGATCTGCGTGCCGCTACGCCTTCGGCGGCGGCGGAGATCGTAGCGGCAAAGGAAGAGGACATTCACGGGTTTATCGATTCGCAGGAGCTGATCCTGGAAAGGCTCGCGGAAAGAAAGATTTTGCAGCTTCGGTCGGACCTGCAAACGCTGGCGTGGTCGCCGGTGTTTGTCGAATTTCCGAACAAGATCGAGAATTGGCGCCACGATGTAGATCAGCATGTTTCGCAAATGCGAGCATCGCTGGCCGAAAAGCTTCGAGATTCGGGCAGATCCCTTGACGAGACCAAATCGCGATTATCGCCGGTCAGGTTGGCGAATAAGGTTGGGCGAAATAAGACCGAGCTCGCGGTGCTCGAGCAGCGGCACGCGACGGCGGAGAAAAATATTGCCGAGTCGAAGACGGCGGAGCTTGGAAATCTGGCGGCACGGCTTAATTCGCTTTCGCCGCTGGCGGTGCTCGAGCGCGGTTATTCTATCGCGACTAATGATCGCGGGAAGATACTCAGAGATGCTGCGGACGCGAAGGCAGGTGATAAATTGAAAATTAGGCTGGCACGTGGGAAACTTGAGGCCGAAGTTAAGTCTTCCGAACCCTGATGTCCAATTTTGTGATCGATCTTCGCGATGAACCGGCGACAAGTGCCGGGGATGTCGTTCGCCTCGGAAACCGGCGACGGGCCGCGTTGATCACGGCGGGGTCAGTGTTATTTCTAGCCTTGGTTTGTTTGGTCGCCGGTTATTTTTATTGGCAGAGTTTGAAATCAACACCGCAGTATTCGTTGGCGCTTATCGTCGATGCTTCGCGGCGAAACGATCAGAAGACGACGAATGATCTTGTGGACATCGATGCGGTCGTGGATGATTTTGTCCCGCAGATCACCGCAAAGGCGATAGAGATGTATGGGCGCGGGATGCCGCCGGACATGATCCAGAAGATCGCCAACGTCGCGAAACCGCTGATGCCCGCGTTAAAGGACCGGGTCCGTAGCGAGCTGCCGAAGGTGATCCGCGAACGGACCGAGAAGTTTCAAAACATTCCATTTTTCGCGATGGTGCTGGGAGCAAGCCGTTATCTGGATATCAAGATCGATGGCGAGAATGCGTCGATCACGAGCAAGCTGCCGGACCGGCCCTTCGAGATGAAGATGGAGCGGGCCGGTGACCGATGGAAGATCTCGGGTGTAAAGGACGAACAACTCGCGACGATGATCGCCCAAAAGGTCGGACAGGAGATCGTCGCTTTCGCTTCGAAGGGCGGATTGAATTCGAGCGGGTTGGGAATTCAGAATCTCGCCGATATTCTGAGGCAGGCCGAGCACGTTTTTGACGAACAATAATTTATGGAGAAGAGCTTTGAATCGTCCCTCGGCGAACTGGAAACGATAGTCCGCAAACTGGAAGGCGGCGATCTCGATCTTGAGGAAAGCCTGAAGCTTTTCGAAAAAGGCGTCAAGCTTTCGCGCGAATGCCGCGAACGGCTGACGCGCGCCGAGCGGCGGATAGAAGTTTTGATGAAAGACAGCGATGGCAATCTGACCCTGCACGAGTTGGAGCCCGATGCTCCGAAAGAAGACTGACCCTCTATTTGTTTAGCATTACGAACGCAACCGCGAATGCAAAAAACAAGATAAAACAAACCACGCCGACCACGACGCTGTAAATGATTATGTTTGTGGTGTTGTCGCCGCCGGTCTTGCCGTTGTACTTCTTGCCGCAGGTGCCGCATTTTACGTGCGTGAGAACGCGAGGGCCGATCGCTCCGCCCCACCATGTGAAGCTAAGTTTTTGGGCCGCACTGTTATTACATTGCGGACAGGGTGCGTAGTTGGTCATTGGCTCTGATCTCCTAATCTAATTTGACTGTGAAAAGAGCCGGCCGTTTGGAACGCGGTCGACTCTTATATTTTCAACCTGGGTATTTTAACGACGCGAGCTAAATATCCGCAAGACGTACCAGAACAGTAGGGCGATGCTCGCGAAAAGCGTCAGTGCCGCAGCGACATGCTGGTTGGTATTGTATCGGTGCAGCACGTTCGATGTGTTGTACAGAATCGCGCCTCCGGCGAAAGCGACCATCGCAAAAGCAAATAGATTTCCGAGGTTAAAGCCAAACAGAATGCTGGCGACGATAAATCCCAGTGCGGCAAATCCGCCGATCGCAAGGATCGGGCCCAGAAACGAAAAGTCGGTTCTGGTAAGGAAAACTGTCGCGGTCACGCCGAGAAAAAGCCCGATCGAGACCACACCGGCCTTGATCAGCACAGAGCTGTCACCCGAGTAAATCGTGGCCACAAATATCAGCGGCACAAAGATTATCGCCTCAGCCAAGATGTAGACGCCTAATCCCAAATATTGTATCCCGACAGAGCTGTCGGATATAGCCCATTTGTTAGCAACATAGGAGACCGCCATGAACAGACCGAGAACCGCTAGCCATCCGATGCCGCCGGCCTTAACCACCCCGTAAACTATCAGCCCCGCCGCGGGCGTCATAAAAAGACCGGCTTCGACCGCAATGAACGCAAGGATCGCCGCCGCGAGGAGCGTGTAGGTCTTGCGAATGAACGCGGCACGATCTGCCGGGGCCGCATCCGCCGCTGAATTACCATATGTAGAAGTAAAGTTTTCCATATAGATATTGCTATTCGATTAGATGCAAATAAATGCTCAATCGCTACCTTTTCCTCGGAGCGAATCGACACTCCAGAGGCCGGAGCCGCGGGCCGCGATGAAAAGGAATATGAAGCAGAACAGGACCGACGCGTCGCCGTTGTTGCTGGCTGGAAGGGCTCCGCTAGACTGGTGGAACATGAAGTAGGCAACTGCCATTTCGCCGCTCGCAAAAAAAGCGGCAACGCTCGAGAAAAAGCCGATCATTATCAGAAAGCCCGCAACAAGCTCAAGCACCGCACCGAACGTAAAGAAACCAGTCATAAACGCGGTCATTTCCATATGCGGCATGCCGGGCGGGCTGGGGGGAAAGCCGAACAGGCCCTGGCTGCCGTGGCACATGAACATGAAACCGACCACGATCCTAAGAATGGCGTAAATGTAGGTCGAATACCTTCCCAAAAGTTTTGTCATTTTTCCTTCTCCGGAACGAGGTAAGTTGCTGTAAAACCAGATTATAGCTCAAAACAAGCAAAAATTTACTACTGGAGGGCGACTGTAACCAATACGGCGCCGATAACGAGAATGAAAACGAGTGCCATCATCGCCCAGACGAGGATCCGGCTTCGGCGTCCGAAGACGATCTGGAACACGCCCGTGATGAGGGAAACGAGGCCAAAAAGCATTACCAAGCCGAACATACCGAAGGCGAGCAGCAGCTTAAACTCCTCGGCCCGGAGCTTCGCGGCGGCTTTGGGATCTGCCCCACCCCAGACGAGATACACGACGAACCCCGTGATCGCACCCATGAGTAAGACCAGAAAGGCACCGACAAAGATGAGGATACCGCCGCGGACGCGCAGGTTGGTACTGCTTCTGAGCCGGCCGCCGCATCGCGGGCAGCGAGTCTCGGGTGTGTCACCGCTAAAATAGCACTTGAAGCAACTTTTGTGGTCGATGCCGTTCATTGAAAGGAAAGATAAAGGAATCGAGCGGTAATTTCAACGTTTCGAAACGCGAAACGGGCGAACCGCGTAGATTCGCCCGTTTGAGAAACTCGAGCTGCTGAGTTTTAAGCCACCGTCGATCCGGATCTTTCGGCCCTCTTGGCCGCAATGATATCGACCTTGTCGATCTGCGGCGGTTCGGCTAAAAGTTCGGCGGCGTTTGCCATGAGCGCTGCGGCAACTGCTCCGTTGAGATGAGCGTCGCGGCCTTCGTCGCTGGCGAACGTATCGAAAATTCCAAATGTGTTCTCGTTGAATCTCACCGCATACCAGGTGGCTGTCAGCGGTTCGTCATTGACCAGTGCAAGGCCGCTATTCAAGAATGCTTCTACCTCGGCTTCTTTGCCGGGCTTTGCGATGAGTTTTACCGAAAGAGCTTTCGTTACCATTAATACAAACCTCCGTTAGTGATCGATCTTAAGCTGGATAAGTATATCGCCTGGCCGATTGAAAATATTCCCATCGGCTCGCGAAGACGGCAATAACTAACTGGCAGCCTTCATTTGTTCGGGTTCGGGACGCGGCGTGGCAAGGCCGAGTTCGGGTGAACGCCAGAGATTTGAAAGAAGCAGTTCGCGCATAAAGGTCATTTCCTTTGGCAGACGGTCGTAGAGTTTGAAGAAAAGATCGTCATGCATTGCGATCTCCTTGAGCCAGATGTCGCGGTCGAGGCTCATGACCTGGTCGAACTGTTCGCGGGTGAAGTCGAGCCCGCGCCAATCCATGTCGTCGTAACGCGGCATCCAGCCGAGCGGAGTTTCGACCCCTTTCGATTTGCCGCGTGAGCGTTCTACGACCCATTTGAGAATTCGCATATTCTCGCCGAATCCGGGCCAGAGGAATTTTCCGTCCTCGCCCTTACGGAACCAGTTAACGGAAAATATCCGCGGCGGTTCAGGTATCTGGCGGCCGAAGTCTAGCCAGTGGCCGAAATAGTCGCCCATGTGATAGCCGCAGAAGGGAAGCATCGCGAACGGATCGCGGCGGACCTCACCGATGTTACCGAACGCGGCAGCCGTCATTTCCGAGCCCATCGTCGCAGCCATATAAACGCCGAACGCCCAGTTGAACGACTGCTGGATCAGGGGTACAACGCTGTTGCGGCGGCCGCCGAAGATGAATGCGGAAACAGGAACGCCTTTAGGATTGTCGAAATCCGCATCGACAACCGGACACTGGGTGATCGGTGCGGTAAAGCGCGCATTCGGATGAGCGGCCTTGGCTTCGCTGGCCGGCGTCCAATCGTTACCCTGCCAATCGATCGCGTGTGCCGGGGCCGGGCCCATTCCTTCCCACCAAATATCGCCGTCGTCGGTCAAGGCGACGTTGGTAAAGATCGTGTTTTCCTTGATCGAATCCATGGCGTTCGGATTCGTTTCGTAATTGGTTCCGGGGGCAACACCGAAAAATCCGGCTTCGGGATTGATCGCGTGTAGCTTGCCGTGTTCGTCGGGTTTGATCCAGGCGATATCGTCGCCGACGGTCGTAACCTTCCAGCCCTCTTCCTGAAATGGTTTGGGCGGAATCAGCATCGCAAAATTGGTTTTGCCACAAGCTGACGGGAATGCGGCGCAGACGTAATCCTTGCGGCCGTCGGGCGATTCGACACCGACGATCAGCATGTGCTCAGCCAACCAGCCCTGGGCGCGTCCGAGCGTAGAGGCGATGCGAAGAGCGAGGCATTTTTTGCCGAGCAGGGCATTGCCGCCGTAGCCGGAGCCGTAGCTTGCGATCGAATTTTCCTCGGGAAAATGAACGATGTATTTGTCCTTCGGATCGGGGCTGCACGGCCACGCGACATCCTTCTTGCCGGCTTCAAGCGGCATGCCCACTGAATGAAGGCAGCGAGTAAACTCGCCGTCACCCAAGGCGTCGAGCGCTCGGGTTCCCATTCGGGTCATGGTCCGCATATTTACGGCTGCGTAGCCAGAGTCTGTTATCTGGACACCGAACTGCGAGATGGGCGAGCCGATCGGGCCCATGCAGAACGGGACGACATACATCGTGCGGCCCGTCATGCAGCCGTCGAATTTTTTCTTGAGGATGGCCTTCATCTCGAGCGGAGCCATCCAGTTGTTCGTCGGGCCGGCATCGCTTTTGGCACGCGAACATATATAGGTCCGGTCCTCGACACGAGCCACGTCGGACGGATGGGAGCGGGCGAGGAAAGAGTTCGGCCGCTTTTCGGCGTTGAGTTTAATAAATGTGCCTGCCTCGACCATCTCCTGACACATCTTGTCGTATTCTTCCTGCGAACCATCGCACCAGTGAACCGCCTTGGGCTTGCAAAGCTCAACGGCATCGGCCACCCAACGGATCAATTCTTCATTATTTACATTTGACGGTTTATTAATATTCGTCATGAATTAGATTCTCCAAAATTTAGCTAGAAACGGATATTGTTAATGACAAAAACGGACAAGTCGCGCCCGGTTTTGAGTGTTATTCGCCTAGCTTATCATAGGATAACTAAAACCGTCAGTTGGTTAACCGCATAAATCAGCTTATTCCGTAAGGATTTACGAGTACTGTGGTTAGCTTTTGGGCACGCGAAGGAATGCACGTTGGTTCGGTGTTATGGGAACGTAGGTCGGGGTTTTCGGCTGTTGACGAAAGTATGGATGGCGACCGTCACAACGATGACGGCGCCCCCAAGCAAGGCCCATTCTGATGGCCGTTCGCCGACGAATAAGAAAACCCAAACCGGATTTAGAAGTGGTTCGATGAAGCCGATAATGCTGGCGTCAAGCGGGCGAGTGCCGCCGGTAACGCCTTTGATAAAAAGGATGTAGGAAATACCGATCTGGAAAATTCCGAGAAATGCGACGGCGCCTGTGTCGGTCAATGTCATCGTTGGGAGTGCGGCAATGCCCGAGGGCAGTGTGAGGAGGGCGAGGAGAAAGTTGCCGTAGATCACCGTGATAGCGGAGTTCATGCCCAACGCTTTGGGATGACGCAGAAGCATTATGTAAAGGCCTAGAAAAACGCCCGAGCACAATGCGGCCAAATTTCCCTGGTAGTCGGTGATCTCCAGTTTTCCTACAAAGAAAAGGCTCATCCCTCCGATGCAGAAAATGATCGTGATCAGATCGCGTCCGTGAAATTTCTCGCCGATGACAAAAGGAGCAAGGATCAGTATGTAGATCGGAGCTGTGTATTGCAGAAAGATCGCATTCGCGGCCGTCGTGTGTTTTGTGGCCCAAACAAAAAGAAAAAGCAGCGTCGCGTAAATTACGGATGCTACCACGCCGAAGAAATTGATCCGTAATCCTTTGTGTGCGGTCAGAATTAGTACCGTAATTCCGGCAAGAAGCGAGCGAAAGAATGTTACTTGATAAGCATCGAGCGATGTGATCTTAATAAACAGACCGCCCGTGCTCCAGAGAAGTACGGCGACGACGACGTACCATACCGGGTTGATTTTGGTGTCGACGCTGTCACTCATAAGTAAGAATTTTCACGTATCGTCCAGTAGGAATCAATTCGTGGACGGCAAAGACACTTTCGGAAGACCAAAAAGTTTTCCGCAAAGACGCTAAGGAGTAAAGTAAAACTGAAACCGCTTGACAATATTCTAAATGTATCGTATAAAGTAACAGTATGCCGGCCAGCACACAGTTTTCGATCGCGGTTCATTTAATGGTGGGGCTCGGTTACGGCGTCGCGCATGGCATGACATCGGCCCAGTTGGCTCGGAGCGTAAACACGAGCCCAAGCTTTATCCGGCGGGTGCTGGCAAAGCTGTCGAAGGCGGATCTGGTTAGTACGACGATGGGAAAGACGGGATCGACTTCTCTTGCGCGAAAGCCGACCGATATCTCGTTGCTCGATATTTACAAAGCGGTCGAGGCTCCGAAGGCTTTTGCTATACACGATTACCCGGAACAGAAGATGTGCGCGGTTAGCTGCACGATCAAGTCGTCGATGGAAAAGATTTTGAACAAAACGCAGAGTTCAATGGAGAAGAGCTTGGGCGAGATCACGCTTGCTGATGTTATTACTGATCTGCCGAAGTAAATTTTTTTATCTAAGTGTTACTTAAAAAGTAACAGAAAATTAATACCAATAGGAGTAAATAGAATGTCTGAAAAGAAAATAGCACTAATAACCGGAGCAAACCGCGGAATAGGTTTTGAGACCGCACGCCAACTTGCCAAGCAGGGAATCAAGGTTTTGATCGGTGCCCGAAGCGAGGACAAAGGCAAAGAGGCAGAGTCGAAGCTTAAGAACGAAGGTTTGGACGTCGAATATATCAAGCTCGACGTGAACGATCCGAAGACACACGCGTCGGCCGAGAAGTTCATCGAGGCGACGTATGGAAAGCTTGATATTTTGATCAATAACGCTGGCATCTTTCTAAACGAATTCGACAACGGAGCTCCGATACCAGCGAGCAAGACGAAACTCGACGTCTTTCGTGAAACGTTCGAGACGAACTTTTTCAATACGATCGCACTTACGCAGCAGTTCGTTCCACTCGTGAAAAAGTCGGACGCGGGACGCATCGTGTTTCTTTCGAGCGGCCTCGGATCGCTATCGCTTCATTCGGACCCGAAATCACCGATCTACAATTTCAAGGTGCCCGCATACGATATCTCGAAAACGGCTTTGAACGGCTACGCAGTGCATCTGGCGTATGAGCTTCGCGACACGCCGGTCAAGGTCAATGCCGCGCATCCGGGATCGGTCGTCACCGACATGAACGCGAATGGCGACATCCAGGTCGAGGAAGGTGCGAAGACATCGGTAGATCTGGCAACGCTTCCGGCCGATGGCTATTCGGGACGTTTCGTCCATCTCGGCCAGGAATTGCCCTGGTGATCGAACGATCAAGATGGGTGTCTATTTCTTGGGTGAATACTATTTCTAACGAACGAAGAGGGAAACTAAAATGGGAAAACTGGATGGGAAGGTCGCCGTGGTAACCGGAGCATCAAAAGGTATTGGAGCGTCGATCGCGAAACATCTTGCAACTGAAGGCGCATCGGTCGTAGTTAACTACGCTTCGAGCAAGGACGGAGCGGATAAGGTGGTCGCCGAGATCGAAAAGGGCGGCGGGAAAGCGGTCTCCGTTAAGGGTGATGTATCGAAAACTGCCGAGGCCGAGGCTCTCATCGGTGCGGCGATAACTAATTATGGCAAGCTCGACATACTCGTGAATAACTCTGGCGTTTACGAATTCCTGCCGATCGAAACTATAACCGAAGAGCACTTTCACCGGATGTTTAACGTGAACGTTCTCGGCACTTTGCTCACGACGCAGGCTGCGGTGAAATACCTGACCGAAGGCGGCAGCGTGATCAACATCGGTTCGGTCGTCAGCCGGATCACGCCCCCCGCTTCGGCCGTTTACACGGGGACAAAGGGAGCGGTCGATGCGATCACCGGTGTTTTGGCTCGCGAACTAGGGCCTAGAAAGATCCGGGTGAATTCGATCAACCCCGGAATGGTTGAAACGGAAGGTGCGATCTCGCAGGGAATTATCGGATCGGACTTTGAGAAGTTTGCAGTCTCGGTAACGCCGCTCGGGCGCGTCGGGCAGGTGGACGATATCGCGCCGATCGCGGTTTTCCTCGCTTCGGACGATTCAGCGTGGTTGACCGGCGAACATCTATTGGCAGGCGGGGGAACTCGCTGAGAGAATTCGATCTCAGACAGATCAGCCTCCGGAGAGAAATTCCGGAGGCTTTTTTATTAGAGTGCGACCTGCTCACGATATAGTAAAAAATGATTGAATTAACTCCTCCTAATTAATATAATCTTCTAACAAATTTCAATTCAGCGTTCTTATCGTCTCATTTCGTGAGGTCTAAGGACCTTAACCCTTGATCAGATAAACGGAGCCACTATTCGTGAGCTTCGGGGAGGTAGAAATGGCCTTATTCACAACAAAAGACGGCACTGAGATCTATTACAAGGACTTTGGCAAGGGACCGACGATCGTGTTCAGTCATGGCTGGCCGCTGAGTTCGGACGACTGGGACAACCAGATCTATTATTTTGCGTCCAGGGGTTTCCGATGTATCGCTCATGACCGTAGAGGTCATGGACGCTCGGGTCAAACGTGGGAAGGCAATGATATGGACACCTATGCGGACGACCTTGCAGAATTGACCGCGGCATTGGAGCTGAAAGACGCGGTCCACATAGGACATTCAACGGGCGGTGGAGAAGTAGCCCGCTACATTGGGCGCCATGGTACCGCGTTGCAAAGGCGGTCCTAATAAGTGCGGTTCCACCTCTGATGTTGAAGACGGACGAAAATCCAGGCGGATTGCCAATCGAGATCTTTGACGGATTTAGGGAAATGTATCTCGCTGACCGAGCGCAGTTTTATCTAGACGTCGCATCGGGGCCATTCTACGGCTTTAATCGTCCGGGAGTTAAGGTCTCGCAGGGCTTGATCGATAAATGGTGGGCGCAGGGAATGGCGGGCGGTTTTAAGGCAGGTTATGATTGCATAAAGGCATTTTCTGAAACTGACTTTACCGAGGATCTGAAAAAGGTCGACGTTCCGACGCTGGTCATGCACGGCGACGACGATCAGGTCGTACCGTATGCCGACGCAGCCATTTTGTCGTCAAAACTTATCCCAAATGCGACGCTGAAGATCTACAAAGGCCATTCGCACGGGATGTTCACCATCAATCACGAGGAGATCAATGCCGATCTGCTCGAATTCATTGGATCCGGTGCGACGACCAGCAAGGCGGGTGCCTGATACTCGTCGCTGAAATTATATAAATGAAAATTTATCGCAGAGCGTTGCGGAATCTATTGCCCATCATCGTTTTGATCCTTACCTCGTGCGGATGGGTGCTTGCACAAGGTAAAGCCTACCAGTCACTGTCCGCCGAGGTTAACGGCGTTAAGATCCATTATCTAAAGGCGGGAACAGGCGCCAAGCCGCTCATTTTGCTTCACGGATTTGGCGAGACGTCGTACATGTGGACATCTGTGTTTGGCGAATTTGTCAAGGATTTTACGATCATTGCGCCTGACCTTCGCGGTATCGGCGATTCGTCGCAGCCTAAGACCGGATACGAGAAGAAGACCCTTGCGATCGATATACACGAACTGGTCAAGAGTTTAGGTTACAAAAAGATCGATCTCGTCGGGCACGATATAGGCTTGATGGTCGCATACGCGTATGCTGCTCAGTTTCCGGACGAGGTTGAAAAGCTTGCCTTGCTTGAGGCTCCATTGCCAGGCATCGGGGACTACTGGGACAAGATCTTCAATAACGAGCGAACGTGGCATTTTCATTTTGTTGAAAGTGCCTACGCTTTGCCGTTGGTCAAGGGACGCGAAAGGATCTTTTTAAGTCATTTCTGGGATGAGCTTGCGGCAAACTCTAAGGGCATGTCGGAGGAGAGCCGAGTGATATATACCAAGGCTTATGCGAAGGATGGCGTGATGTGGGCCGCGTTCGAATTGTTCAAGCAATTTAATCGTGCCGACGCGGCGGACAACCGCAAATTCGCGGTCAATAAACTGTCCATGCCCGTGCTGACGATAGCGGGCGATGGATCGATGGGAACCTTACTCGAAGGCCAGGCAAACCTCATTGCCACGAATGTTCGTTCGGTCATCTTCGCCGATACAGGCCACTGGCTGACCGAAGAGCGCCCGGCGGAGACCAAAGCTGAATTAAGGAAATTTTTCACTAGATAGTCATTTGAAGTTTATGACGCAGATCCCAGCGGAACCCCTCGTTCCAAATAACACACTAATAACCGCAACGGCGGAAGAAGGAAGGGCATTGGCGATACTGCTTGCGCGACATTCGGTTCATGCGATGCAAAAAGAACTCGAAATTCTGAAAGTGGTCGCCCGCAATACGCGAACGATCCCTTTGGCTTAATGGCGGCAAGTCATGTGATCGCAGTAGAATTTGCGACGATCGCCGCCGCAAATAATTATTGGCGATAACTCTTCGTCGTTATTGGTAAGAACGAGGCCGCGAGATTCACTCGGGCTGATCGATCTTGGTTCCATATAGGAGAAACAATGAAAGAATCATCATTCGAAGGCACGGGCGGGCTCAACATAGCCACGAGATCCTGGGCTCCGGAAGGTACTCGGCGGGCGGTGCTTGCCATTGTGCCGGGATTTAATTCGCACAGTGGATATTACAATTGGGTAGCCGAACAGTTTGTCGCCGCAGGAGTAGCTGTCTATTCGGTTGACCTTCGCGGCCGCGGAAAATCGGATGGCGAGCGGTTTTATGTGACGAGCTTTGACGATTATGTGAGCGACGTTGCCAAATTGGTCGAGATCGCCCGGTCTGAAAATCCAGGATCGCCGGTTTTCATCCTCGGTCACAGCGCAGGCGGCGTCGTGGCGTGCATGTACACGCTCGAGCATCAGGCCGAACTGGCGGGATTAGTTTGTGAAAGCTTTGCGTTTCAGGTGCCGGCTCCCGATTTTGCGCTGGCCGTACTTAAGGGATTGGCGCACGTCTTCCCGCATGCTCACGTCTTGCATCTGAAGAACAAGGATTTCTCGCGTGATCCAAAAGCTGTCGAGATAATGGACAACGATCCCCTGATCTCCAATGAAACGCAGCCGACCCAGACGGTGGCTCAGATGGTGATTGCTGACGAGAAATTGAAGGCAGCGTTCCCACAGATTACGCTGCCAGTACTGATCATCCACGGAACCGAGGACAAGGCGACTAGGTATCAGGGAAGTCAGTTGTTCTACGATACCGCGAGTTCGGAAGACAAAACCATCAAGCTGTACGAGGGACACTTCCATGACCTCCTGAACGATATCGACAAAGAAGTAGTGGTCGCCGACATCAAGAATTGGGTCACCGCACGGATACCGGCTGAGACCTCGACGGCAACCGGCGCGGCCATCTAAATCCGTCTTCGTTAGCCCAAGCCGGAGCCTTCAATAGTTCGCTCCGGTTTATCGTGGTATGAGTCGAAAATGGCAATCGCCCGGCAAAATCGAAAAAAAATGGCAACCCGCCCATGGGCTATTTGCTACTTAGTAAAAGACAAAGTTCGACCGCATTGCGGACGGATCAACCCCTAAAACATTAGCCGACGCTGTTCACTTAAAAGCCCGCAACCGACAGCTGTTCAGAAAGAGAAAAAAGATATGAAAAAAACGTTGGTGCGGCGCTCTTCTACCATATTATTAGCGATCATCGCTCTCGCTCTCGCGTCATTTGCACAGACCTCGCCCTCAGAATTCAAAGGTGTAAAAATACAGAGCTTCGGGCAGATGGAGCCCGGATTTTTCCGCGGAGCGCAGCCGCTTCCGGATGACTATCAGTCTTTAAAGGATCTCGGCGTTAAAACGGTTGTGGATCTGCAGTCGGACCCGACGGATTATGAAAAGGTTGACGTGGAAGCGCTCGGTATGAAGTACGTCAATATTCCGATGAGCGGCTACAAGACCCCTCGAATGGACGATATCAATACGTTCTTAGCGTTGGTAAATAACCCCGATACCGGAACCATTTATGTGCATTGCAAAGCAGGTATTCACCGGACCGGCGTCATGGGTGCAGCGTATCGCTTTACCAAGTCAGGATGGGATTATGATAAGGCCTACACTGAGATGAAGAATTACAACTTCTCGGCTGGCCTCGTACATGGCTCGTTCAAATCGTTTGTTCGGGACTGGAGCGACAGACTTATCCATGACAAAGCAGCAGCTGGCGCCAGTACTGCTCCTTCAAGTTCGACGGCTGCTATTTCCGCATCGGCAAAAACCTCTAACTAGATAAATTAGATAAATAAACGAAGGATCACCACTGGTCCTTCTTTTTTTATTACTGGTAGATGTCGTTGGATCCCTTCGATTTTGACCACTGTATTCCCTCTATATTGCTCGTATCGGCGCCCAGTATTCGGTCGCTGACATAATCGGTGGTTAGCCGCAATCGGAGATTCAAATAATAGACGATCGATCCGACGCCCTTCGTTTCATCCGGCGGAATAAGTTCGCGAACTTCCGCGTCGATCTTCATCCGACGAAATATCTTCTTTAGAACCTCCTGCGTTCGTTCGGTATCCTTGGTTTTTACCGTCAATTCCATGGCACGAACGATCTGGTCCGATTCGTTGTATTCCAAGATCCAGAGCAGCCCGAGGGCGAAGAGACAAAGAGCAATCCCCAACTCCCATCGGCCGACACCAGCGGTTAGTCCAAGCGCGAGACTGATGAGCAATACCGTGATCTCTTTTGGATCGCGGATGTTTGTTCTGAATCGAACGAGCGATGCCGCAGCAAAGATCGCAAACGCTCGGGCAGTATTGTCGCCCACGACCATCATTAGTCCCGCAGCCACCACAGCAAGAAGTATCTGCGTCTGTGACACAAAAAGGCTTCTGCGAAACAGCGGAACGTCCTTTCGCGGACGGAAGGCGAGAATTCCGGAAAGGATGACCGCCATCAGCAGGCGGGAAAATATCTGAAAGGCCGATTCCGCCCAATTGGACGATTGCGGGTCACTGGTGGCTCCGGTCGAATTAGCCGCGTCTACGATCGGATTGTCACCCGTCTGCGTCGTGTTCGCCAAAACCCTGGAGTTGGACGCCGCTGTGTGGTTCGACGTTGACCGATTCTGGCCAGATGCTACGACCGTTGAGATCAGCACGACCGCAATTCCCGCGATGAGGGCAAATCGCATTCTGTTTGTCATCGCTTATTTTCCGCAAGATTGGTGTCACCGGTAAAACGGTTAAGCTCGTTAAGCCTTCGTCGAAATGCCTGCGTGAACGTTTGTATATCGGCCTGCGAATAGTTTGCCGCACGGAACGCAGACCTTATTTGCTCATCACTTAAACGATTTAACAGTGTCGCCAACCATCGTCCGTTTCCTACGGTGATTCCTTTCATTAGATCTCTACTCTTGCCCTTAAACGCCATCTGGAGCTGGCCTTTTTTTTCGCCTTTGATGAAGCCGGCCTTGTTCCACGCTTTTGGATCGCCGGTCTTGCGGCCTAGTCTGAAGAAGATCGGCAAATTATTGCTGCCGAGTTTGCCAAACGTAGCTCCGAGGTCGCTGATCACGTAATCGAGTTCATTTGGCCCAGGCGTTTTTACTTCGAGTATCTTGTTCTGCATGTCAAGGAGATCCCAGTTGGTCATGAAAACCATCATGATCTTAAGACCCTGCAATTGATCAGTTCCGATAAACGGATTGTCGCGCCATTTCCAGGGATCGAGGCGTTTAACGTTCGCAGGCCTAGCCTCAAGGCGGACGTTCGTAAACGAACCTTTTCCCGGGATCGTCATACTCGGGACCAGGAAGTTGATCTCGGTCTTATATCCTAATCCCCACAGGATCCTGACGGCAGCGGTTTCCGGCTTGGCCTCCCGACCTAACTTTGCGACCCAAATATTTCCCGCGGCGTCCTTAATTTTGTATTTCCTGTTATGTCCGCTTTTGTCCTCTTCGATAAATTCGATCTTGCTGAGATCAGGCCGCATCGCATCGCCGCCGGGGCCGTAAAAAAGGTCGCGACGCTCGACATCAACTGGTTCCCAGAGAACGGCAGTTCCAGAGGGCGCTTTCTTGTCCGCTGGTGCTTTCTTCTTTTTCTGCGCGATCGACGCGGATGTAGCCAATGAAAGGACGATTAAAAAGACCAGAAGACGAAATGATTTGATCCGGCTATACATATGAAATTCCCTCGCTCGTAAATGTCGTTCTAACAATATTCTATCGTCCGCCGAATTGCAGCAGTTTCGAATTTTCCTGAAATGATTCCTGGACGTTGAATCTCTCTTCGCCATCGGATGGCGTGATCCGCAAATAACGGCCGTCGGTCTGCAGCAAGAGCGCCTTCGAATTGTCGCGGAGATATGCGGCAAGGTATTCGTCCTTCAGAAAGGCTTTCAGATCAGGCGATTCGACCGGCGTCAATACCTCGACCCGGCGATCAAGATTTCGCGGCATCCAATCGGAGCTGCCCATGAGGATCTCGTTCTCTCCGCCATTCTCAAAATAATAAACTCGGCTGTGTTCCAGAAGCTGGCCCACCACACTCCGGACCGTTATATTTTCCGAAAGTCCGGGAACGCCTGGACGCAGCGTGCAAATGCCCCGTATTATCAGCTCGATCTTTACTCCTGCCTGAGCCGCTTCGTAGAGTGTGTTGACGATCTCAGCATCGGCAAGGCGATTTAATTTGGCGATGATACGTGCAGGACGCCCGTTTCGAGCGTGCTCGGCTTCGCGATCTATCCGCTCGATGATCTTTTCCCGAAGATCGGTCGGTGCGACCAGCAGTTTCCGATATTCACGGTTTTGTGAATAAACAGTTAGAAAATTGAACATGTCGCTGACATCCTTTCCGATCTCTTTGTCAACGGTGAGCAGACCGAGGTCCGTGTAATCCGCAGACGTCTGCGGATTATAGTTGCCGGTCGCAACGTGAACGTACCGGCGCAATTCATCACCCTCGCGGCGAATTATCAATGTAGATTTTGCGTGAGTTTTTAGTCCAAGCAGGCCGTAGATCACATGAACGCCAGCCTGTTCCAGCTTCTTGGCCCATTCGATATTGTTCGCCTCGTCGAAACGTGCTTTCAATTCGATCAGGACGGTGACTTGTTTGCCCAGCTCACTTGCTCGAATCAGAAGCGGCGGGATCGGCGAATTCTTACCCATTCGATAAAGGCATATTTTGATCGCGAGAACATCCGGATCTTCCGACGCTTCCGCGATAAAGTCTGTGACGATCGCGTATGGCATATAGGGATGATGAAGCAAGATGTCCTTTTCTCTGATCAGGTCAAATGTTGAACGGCTTCCGTCGAAGATCTTCGGGCGTGTTACACGCAGGGGTTTGTCTTTTAATTCAGGTCGATTGAGTTTAGCGAGCTCCGTCAAGTCGCCCAAATTGACGGACCATCGACAACGAAAATATCCTCGTCACCTATCTCGAGTTTTTCGGCAAGATGGGCCCGCATCTCGTCGGGCATCGAATTCGATATTTCCATCCTGGTAACATCCCCAAAACGCCGCAGCCGGAGATTTTCTTCCATCGCCTCTAGCAGATCGGCGGCCTCGGACTCATGAACCTCGAGGTCGGCATCCCGCGTGATACGGAAAAAGTGGCAATCGCCCGCCCCGGCTTCCGGTATAAGCAGGCTAATGTTCGCCGCGATCAGATCCTCCATCAAGACAAATTCCGACGATTCTGGTTTAACCTGAATAAGTCGCGGCAAAAACGGCGGAATCTTCATCCTGACAAAGAACTCTTTTCCGGAATTCTTCAGCGCCCGAGCAACCCGTCTATTCAGTTTCGGCTGAATCACGAGAGCAAAGTTCAAACTGCCGCCAGAAATATACGGAAAAGGATGTGACGGGTCGACAGCCTGAGGTGTGAGAACCGGGTAGACCTTCTCAGAGAAATAGTCAGTTAGGCCTTGTTGCCTATCTCCCTTCAGTGAATCGTACGAAGTTAGTACAATTCCTTCAGCTTTCAATTTTGGCAATATGACATCGCGAAAGGTCGAATATTGAAGGGTGATGAGTTCCTGCAGACGCTCGCGAACGGCGTCGAGCTGCTGGGAGGCAGTGAGCCCATCCGGCGTAACTTCCATAACAGCGCCGGACTTTGCTTTGAGTCCGGCAACGCGGATCATGAAAAATTCGTCGATGAGCGAGGCAACGATGCCAATGAACTTTACTCTTTCGAGCAGTGGGATCTCGGCATCCAAGGCCTCTTCAAGCACACGCCAATAGAACTCCACCAAACTTAGGTCGCGATTAATCATCGTTCCGACTGGCATATTTATTAATGCCTTAGCAACGGCAGCCGATTCCGAAGTCGTAAAAGACTCGGCCGAATTAGGTTCACCTTTCATTTACAATTACACTCCATCGGGAGAGCGAGTACAGAGATTGCAATAGGCGTTCCAAAGGACCGATACTACCCGATAACCCCCTTACTGACAAGAGTTACATGTACGTTGCCCGCGAAGATCTGCGAGCGCCCAAACGTCCGAATGTATTAAATTGATGCACCCGCAAGACCCGCTCAGGACTTAACCCGGAAGCTCAAAATAAATTCCGCCTGCTCGTATGGGAACCGAACAGACGGAATTTATGAGCCAGTTTCTAGATCTACATATTTATTCGTGGGATGCGGCATTAGCGATAGTTTCGCGAAGTCTCACCGCCGATGTCGTTGCCGGCTCGAGTTCGAGCTCCTCTATGTTGCCATAGACCTTTTTCCCAAATACGCCATTCCAGGGCGGGATCACGATGGTGACATTACCAGCCGATCGGGCCTGGCAGGCCAGACGAAGAAACGGTTTTGGTTCGTCGGGCTGGTTGTAGCCGAAAACCTTCATTTGACGCCGTTCTCGCCGCGCCACTTCAGTGAGTTTGTCCTGGCCGCCGATAACGCCGACCCAGCACGTTCCGCAGCTTGCGGCTCGGCATTCGACGGGCACGACGCCTTCCCAGCAGCGCTCGTCACGGGTCTTCCAATCCCGCGACTGATCCCGGGCACTTGCCGACGCGATCTCTTCGTCGTTGATGATGTTGAATTTTCCCGCGTCCTGCGAATCTGTGTAAACGACCGAGAATTTCTTGTTGTCCGTCCTGAGAAAACCTAGAATTCCCTGCGAATCGTCTTCTCCTCGTGCCCGAACGATTCGATCAGGCGATTTGGCCATAAGGCCGGACGGTTTTTCAACCGTGCCGTCTGTTGCGCCGAAGGCCTCGATCCCGCTTTGGTTCAGGGTCATCAGTCCGACGTAAACGATCGCGTTGATGAGCGGCCGTTCGACCTTGAGCTTTTCCGAAACGAGCATCCCGATCTGTTTGATCTCCTGAAGCAGGGAAGGTGTCTGATCGGTGAAAACCCGCGATTCAGCTACGATCGCCGCCTTGACGGTCTTCCAATAGCGATGCCCGTAAAGAAACGAATGCGACATGTCGACGTGATTCTTAAGCTCAAAATCCCCTTGTATGGCCAGTCCCCGAATCACTTCGTCGCGATCCTCGGCCTTTTCAATATATTGATAAAGCTCAAGCGGAAAGAAACGCGTCCAAATCTGCACGGCCGTCCGGTCGACCTCGTGAATGCACTGCAAAAGCTCGTCGAGGGTCGCGGACCAGTCCGATGGTGAGAATTTTGATAGATATTGTTCCAAATTTGTTGATGACATAACTAAATATTAAGTATTAAAAACAAAATCGAAAGTTTAGCAAATTATTGTGGCCTAAACTAACGTTTTGTATATTTTACTCGTTTTTTCTTATTTCTTTCAGGAAACTCTCACAGGAGCTGGGAATGACCCTTATTTGAATGGCACGCTCAAAATTCGCAACACTCCTTTCCATTTTTTGCTTTTGGTCGCAAAGGCAGGCTTTCAAGACACGCCAGGAATTCATTGTTCGGCAGCAACCTATTAGAACTTTGAGTGGCGGATTACTGGATGGGATCCAAAGTCGCTGGACGGATTCTGAAAGAGGAGTCTATTTCGCATTACCAGCAAACTTCGTATTTTATAGATAGGCCAAGTTTAGCGCACATCAGGGTGAACTACTTAGGATATGGTGAGCATCATGGAGATGGACGCACATGGCGAGAGATGGGTTTTTGCAGCATTAGGCGGTCATATTTCATGCGTCAGTGGTCCGTTTTCCACGTCTCAGGGTCCGGTCGAGTGGTTCGGTCCGCTATGAGCGTGGCACTTGGGTCCGTCTGCAAGTTGGATTTTTCCGACTATGGGGTTGGGCCTCAAGTAACACCCGTATCGGCTTGACAAGAGTGCGTCAAATTCATAATATCTAGAGTTTCGGACTTGAAAGGTCTGTTTTGCTATTGCGGTATCTTGTTGATTCGCAAGGCGGATTTTTGAGAAT
>JBDTZW010000463.1:0-28036 GCA_040004905.1 Acidobacteriota bacterium
ATTCGTAGTCAAGTACTCTATCCAGCTGAGCTACGGGTGCCCAAAAACGAATGTTTAGACTACAAAGCAACCTGTCCGGTGTCAAGTTTCATGCAGGTTTAGGCTATCTTGCAAAATAGCCCTGGCGGGTTCTGGATATCAGGTTCGAATCGGCCGTTTCGATCTTGATGGCGCGCCATTTGCCGTCGTGTTTGTCGTTTGTCGGCTGATATTCGATGGTATAAAGCGTGCGAAGGTCGGCGGCTACCTGAGCATAGAGAGTGCCCATGTCTTCGAGCCTGTTTATTTTGCTAACGACGCCGCCTGTGCGGTCGGCAACGATCTGAAGCCGGTCGCGGGCGGCCTGAAACATTGCTACCTGACGCGGCGTCGGGTCGGCTAGCTTTGCAGGGTCGCCTGTCGGTAGGGCCAAGGGATAGATCGTTACACCCTGCTGGTCCGATCGCAGAAGGACCTTTTTCATCAAGTCGTTATCTTCGGGTTTCAATGCCGTTTTGATCAGATCGTCCTTTACCGAAGCGAGAGCCTCCCTGTCCTTGTCCTGCGATGCCGTGTCCACGCCGTCGGTCAGAACGATGATAGCCTTTCGCCGGCCTGTTTCGGTGCCGAGGCGGTCGAGGGCCATGTCGAGAGCTTTGTAGAGCTGAGTCTTCCCGCGGCCATTCGCTACCTCGATCGACTGAAGGATCGTGCGGCGGTTTGTAGTGAAATCGTTCCGAAGATTGATCTTGTCGTAAAACTCGATCACCGCTACGCGGTCATCAGGCGAAAGGGCGTCGAGAAACCTCGCGGCGCTTAAGCGTATTGTCTGCCGAAAGGGAAGCGTAGAACCGCTCATGTCCAACAGCATCACGACGCTGAACGGAGCTGAGCTGGGCTTAAATCCCAGGATGTGCTGTTTAACACCGTCCTCGAAGATCGAAAAACTGTTCTTATCCAGGGTGGTAATTGGGCGTCCCCGCTGATCCACGACGCCGACGTTCATTCGCACGATCGACGAATCGACCGTAAGCGGCGGGTCATCCTGCGCTGAGCATAAAACTGTAGCGGCGCTGATCAGAACGATGCAAAAGATAAAGCGGAGAAATGTCATATATCGAAAGTAAATCAGACGCTCGAAGGTAGAACGCGGTTGCAATCGCCTTGGTTTCAAATATTCCTTAACATTGAGAGGATTATAGTTTATAATGAGGTTTTACCCGTTAAAGTAATTCTAATTTTGTTTTGATCAGGAATTTTCCTGCGAGTGCGGGAAGACAAAGTGGATGTTTTATCGGCCGGATTTCTGCTGCGGTTGTGGTGAAAAGATCGAGAGGACCGAATGGAAATTCTGGTCCAGTACTCGGTTTTGCGACGCGTGTTCGTCCGACCATCCCGTAATTGAAATCGGGCCAAAGGTATTGATCGGCATTGGCATTCTGGCCGCATCGCTCGGTGTCGGTTCCTTAATGAAGACGATGTCCAGCTCCGGTCCAGCCGTTGCCAGGCAAGATCTGGTGAGTCAGGCGAATCCGCCGGCCGCTGGGGCGGGAAATTTTAGGACAACCGATGTTCGTCCTGACCAATCTCAACAAGGTTCATCCGTCGAGAACACAAATGTTTCAAAATCGGTCGCGCCGGCGTCTAATTCGAAGGCCGGATCGGACGTATCAGAACCGATCTACTCGTGCGGGGCGGAAACCAAAAAGGGGACGCCGTGTACGCGAAAGGTAAAGGGAAATGTACGTTGTTGGCAGCACAAGGGTATGCCCGCCATGCTCCCGCCCGAGAAACTGCTGATCTCAAAGTGACCGGTATATGTGCCGAAGTGGCAGAAGATACAATACTATTTTGAAGTTTCGCCGTAATTGATACAATATCAAAACGAAAAAGCCGTTTTAGCAAAACGTCATACACTTGGAAAATAAATGAAAGCTCTTGCACCGAATACTCTCATTCAAAACCGCTATTTGATCGTCCAGTTGATAGGAAAGGGCGGAATGGGTGAGGTTTATCTCGCGGTGGACCAGCGTCTGGGAAGCGCCGTTGCTCTCAAACGTACGTTTTTCGCCGAGGATGAAATGCTTGGGAACGCCTTTGAGCGGGAAGCTCGGATACTTGCCCGGCTCAGGCATCCTGTGTTGCCTAAGGTGAGCGACCACTTTGCGGAAAATGGCGAACAATATTTGGTGATGGAACATATTTCGGGCGATGACCTGTCGAAACGTCTCGAGGCTGCTCAGAAACCGTTTCCCGCAAGCTGGGTCTTGTTTTGGGCCGACCAACTCCTCGACGCGCTTTCGTATCTTCATTCGCACGAACCACCGATCATTCATCGCGATATCAAGCCGCAGAATTTAAAACTTACGGACGAGAATCACATCGTGCTTCTCGATTTTGGACTTTCAAAGAGCTCAACTGGGAACACAAATCTGGCCAGCGGACAATCGTCGGGAAGCGTGGTTGGCTATACACCGCATTACGCGCCGATGGAACAGATCCGCGGTACGGGCACCGACGCTCGCAGCGATCTCTACTCGCTGTCGGCGACGCTATACCAGCTGATGACCAACGTCGTGCCGTCCGACGCTTTGTCGCGTGCCGATTCACTGCTCAACGGAATGGCCGATCCGATCCGAAAGATAAGTGATATCACTCCTGAGATCTCGCCCGACGTTTCGGCCGTCATCCTACACGGAATGGAGGTCAGCCAGGACAAGCGTTATGGTTCGGCCCGGGAGATGCAAAAGGCCCTTCGACGGGCATACACGGCTATGCAGGACGCGATGTCCGCGCACACCATTGCGTTCAATTCACAGGATGCGTTCTCGGCTTTACCGGACGTGACGCCCCCCATAGGTACGTCGATCGGAAATACCGGTGCGGTCGCCTCCTACGGCTCAGAGCCCTCGACGGAAGCATCGAGCGGATCATCGACATTCCCGACGACAGGCACGTCCGGCGGCTTTCCGGGTTCAACGAATCCCGGCTCGCAAAATCTTGACGCGACGGTAAATTATCAGAGCGCGGTCGAACCGGAGCTTCGACAGGCTGATGTAAAAACCGAGGTCTATCGTGCCGGTGATTCTCCGCTTATCGGGACGGGATACGAAACCCCGCAGGCCGAGCAGTCATATAACCACAACCCGACGGCGCCTGTCGAAGATTTCCGCCCAACGGAGAATTTCCAGGCTGGAAAGGGCTTTTCGCCCGACGCAACCGTGCCTTTGATCTCGCTGGAAGAATCGGTACGCGGTTCCGGCGACCAGCAGGCGACACCAGAATTTTTCACAACGCCGAACGTTACCGGGACGACCGGATCGTACGGAACAGGCGCGTCGGCCCAAACACCGGACCAGGATCAGTCGCAGGCGACCCCGACGCTCCAGCCGGCCAAACCGGTGATTGCCCCAAAGAAGAAATCTTCGTCGAAACTTCTCATTGCCCTGGGATCTCTCGCTGTATTGTTCGTGCTTGGGCTTATTGGTGCTGGTGCGGTTTGGTACGGGTATGAGAATTACTACGTAACTCAGCCCACCCCGACGCCCACGCCGGCGCCGACCATAGAAGCGACCCCGAGCCCCGAAGCGTCGACGCAGATCATTACGAACACCAATTCGGTAGACAATTCGAATTCGTCGAATACGAACTCTGATAATTCTAACAGTTTGACCGTGAGCCCGACACCGTTCCCAACGCCCACTCCCGAAGTGAGGATCACGGAAGAGCCACGGCCGACTCCCCAGACAAGGGACACGCAGAGGCCGCCGCGTACTCCGACTCAGAAAGCGACACCGGTCCCGAAAGCTACGAAACCGCCTATTCTTCACTAGGCAGGAGACGATGTAAAAATGAGCATGCGACTATTTAGAAGACTTACGTTTTTGGCCGTGCTGATGCTTGTCGTCGGGACTGTGGCCGGCGTGGCACAACCCGGTCCGAGCAAGAAGGATATCAAAAGGGCAAAAGACCTTTCGGAGAAAGCGGAAAAGGCTTTCAGCCAGAAAAATTACCAGGCCGCGATCGATGGCTACGCCCAGGCTATCGTCCTCGTGCCTAACGACCCCAAGACCCATTTTAAGAAGGGATACGCGCATTATTACCTGAAGCAGAACGATCAGGCAGTGTCCGATCTTAACATCGCCCTCGACAAAGGCTACACACCGCTTGAGGTTTACAAGGTTCGCTGGAACATCCTCTACCTTAAAAAGGACTTCGACGGCGCCTATTCCGATCTGAAAGCGGCGCTCAAACTAGAACCCGCCAATGTGAGCTTGCTCAACGGACTAGCGGAGATCAGTTATAACAAGGGACTGTTCGCTGAGTCGCTTGACTCTTACCAAAAGGCTCTGGCACAAGAGCCGAATAACCCTGAATCGTACTACGGTATCGCGGTCAACCAGTTTCGTCTTGGCAACACGGCCGGTCAAGCGGCGGCGGCTGAAGAGGCGATCAAGCGAAACACCCAACACGGCGGCGAGGCTAATTTTCTTCTTGGCGATGCGTACGGAAAATTGCGGAGGACCGACGACGCCATCGCGGCCTACGAACGTTCGATCAGTCTGAAACCCGACATTCTTGCCGCATATCTTGCGCTAGGCGAGCTTTATAGAAGCCAGAGCCGCTTCGGCGACGCGATCGTCATATCCAATAAAGGGCTGCAGGCGTTTCCGGGCGACGGAAATATTTACAATGCCCTGAGCTGGTATCATTCGCTCGCGGGCAATAATAAGGAGGCGGTTACGGCGGCGCAAATGGCAGCCAAGCTTCTTCCTAATCAAAGCCTGCCGTTCACAAATTTGTGTCGTGCCTATATCGACACGGAACAAAACGCATTGGCGATAAATGCCTGCAATAGCGCTCTGAAGATCAAACCGAACGACGGCGAGACGAATCTGTATCTCGGCCAGGCCTACGACGCCGCATCGAAAAAGGCAGAGGCCGCAAGGTATTTCGATAAAGCGGTCATGGGCCTCGTCGCTTACACCAAGGAAAACGAGACGTATTCCGACGGCTTTTATTTGCTAGGAAACGCCTATTATTACGACGACCAACTCGATAAAGCGATCGAAGCTTACAACCGGTGTATTCAACTAAGCCCGCGATTCGCTCGCGTCCGGTACAACCTCGGCGTGATCTATGCGTACAAGAAAAACAAGAGCCTCGCGACCGAGCAGTATAATGCTCTTGTTGGCCTTGACGCCAAGTACGCCGCCCAATTGAAGAGCCAAATAGATAAGCTCTAATTGACCGTTTCAGAAAACACTAAAGGCCTCGGCGACCCGTTACGGATCCGAGGCCTTTGTTAATTTGCGAGAGCTTTAGTTACAGCGACCGGCTCTTTCGTGAGCGTTCCCTCGTGCTCACGTAAACGCTCTGGATCTTAAATATCACTCGGATCGTGTCCGAGCGTTGGTCCAAAGTTGCGGGAACGAACGGGGTGTTCGATGCACCGTAGTCCAGTGCCCTGGCCAATTCATTCACCGCATTTTGATTTCTCGAAGGTTCCACAACCTGTGCGATCTGAGCCGAGCCGTTTTCGAATACGTCCGCGACGACCACTACTTCGTCGTCCCGTAAGTCGCCTTCGACCAGCGACCGCGTCAGATCGATGAGCGATCCCTGCGGATTAACGCTCGGCGACATGGCTGCGATATCCGTCCGCGTATTCGCAAAGTCTCTCGGCGAGATCCGCCCTTGGCTAATATAGACATCGGCCGGTCCTGCCATTAACACCGGAGCCGATGACGATCTGCGGGCCATCGAGCCCGAACCCGAACTGTCGATGCCGCTCGATAAGATCATAACCAGGAACGCGAATCCCAGAGCCACCGACGCAAGAGCGCCGGCAGTGTACGACATGAACAGCAAGCGGAACGAACGAGTTTCCGATCCCGGATTTAGCAAACCATAAACGGGTGTGTGTGGAATGGAATGTTCGCGGACCGACCGTTGGATCGTATCGACCAGGTTTACCGGCAATGCCGGACGCGAAAGCTTCCGCAAGCCGACGCGGACCTCCTGCAGTTCGGCGTTCAGCTGCCGGCAGACCGGACACGTCGCCAAGTGTTCGTGTACCGCCGTCGCGTCGCCGTCCGACGCGGGAGCGTCCGCGAAAAGGACAAGCTCAAATTTTACGTCCTCGCATTTCATTTCTAAATTTCCAAACCTCAGCGAATGACCGACCGACCCCGGTGTTTCCCGCTCGCGGAAAACAACGTATGGCTGGGACTTAACAAGGTGAATACCGCTGGTCCGAAACTTCGTTGCTGGTCATTTCAAATTTCAACATCTTCAACCTTATGAATCGCCCGAACCCTCGTTTTCTTCGACCTAGTTTTGGCACCGATTTAGTCTGTCTTCAAAGATAAACCGGGGCGGGTCGGGCATTCGCTAAATTCTCAAAGATCCTTCAACCGTCTCCTCAATTCGTCGCGCCCCCTCGCGATGCGCGATTTTACCGTTCCAATATTCAGCCCCAGCACTTCGGCGATCTGCTGATAGCTTTGGCCCTCGATATCACAGAGAACGATCACTTCGCGAAATGCCTGCGGCAGGGCGGTCAATGCCGCTTCGAGAGCACGTTCGTTCTCCTTCCTAAGCAGCGAAGATTCAGGATCTTCCGACGTATCCGCCAGCGTATCGTGCAGCGTCGTGTCCGAATCGCCGATCGTCTCGTCGAGCGAAAAAGTCTTTTCTCCAAAGCGACGTTTCCACCATCGATGCCGGTTTCGCGATTCGTTTATCGCGATCCGGAAGAGCCATGTTTTCAATTCCGAATCCGCCCGAAACTTTCCGATCGCCTTGAACGCCTTGAGAAACGTTTCCTGCGTCAGCTCGCTCGCCTCGTCCGGATTTTGCGTTATCCGGTAGAGCAGGGCGTAAATGTCGCGCGAGTATCGCTGGATAAGCGTGTCAAAAGCCTCAGCCTCGCCGCTCCTGAGCCGCTCGACAAACGTGTTTTCGACTGAAATAAAGACGGAGTCGTGTCCAGCCGCGCGTGCAGCGTCGCCCAAGCTGTCCTCGTCAAACGTGATCGACTTTCCGAAGATCATCGTCTCCCCTTTTTCCTTTCGTCCGCGGAGAAGTTTTCAAACTGCTGTTCCCGCCCGTTTGGCGGTTGATTGTTTAGACACCGCGATTTGAAAAAAGTTCCCGACATTTATTTCGTCAAATACTGATCTGCCCTCTCGAAGCGTCTTTTTCCTTTATTTATTTGCCCTTGACCAATATTTAAGCTAAATTAGCTCTTTTGGAAAAACGTCGCCGCGAGGCGATTATATAACGACTGAACGACGATAAATTGCAGTATTTTAACGATGGCAAGAAAGAAGAGAAGATTTGAGCAGCTTGAGGCGGCCGCCGCGACTGCGGAGCCCAAGACGAAGGTGCTCTACGCCGACCGGTTTCAGGAAGATGTAGGCAAAAAGGTCGAGGAAGTTGGCAAAAAGCTGGAAGGCCAAGGCCGAAACCTGCTTTACGGCCTCGCGGCTCTGGTCGTACTGTTGATCCTCGTCAGCATTTTCTGGGTTTGGAACAAGCGATCGGACGCAGCCGCCCAGACTGCTTTGGGAAAAGCGATCGAAACGTCGCAGGCAATGGTCTCGGCGTCGCCCGCTCCGGCAGGCTCGACCGAAAAGTCATTCAAGACGGAGAAAGACCGTGCGCAAGCGTCGGTGGCGGAATTTCAGGCGGTGGCTGAAAAGTTCGGTGGCAGCGTCGGACAAAAGGCCAAGTATCTTGCCGCCGTCAATAAGCTTTCAATCGATCGTCCCGGTGCCACCGCTGAACTCGAAGCGATCGCCAAATCGAGCGACGATTCCGCAAAACTTGCGAAATTTGCCCTTGCGCAGATAAACGCGGAGGACGGCAAGAACGACGAAGCCATCGCTGCGTATCAGGAACTGGCCGGGATGAGCGATCCGCTTATTTCAAAGGACACGGTGAATTTCGAGCTTGCCAAGCTCTACGAAAAGCAAGGTAAAAAGCAGGAGGCGGCCGACCTCTATTACAATTTGGTCAAGGCTGCTAGCGAGGCCAAGGATTCGCAGGGCAAGAATGTTCCGATGAGCCAAACCGCCCGCGATGCCAAGGATAAGCTCCAGGCCATCGACCCCGACCGGGCCAAAACCATCGAAGAACCAAAGCCTGAGAATCCATTCGAACAATAATCGATACCCGAAAACGACCTACCGAGCGGAGCCCAAAGGTTCCGCACTTTCATTTTCGTAACCTTTAACCTCGAAACGCCGCATTTCATAAAAAACCGCTCGAATTGTATATTTCTAGTTAGCGGAGAAGTTTTAGAGAAACGTGAGCAGCGAGATACAAAAGGTCCTGACAGAACGCTCGAAGACGAACGAGCAAGCGGCGTCGACGGATGTCGTGACCACGCGTGTTTCGCCAGCCAGCTATCTTGCCACTCTGTTTCTGACCTCCTTTATCTGTGCCCTCCTGATCTATCTCGATCTCGACGTGCTCGGCGTTGCTGTTCTGGGAGCCTCGTTTCTGGCCATCCCGATGCTTGCCTATACCGATCGGATCGGCTTCGACGGCAAACGTCTGCGGCGGACCGGGATCTTGCCGATACTCTGGGCACGAATGTTGGGTCTCCGAAACCGGCTCAGGATCGCCGATATCGAACAGGTTGAAACGCAGGCCTTGCGTGCGTTAAAACGCGGTCGAAACATTAAATACCGGTTCAGCACGACCATCCGCGGCAAAGGCGTCATGTTCACATTTGCCTCCGGCGGCGATTCCTATCGCAGGATGATCGCCGCACTTCTGCCGGTGATTCCGGAGAACGCTTTGGATGCTCGCTCTGTCGAGTTGCGTGATTATCTGACGGATTCTGGTGAAGTACTCCGCCAGGCAGAGAATTCGCGAATACCGCCCGCTGACGTGCTCGAAGGCTCATTTAAACATCTCGCTCGCAATAAAGATCAGGCTCGTCCCACCGCGGGCGACATAGAGGCACATGAGGCCGATCCGCTTCAGTTGCGTAATCTGGCCAATCAGCTTCGCTTGTCAGGCTTTTTGCTTCAGTCCCTTGAGACTTTTCGACGGGCGCTTATTCTGGAACCGCATAACGGATGGCTTCTGCTCGAATGCGGCCGCTGTCTGCAGTCGCTCGCCGGATCTGAAAAAGACGCCCGACTCGAACGCCGCTCGGTCGCGCTGATGCGGCTTGCCGAACTGCGTGCCGGCGAGGATCGGGAATTGCTGTCGCGCGTCGGCGAGAGTTATTTTCAGGCGGGCGAATGGCGGCGTGCCGGGCAGGTATTTCGATATGTCGCTGATACGCTGGGCGACAGTTTTCGTTCGGTGCGCGGCATGGCCGAGATGGCGCTTCGCGAAGGCAAGATCGCCCACGTCATCCATCAATTCAACGCCGCGAATCGCATCGCCGATTCCAAGGCACTGAAGCGCTGGGCGCGCGGCGAGGCGGATTATTTCTCGCGTCTCAATGACGACGAGGAATACCTCGAACTTGAGGTCAGCCGGATGAACCTCATCGAACGGCTCGAGCGTTACCAAAAAACTGCCCTAAGGACCGTCTTGTTCGGTTTCCCGCTAATAGTGGTCGGCGTCCTGGCCGAAGAATACACTGTAGCCAACACAGGCTGGGCCATTGCCGCCATAGCCATAGCCGCTTGGTTCGGCATGAGCCTCACGGCACGCCTCGTATCCAGCCGCATCCCCGTAGACATGGTTGTGTCCGACGACGAAGACCTTTAATAATTTTTGAAGATGTTCTATTGACTCGGCACCCGCAGAGCCGCGGCAAGCCAGTCGAGGGCCGCAGTTTCAAGCGAATCGCCCGGATCGCGGCCATGCTGTTGGATGCGGACCTGATCTGAAGTTGGCGAGCGAAGCCGTACTGCACCTCGGACCCTGCCACTAACCCCCAGCGTAAGCCTGGATCAAATCAAACAGGAGTCGATATGCAAAAATCTGGAAAACCGTGGAACAAACTAGTATTTATCGGGGCTTCGCTAAAGTCGCTGAGATGACGAAGGCGATGCCGGACATGGCCAGGGCCTCGAATACGGCGGTCCATTCGTTTCGGCTGGCGGCGGCATCAGCGGCCATGACGGCGCGAGGTATGTGGAGAAGGATCACCCAAAGGAAGATCATCAGGCCCGAAAGAAAGGCGGCCAGACGGGCAGTCGGCGGTATCAGCATTCCGAGGCCCCCGGCGATCAGAGCAACACCCGCGAAATAGGTCCAGAACGCGGCTCCCGGTATCCAGACAGGAACCAGCGTTGCCACAAATTGAGGATAAATAAAATGCTCGACACCGCCGATGAGTAGGAATGCTCCGAGGCAGATCCTGCCTGTCCAGAGCAGCAGCGAGCCTGCCTGCGAGTTGCCCGAATGGTCCGGGATGCGGTTCTTTATTCCCGTAAATGAGCCAGAAACTGCGAGGGCCCCGCCAAAGAGAGCGAGTGCTTTCCCGGCAAATGTGATCGTGATGCCGTTGGGATCGGCGGCTGCGAGCGGAAGATGGCGAAGCAGTGCCCAGGCAAAGATCATCATGCCGGCCGTAATTCCCGCGACACGGCCTTTAATGTCGGCCGCGATAGCCAGTCCGCAAATGACGAAGATCGCACCGGATGCGTATGCCCAGGCGAGCCGCCCGGGAAGTTCCGCGGGAAACGCCGGTGCGCGGCCCGGGATGAAGTCCCCATAAAAGAATTGCTGAATGCCGAACGCCGCTAAAGCCATCGCGAAAAAAAGCCGTCCGATTCTTTCCATTGAGAGGATAGTAGCACGAGACGACAACTTTAAAATAAAAGGGCCAGGCCGAAACCCGACTCTTAACGTGTTGAAACGGGTCAGTTACTTGTTCTTCGGTTTCGCGGCCGGTTTAGCTGATTTCTTGGCCTTTACGGTTTTTCCGGCGGTCGACGGTTTGGACGCGACCTTGCTCGCGGTCTGTCGACTTTCCGAGGGATTCAGCATGGCGGACCATCGGTAATCAGGTGCGTCGAATCCGGTCTCGAGCTTCTTGAAGATAAAGTCGGTCATGTTATCTACTATCCAGCGATGGTTATAATCACCGACTGACGCAAGCTCAGCATCCGGTGCCGGGTTCATAAAATCGATCGCGTACGGCACGCCGTCCTTGATCGCGAACTCCACCGTGTTGAGGTCGTAGCCGAGGGCTTCGCAAATAGTGATCACGTCTTTCTCGACTCGGGCATGAAGCTCGGGCGTCAGGTAGTTGTCGACGTTCACATACTGCATGCCCGATAAATACGGCTGCGAGGGATCGTACGGCATGATCAGGACCTTTTCCTTGCCGACGCAGTAGCAGCGGACAAAATGGTCATACTCAATTCCTTCTTGGAGCGTCATGCAGAGCGTTCCGGTTTGGTTATATTCCCAAAAAAGCTCGTCCATCGAGTTGATCTTTGACACATTCTTCCACCCGCCTCCGTCGAAGGGCTTAAGAAAGGCAGGGAAGCCGACATAGTTGACGATACCTTCCCAATCGAGTGGGAATTCGAGATTGCGAAGAGATTCGGGCGTGATGTCTTTGATGTACTTCTCCTGCGGAAGCAGCACGGTCTTTGGGATCGCAATCCCGATCTTGGCCGCCAGCGAGAAGTTAAAGAACTTATCGTCCGCCGACCACCAGAATGGGTTGTTGATAATGTAAGTGCCCTCAAGTGCCAAGCGTTTTAGCATTGCGCGGTAAAACGGAACTTCATGCGAGATGCGGTCGATGACGACGTCATATTTCTTCTCTTCGTCGAGGCGAATGCCGCCGACCTTGATCATCTCGGCTTCGACTTTGCCGCCGCTGCGTTCGTTGATGCTTTTGATAATAGATTCGGGAAACGTCTGTTCGCGCCCGACCAATATACCTACTCTTTTCATAATTATTTGCGTTATAGCGGCGAAGTGCTCTGCCGAGTATTCTAAAATCCTAAATGTTAATGGATTGGATGAGGGAGTTCAAGATGTGAGAAGTTTTTGCCTGAAAATGAAGGAGGCAAGAAAATCTTGCCCTGACCGGCCGGACATAGTATCCTAGTAAGGATCGACCTCACCGGTCGTCTGGTTCACACCAAAATTGTTCCAATTTACCTGAATCCCATTCGGGCTGAAGCCTTACTCCATGAATCAACCATTGACCGATCCGCTAACTAATGCGAACCCTGTCTTGGCGCCGAAGCCGGTGCAGCAGCAGCCCGCCACTCAAAGACCGCCGCAGCCGCAGGTTCAGCAAAGCACGCAGCAGCCGCAGCAACATCCGCCGGCCCACCCAACAAACAGCTATCCAAGCCTCACGACCGAAATGTTTCACCGGATACTCGGCCACATGCTGGCGGTCGATCCGAAAGTGAGCGATCTGATCTTTTCGCCCGGCAGACCTCCGCAGGTCGAATTAACTAGTGATCTGTTCGGCGTAACCACCACAGGTATCGAGAAGCTGACACCGGCCTTGATCCAAGCCATCGCCGACTTGATGCTGATGGGCAACGCGACGGGCCACGAGACGCTTGAGCGGACCGGTTCATCGGATATTTCCTACAGTGCTCCGGGTATGGGCCGCTTTCGCGTAAACATTTTTCGCCAACGCGGCACACATGCGATCGTCATGCGCGTTATTCCCGGCCGGGTTCCAAATTGGCAGGAGCTCGATCTTCCGATAGCAGTTCGGAATGTGTCCGACCTTAAAAACGGGCTCGTTCTCGTGACTGGCCCGACGGGTTCCGGAAAATCGACCACCCTCGCCGCGGTGATCGATCTGATCAATTCCACTAAGAAATATCACGTGGTAACGATCGAAGATCCGATCGAATTCTTGCATGAGCATAAGCTGAGCACGATCCATCAACGGGAGCTTCATTCGGATACGCCGGATTTCGCTCTTGCCCTTCGAGCCGCCTTGCGTCAGGCCCCAAAGGTGATCCTCGTCGGCGAGATGCGTGACCGCGAAACGATCGAGGTGGCCATGGAAGCCGCTGAAACGGGACACTTGGTCCTATCGACACTTCATACCATCGACGCCGCAAAGACGATCGACCGTATAATCGGTGTCTTCCCCAAGAACGAAGAACCAGTGATCCGAACCCGACTGTCGCAATCGTTCCGGCGCATCGTCTCACAGCGTTTGATCCCAAAGATCGGCGGCGGACGAACGGCGGCGATCGAGATCCTCGTATCGAATTCACGAACGCGTGAATATATCGAAAAGGGCGAACGAGAAGGCCGCTCGATGTACGACGCGATGAAGGACGGAGCGATCGACGGCATGCAGACCTTCGACCTGGAGCTGGAAAAAATGATCCGCAACGGTACGATCACTCGCGATAACGGAATCCTTTATGCCAGCAACGCCAACAACCTTATCCTCTCGATCAGCGACCTCGACGGTCCGCCCGCAGCAAAGCCGGCCCAACCCGCAGCCGTAACTGACGCGGGGCCTGCGAGAAAAGATGTGCCTGCTGGTATTGAAGGGTTTGAACCTTAAGGATTATCGATTGCCTTCGGGAAGCAATTCGTAGTTGCCCATCTGGCGATTGTAGGAATCGAGGGCGCCGACTGAATCGGCGGTAGCGTCGAGCATTTGCTTGGTCATCGCTATCGAATCGGAGAGTTGTTCGAAATCAAGCAGCGAGAATTTCTCGGGCGTTGACATCGTAACGATCTCGTCATTCAGATAGCTAAAGAAATTCTCGATCGATTGAAGCTGGCCTTCGACCAATTTGACGCTGCGTTCGATCTCGTCGAACGAAGCTATTCTGCGTTTAAGGATCTCGACATTGGTCTGCTGGATCCGGCGCGTCTTGTCATCGCCCGCACCCTCCATCGCGCGAAATGCCTGCGAGAGCTGATTGTGAACGGCCTGGCGGTTGATAGATTTTAAGTGCTGCTTTCGGCGGCGGTAAACGTCGAGCAGATCGACAAAATCTTCCCAACGCTGATCGAGTGCGATCAGGTTGCTCGGCAGTTCGCGGGCACCCGTGAACTTCTTGTAGTTGTCCTGGATCTTGTCCTTCAACCATCGAAGGTACTCGACGGCTTCACGTTCACGCGGCGTAAAGGTTTTGATCAAGCGTTCGCGTCCGGCCTTGTTCAGTTCACGCAGACGCTTTTTCTCACGCTCGTTGACCGACAAGCGATACATCGGAAGCGTGGGAAGAACGACAAGATAAATGGCTTCGCAGATCAGGGCAACAAGTAGCGGAATTACGCTTCCCGTATAAGCCGCAGCTATCAAGAAACCCGCCAAACCCCAGAAATTATAGGGTTCTTTGGCGGCTTCCCTTACGTACTTTGTATTGAATCGGGCGACTTCCCTTTGGTATTTCGCAAGATCTGCCATATTCAAGTACTAGATGCTGGAACGAGCGGCCGGGTTCGTAGTGGTATGTTCCTTAATTCGAATGCTTCATTTCATTCGATTCGTTTATCAGGACCTGGTCGAGTACATCCTCGTCCTTACCATCCGCCGCTCCGGCGATCTGCTTGTTGCCGGGGGCCGTTCCCGAACCGAGCATACCCATCTGCTGTTTGTATTCGAGCAGCTTGTCCTGAAGCTGAATGTCCATCGCTTCTCGCTCTATGTCCTGCATTTGGGTGTCGACCGAGCTCGAACCAAGCTGGAGTTTTGCCTCTGCAGCGGCAACGCGGCGGTCGATCTTTTCACGCATCTCGTTGAAGGTCGAGGCGTCGTCGCCGATGTTGAAGGTCTCCATCGTCTGTGCGAGCTGTTCCTGAAGCTTGGCCTGCTTGGCCGCACTGATAAGCTGCATCGCCTCGGCGGTGCGCTTCTTCATGTTCAGCACGTAATTGTCGCGAGCTTTTAACGCCTGCTTAGACGCCAGCGATGCATGTTCAAGCTGGCCGCCGGTACGTTGGAGGTCTAGCTGTCCCTGCTGAAGCTGTCCGATGTAAGCGGTCGCGATGTCGTCGCGGCCCATCTTTACTGAGGCCTTGATCTTGGAATCTAGCTCGACGACCTGTTTTTCGAGGTTCTCGTGATTCTTCATCAGGAGACGCTCGGTCGCCATCACCTGTGCAACCGAATTATTGAGTTCGGGCACGCGGTCGCGCATGTCGCGGATGGTCTGCTGCAGAACCAATTCCGGGTTCTCCATTTTGTCCAAAGCGGCCCCTGTATTCGCTCTGAATATCCTGCTCAATCTTGCCCACAATCCCATTTCTGTCTATCCACTCCTAAAAAAAGTGTAAAAAGCACTTATCGCCAAACACCCTTACGACCGCCTATTTCTGAAAGTTGCATTTTCCGGGTTAAGTATAACAGGAATTTCGAATTAGTGAATACCAAAGACTGCCGATCGACGGCCTTTTTAAACGGCCGAACGCCTGGGTTTGCAAGTTATAGCGAATGGGCACGTTCTGAGATTGAACGCGGGTGGATCGCGTTGAAACCAAATTAGCCGAGCCGTCTTATATGGGTTACGATTAGCTGATTTAGCGAGCCTTTAGCACCCGACAAGAGAAATTACCCGAATAGGACGCGAGACCGATGAGAAAATTGACTTCCTGGCTTTTATTTGTTGCCGTTTATCTGAACTTCATTGCCCCGATGGCCGTTTCGACAAACGCGCAAGTGATCGGGAAAGCCCTGGATAACAAGATGAAAGATCTGCCCGACGGATTGAAATTTCGCCTCAGCGAAGGTGCCGAAGGTGCCGAGTCGCGCGCGAAACAGCCATTGGCCCCGACCGACCCGCTAACCGAAGGTGACGCGAATACGCTCCTCAAACGCATTCCCCAGATCAAGCCGCAATCGGACGATCAGACGGATTTTGCAAAGCGGATCGGGACGCTGCCTGCTCCAAAGACGGGAAACAAGATCCCGGTAAAATTTCCCGCGGCGACCCAGGAGGGCCTTCCAAATAATGAATCGGCCAAGCAGGCACTCGAAGTTTTGAGATATTCGCCGCAGGGCGAGGTTCCGCTGGCTCCAGATCTTAGCGTGACATTCTCGCAGCCGATGGTCGCGGTAACTTCGCAGGAGCAGGCCGCCGAATACCAACCCGTTGAGCTTACGCCGCAGGTCGAAGGCCGCTGGCGATGGCTCGGGACCAAGACGCTGATGTTTGATACGACCAAGCGTTTTCCTATGGCTACGAAGTTCACCGCACGTGTTCCCGCGGGGACAAAATCCGCCGTCGGGCCGACCTTGCAAAGGGATGTGACGTGGACCTTCATGACGCCACCGCCAAAGGTTGAAACGATGATCCCGAACGGCGGAACAACAACCCGTAACGCTCTGATGTATATCCAGTTCAATCAGGCGATCAATCCGGAAGCAGTTCTAAGGACGATCAATGTAACTGGCGGCGGCCGACGACTGCAGATTCGACTCGCAACGCAGCAGGAGATCGACAGCGACGGCAGTATTTCGTATTACGCAAAACAGGCGCAGCCCGGCCGCTGGCTGGCGTTTCGAGCGGTGAATGCGGACGGTTCGACCGAAAATGCTTTGCCGGCCGCAAGTGGAATCTCAGTAAGTGTAGAGAAAGGAACACCCTCGGCCGAAGGCCCGTTGACTACCGTCGCTCCGCAGAATTTTAGTTTCCAAACTTATGGTCCGATGGTCTTCACCCGTAGTTGGTGCTCGTACCAAGACAGCAAGACCTGCTCGCCGTTCGATATGTGGTACATCGAATTCAGTAATTCGATCGATGCCTCGAAATTCTCGAAGGAAATGGTCAAGGTCGATCCGCCGGTCGATGGCTTGAGCGTGTATCCGTCGGGAAATTACGTCTATCTGCAGGGCTATAAGAAAGGAAGAACGACATACAAAGTTACGGTCGATGCCGCACTGCAGGATATTTACGGACAAACAGTCGGGAAAGCGACCGTGACCAGCTTCAAGGTCGGTTCAGCTGAAACCTCGCTCTATGCACAGGGCGGTCCGATGACCGTCATCGATCCGACATCGAAACCTACATATTCGATCTATTCGACCAATCACAGCGCGGTCAAAGTAAGGCTTTACGCAGTCGATCCGCAGGACTGGCGGCAGTTTCAAAATTACGAACGTCATCTAAATTATGACGACGGCAAAAATCCGCCGATACCAGGCCGTCTTGTTTCCGACAAGATCGTCTCGATCGCGAACAAGCCCGACGAAATGGTCGAGACGCGGATCGACGTTTCGGAGGCATTGAATGGCGGCTATGGGAGCGTGCTCGTTGATATCGAACCGACGATCAAGAAGGACAAATACGACCGAACCCACATTTTCACCTGGTTGCTCGCAACCCAGATCGGGCTCGATGCGTTTGTCGATAATACGGAGCTCGTCGGATTTGCGACCGAACTAAAAACCGGCAAGCCTCTTGGCGGCGTAGATCTGTCTATCTATCCGAATGGAAAAACAGCGGCGGGCGGCAGGACGGCTGAAGTAAGGTCCGGATTTTTGGAGAATGCGTGGAGCTGGCTCTGGGGCAGCAGCCAAGCCGAAGAGATCCAGTCAGTGGAAACGGACGGAACAAAAGGATTGCTCGAAAACATTGCCGAGGCTCAAACAAATAGAACTGCGGACAATGGGATTCTGCGTCTGCCGCTTGGCGACTATCAGAGTGACAAAGGCCCGAACTTGCTCATCGCAAAACGCGGTAAGGACGTCTCGTTCCTCCCCGAAAATTCGGATTATTACTGGCAGGATACCGGCAATTGGTACAAAAAGGCTGATTCCGATTCGCTCCGATGGTTCGTCTTCGACGATCGAAAGATGTACAAGCCTAAGGAAGAGGTCGCCATCAAGGGCTACATCCGAAAGATCACCGCCGGCAAGCTCGGCGATGTCGAAGGCCTCGGCGGACAGGCATTGAACTACGCATGGTCGGCAAAGGATTCGAGAAACAACGAGATCGCAAAGGGAACGATCACCACGAATCCGTTCGGTGCATTCGACTTCAAATTCTCGCTACCGGACAACACGAACCTCGGTGCTTCGCGCATCGAGTTTACCGAAGCGGGAAGCTCGTCCGTCAGCTATTCGCATCAATTTCAGATCCAGGAATTTCGCCGACCGGAATTCGAGGTAAACGCAAAGGTCGAGTCGGAAGGGCCGCACTTTGTCGGCGGCAAAGCGATGCTGTCGGTCGAGGCAAAGTATTATGCCGGTGGGGGACTTGCCAACGCGGAAACGAATTGGACCGTGACCGCTTCGCCGACGAACTACACACCGCCAAATCGCGGCGACTTTACTTTCGGTACTTGGACGCCGTGGTGGCGCGTCTATGACTATGGCGAATACGGCGGCCGCGGAGGATATGGCGGCGGCTCTAGCCAGTCGTTCAAAGGCGTGACCGATGCCAGCGGTAAACATCTCCTCAAGGTCGATTTTGAATCGGTCAAACCGCCCCGTCCGTACACGATCTCGGCATCGGCATCGGTGCAGGACGTCAATCGTCAGACATGGGGAAGCTCCACATCGCTGTTGGTTCATCCATCCTCATTATATGTCGGTATAAAAACGCCCCGAACCTTCGTTCAAAAGGGGGAAAAGATCGATATCGAATCGATCGTCAGTGATATTGACGGAAATCTCGTCAAGGATCGCAATGCCGAGATCAAAGCTGTTTTGAAAGATTGGCAGTTCGATAAGGGAACGTGGCAGGAAGTGACCATCGATGAACAGTCCTGCACAGTCAAATCGTCTGACACCGCGCAGAAATGTTCGTTCGTTGCGAAGAGCGGCGGACGCTACACGATCACGGCGACCGTGATGGATGACAAAGAGCGCTTCAACGAGAGCGAGATGACGGTCTGGGTCCCCGGTGGGAAAACTCCTCCGAAACGAAACGTGGAGCAGGAAGAAGTTCAGATCATCCCGAGCAAAAAAGACTTCGCTCCGGGCGAGACGGCTGAGCTGCTCGTGATCGCACCGTTCACGCCCGCGGAAGGTGTCTTGACCCTGCGGCGTGACGGGATCGTGAAAACCGAACGGTTCACGATGAAGGATTCATCGACAACGCTGAAGATCCCGCTCGACGAAAAGTACATGCCGAACATTTATGCCCAGGTCGATCTTGTTGGATCGGTCGCCCGCACAAATGACAAAGGCGAGGTTGATCCGAAACTCTCGAATCGCCCTGCCTTTGCGAGCGGAAGTATAAATCTCTCGATATCGACCGACGCGAGAAAATTAACCGTCACGGCGGAACCGCGCGACAAAACTCTCGCTCCCGGAAGCGAGACCAAGGTTGACGTTCTCGTCAAGGATAGCCGCGGCGAGCCGGTGGCGAACAGCGAAGTTGCGGTGGTCGTCGTCGATGAAAGTGTGCTGGCGTTATCTCGCTACACAATTTCCAATCCGATGGATATTTTCTACACCGCGAGAAGTACCGGCACGACCGACTACCATCTACGGAAGGACGTGTTGCTGGGAAATCCCGATGACGTGAAAAAACAGCCGCCCGCCCCGCCTATGTCCGTCGCGAACGAGGTAACCGTCGATGGCCTGATGGCGAGGCCCGCCTCAGGAGCGTCCGCACAAAAATCCGCCAGAGGAGGACGCAGCGAAGAATTCAAGGTTGCGGCCGACCGGGAAAAAGACGCCGACGATAATGCGCCCGAGCAGCCGGCTAACCCCGACACGCCGATCAATCTGCGGCAGAATTTCAACGCTCTCGCAAACTTTTCGCCGACGGTCCATACCGATTCTAACGGCCGTGCGGTTGTCGATATAAAGCTGCCGGACAATCTGACACGGTATCGCGTAACGGCGGTTTCGGTTGACAGCGGAAAGCGATTTGGAAAGAGCGAATCGAACATTACCGCGAAACAGCCCCTGATGGTACGCCCGAGTGCACCACGGTTCATGAATTTCGGCGACAAGATCGATCTTCCCGTCGTCGTTCAAAATCAGACCGACAAAGACATGGCTGTCGATATCGCGGTCCGGGCAACAAATGCAGCCCTCGGGTCGGAACCGGGAGCGGTAGCGACGGGGTCGAATTCGGCCGGCAAGCGTGTCCTCGTCAAAGCGAACGACCGTGCCGAGGTGCGTTTCCCAGTATCCGCCGTCAAGGCCGGGACCGCGAGATTCCAGATCGCCGTCTCGTCCGGCAACTTCTCGGATGCAGCCGAGATCTCGCTGCCCGTCTGGACGCCGGCTACGACCGAGGCGTTCGCGACCTACGGAACGACGGACGAGAACGGCGCGATATTCCAGCCGGTGCAAACGCCGGGCGATGTGTTCCCGCAGTTTGGCGGATTGGAGGTGACGACTTCGTCGACACAGTTGCAGGAACTGACGGACGCGTATATTTATCTCGCGACGTACCCGTACGAATGCTCCGAACAGATCTCATCGCGAATGATCTCGACGGCGGCACTCCGCGATGTTCTCACCGCGTTCAAAGCTAAGGAAATGCCGTCGCCCGCCGAGCTAAACGCAAAGTTCGCCCGCGATATCGAGATACTCCAATCGCGTCAAAGAAGCGATGGCAGCTTTGGCCTCTGGAAACGTGACAAGGAGCGATACGAATATCCGTTCCTGACCGTCCACGTTGCACACGCTCTGGCCATGGCCAAATCCAAAGGCTACAAGGTACCTGAAGGCATGATCGATAAGGTGAAGCCGTATCTTAAGGACATAGAAACTCACTATGACGAGTGGTATAAAACGTCTCCTGAGGTCCGGTGGACGATATCGGCCTACGCCTTGTACATTCGCGACATGATGGGTGACAAGGACGTGGCGAAGACCAAGAAACTGCTTGCCGAAGCAACCATCGAGAAGATGCCCTTCGAGGCTCTGGGCTGGATCCTTTCGGTCCTTGCCAACGATCCTAATTCGACGACCGAGGTTCAGGCGATCCTGCATTTTCTCAACAACCGGACGACTGAAACTGCGGCGACTGCCAACTTTGTCACCAACTACGGCGACGGAGCCTGGCTGATCATGTATTCGAACCGGCGTGCCGATGGCGTCCTGCTGGAAGCGATGATCAAGGCCGATCCCAAGAACGACCTTATTCCTAAGCTGGTTCGCGGACTGCTCGATCATCGGGTCAAAGGTGCCTGGTCAAACACACAGGAGAACGTTTTCATTCTTCTGGCACTCGACAAATACTTCAACGCCTTCGAAAAGGTCACGCCTGATTTCGTAACAAAGATCTGGCTCGGCGGCACATATGCGGGCGAAGAGGTGTTCAAGGGACGATCGGTCGATTCTAACGTGTTGAATATCCCGATGTCGTATCTCGTCGATCAGGGCGGAACTTCCAATCTGATTCTGGATCGCGAAGGTGCCGGCCGTCTTTACTATCGCATCGGCATGAAGTACGCACCCAAGAATCTCAAACTCGCTCCGGCGGATTACGGATTTACCGTGCTCAGAAAGTACGAAGCCGTGGACAATGCCGACGACGTAAAACAAAACGCCGACGGATCCTGGACGATCAAGGCCGGAGCCCGAGTTCGCATTCGCTTGACGATGGTCGCTCAGGCACGTCGGTATCATGTGGCATTGGTCGATAATCTTCCTGCGGGACTCGAGATCTTAAATCCCGAACTCGCAACGACCGAGGCAATTCCCGCGGATTCACAGCCGAACACGTCGGTCGTCGAGATGGGTAGCCGCTCCTACGGCTACAACTCCTGGTGGTGGCGCCAAAACTGGTTCGAACATCAGAATTTCCGTGATGAGCGAGCCGAGGCTTTCACCTCGCTCCTCTGGGAAGGCGTCTACAACTACTCATACGTGACGCGTGCCACAACGCCCGGCCAATTCGTAGTCCCACCCGCCAAAGCCGAAGAAATGTATCACCCCGAAACCTTCGGTCGAACGGGCACCGATTTTGTCCGGGTTGAGTAGATGTCACGCCTGGAGCTCGAGATCTCTGAGCTCCGCAGAAGCGGCACATTTATTGGCGGATCGCTCAACCCCGAGTGGTCCGCCGACCAATGGCTTTCCGGATCTCCGTCACGTGGTTTCCGATATGGTCAATTCCAGCCGCTGGACTGGGCCTGTTCAGGCGAAGTTCTTCGCGGCTCGCCGCTCTATTTGCGGAAAAGCCATGCTTTTCCTCGCGTTCCGAACCCCTATTGCAAAAAATATTCTTTCTTCTGGATGCCTATGTATGATACAGTGTTGCATCTAGGACTCGAACGGAGTCTTTTTCGTGTGCGCTATGCGCGGAGTAAGTGTTAAAAAAGCAGTTTTCAGCGGTAGGTGGCAAGTCCTTCATGCGCACAGGAAGTTTGTCCTACAAAATGTGCGAAAATCGTGGAACACAACGGATAAAAAGATATTTGAGCTTGATGCCTCTAGGGAATTAGGAAGGTCAAGGGCATGAAGCTCTTTTGCGCAACGATTACAAAAGTCACCAAATAACCGTAACGAAGCGGCATCTATCCCGAGGCATCAGTTTGCAACTTCAAAATGAAATATGGCATCTTTCTAGAAGCTTTTCTAATCGGAGCCAAAATATGCACAAGTCAAAAGCTATCATCATTTACGGACTGATCTTTCTCGTACTTTCGGCAGCGGCCGGTGTCTTCGGGCAGGCGGACGTGCCGCGAAAAACGACGGCGATCACGTACCCGCTGGATGAACTGGTGATGGTGAACTTTCGCGGCACGACCCGTTTCCCGCGAATGAAGGGCGATGCCAAGATAAAACGGACTAAGCGAAACGGCACCGAGATCGAGCTAAACGTTTCCAAAATGCCGCGGCCGTTCGAGCTTGGTGCGGGTTACGCGACGTATGTGCTTTGGGCGGTATCTCCGACCGGCGAGATCGATAATCTCGGCGAGATCAAGCGGCGCGGGTTTTTCGAGTTTGATTCCAAGATCAGTGTCACGACACCGCTCCAGACATTTGCGTTGATCGTCACCGCGGAACCGCATTTTCTCGTAAAACGGCCGAGTCAGGCGATCATGCTTGAAAATCTCGACCCATATACTCTAACCGGAAAGGCGGTCGCGACGACCCCGGCGATAAATTACTTCGGAAATTCGAGCGATTACTTCCGCGATGCCCGTACACCCGAGATAGCGGAGATCGATTATTCCAAAACGCCTTCGACGATACTGCAGGCGAAGCAGGCGGTCGCTCTGGCGCGCTACGCCGGGGCCGACCGCGACGCAGCAGATGAGCTAAAGGACGCCGAGTCGCAACTTCAGACGGCTGAGGATTCGTGGAAGGCAGGACGCAATGAAGAGTCGGTCGATATCACAGCCCGCCAAGCGATAAGTGCTGCGGTAAAGGCCGAGGAGACGGCGGCTGTCCGTAAGACCGCTCGGGAGAAGCGAAACGACCAGATCCGCAGTGACAATGCGATCCGAAAAGCTGAGGATAAATTTACCGACGCGCAGGGCCAGATCGATCAACTGAAAGCGGAGCTTGTCGAGGAGCGGAAGAATCGCGAGCTTTCCGAACGTGACGTTTCGAATTACAACGACCAGGTAAAGGCACTTCGGCAGGAAAACGCCGGATTGCGCGATGAACTAGCCCGCGTTCGCTCAGACGCTGACGCGGCAAAATCGAGGCTTGCTTCGCTCGAAGGTGAAAACCAGACGATCAAGTCGCAGCGTGATCGCGATGCCAAGATCGCAAGTCTTACCGCTAATGAGCCCGGGTTGATCGCAAATCTCAGACGGTTCGGTGTTGTGACAAAAAACCAACGCGGAATCGTGTTGACACTGCCGGAAAACTTTTGGGCTGGAACACGTTCGACAGGCTTTGCTCCGAACGCTGATGCCAAGATGACCTCGCTCGCCGACATTTTCGTGAATAACCCCGACTACGCGATCGTGATCGAATCGCATACCGACAACGCGGGCACGCCTGAGGCTTTGCAGACATTGACCCAGCAGCGGGCTCAGGCGATCGCTGACCGCGTGTCATCGCTGGGCGTCCCCGCCGCACGGATGCAGGCGACGGGAATGGGCTCTACGTTGCCCGTCGCCTCGAATACGACCGCCGCGAACAAAGCGAAGAACCGTCGCGTGCAGATAGTCTTGTCGCCGAGTATTTAGCCAGATCTACGGGGGCTGAGACAACCGGTTTTTGGGGGACGTTTTGGAAATGCGTACCATTTCGGCTTATCATCTGACCAGGAGTCTCGCTTAGAAAATTACTCAAAAACCTGATGCGCCTTGCCGGCCCTTTTTTCGTCCTCTTACTACTCGGAATGGGAGCAGCGATGTTGTGCGGGCAGTCGGTGATGAGATCGCAGCCGGCGATACCCGAGCAAAGCAGATCACCTTATCAGCGGGGAACTGACGCCTTAAAGAAAGGCGATGTCGAAGCAGCGATCTCCAACTACACGATCTCCATAGAGAACGATCCGACAAACAATGCCGGAGCCTACGCCGGACGTGGTGCGGCAAAGCGTTTAAAGGGAGATTTTTGCGGATCTCTCGTCGACCTCAATAGATCGATCGAGCTTAGTCCGTCGACTCAGTCGTCATATTACACGAGAGCGTGGGTGAATTTAATACTAGGTAACGGGAATGAGGCATATAGCGATGCAGTCAAACTATTGTCGTTCAACGATTCGAATCACCTCGTTTTCCCGAGCCACGTTCTTATCGCTTATTTTGGGTTGCGGCAGGCCAAGCGAGATACGGAAGCCGACGCGTTTCTAAAGACTGCCTTCCCGAAACTCTTCTCTGGAGCATCGACAACGCAGGTGGTGCGCTATCTCAAGCATGACCTCAGCGATGAACAGCTCTTCGCCGCGTCGAACGGTACGAGAGCCATGATCGAGGCGAAGACCTATGTCGGTCTCGACCAGTCGTTAAGCGGGAAGAAGGAGTCCGCGCAGGTAAACCTGAAATGGGTTGCTGGAAATTCAGAACGAAGGTCGTATGAATATTCGCTTGCCTCGGCTGAGATCGAACGCATCTCCGGAAGTTCAGCAGCAAAAGCGATTCAGAGATAACTGCAAAGGTCTATCACCGACAGGTTGCCGCCGCAAAATATCAACACCAGATTGCTCTCATTTGTGAAGTTTCCTTTGAGGTGCTCTGCAGCGGCCAACGTGCATGCAGCGGCTGGTTCGGTGATAACTTTCAGACGCTCGGCTATGAAACAGAGTGCTTCGACTGCCTCGGAATCGGGAACCACCGTCACGCTCTCGTAGTATTTCTGAAATTGAGCAAGTGTCAGTTCCGACACTGCGGGTGCTCCGAGGGTTTTCGCGATCGACGTGATCGCCGGCAGTTCGACAGGATGGCCGGCCGCGACAGCTTGCGACATGGCATCCGCCCCGACAGTCTCAACCGCCCACATTCGCACATCCGGCTTTTTCGTTTTGACCGCTGTCGCGACGCCGCCTGCCAAGCCCCCCCCTCCGATGCTTAGGATAATATCAGTCACGTCAGGAACATCTTCGAGAATTTCGAGGCCGACAGTTCCTTGCCCTGCCTCGACCAAAACGTCGTCAAAGGGATGCACAAAAATCCGACCCGCTGCGCGATAACGATCGGTTTCCGCGAAGGCGTCCGCGATCGTCGGCTTTAGATCGACGGTGGCGCCGTAATTTCGTGTTGCCTCAAGGTAGTTCTTCGGCGTCGATTCGGGCATCAATATGACCGCGTCGATGCCCAAAACATGTGCAGCGAGGGAAACCGCCTGGGCATGGTTGCCGCCGCTAAAAGCTACGACGCCCCGCCGTTTTTCTTCGTCGCTCAAGGTCAGCATCTTGTTGAACGCGCCGCGGGCCTTGAATGCACCGGTTTTTTGGAATAATTCGTATTTGACGAACACGTTTGTTCCGAGCCGCTCACTGAGCGCTCCACTACGCTCGAGAGGTGTTCGCTTTACGTATGTAGCGATGCGCTCTCGGGCTTCTTCGATCATTGCAAGATCGAGATGCGTTGAAGTTGTGGTTGGTATCGCCATAGTTAAATAAATAATAGCCTTCTAATAAGGGAGGACCTGGATCCTGTCCGGCGGAAGCCCGATCATGCACTCCTCGCCAACATTCAATCCGACAAGGCGAACTACGAGAGCCTCTAGCTTTAGCCCGTTCGAGTCCAGCTTGACCAGTGTCGACGCACCGAGGGGTTTCACATCCGTTACTATCGCCTTCAGCAAGTTGTCCTCAGGAAACGAGGCTCCAAAAGAGATCGAGATATTCTCGGGCCGAATGGCGAGCCGAACATTTTTATTTATCGCGCCGAGAACTTTGATATCTGCTCGTTCGGCAAACAAGCGATGCTCCCCAGGGAGCGTCATGAATTCTGGGTGATCCGATTTGCTTGAGGTTAGTCGGCGTGAGCTGAGAATATTATTACGTCCGACGATCTCCGCGACCGATACACAGCTAGGCCGATCGTAAACTTCCTGCGGCGTGCCTTGTTGAGGAATTTCCTGATTTACAAGAATGGCGACCCGGTCGCATATCTCAAAAATCTGATCGTAGTCGGCGGTCGCGAATAAAACGGTTAGGTGTCTTTCTTTCACCGCTAGTCGGAGTTTCTCGATCGTGGCTTTTCTTAGTATTGTGTCGAATCCACAAAACGGGTCGTCCAGCAGCAGTACGTTTGTAGAGTTTTCGATCGCCTTTTCTATCGCGTCAGCTTTCGACCCGGCGGGTTTCGAAAGACCGAGCAACGAACGTAAACCCGTGCCTTCAGAGATGGGATACGTGGAGAAGTCTCTTTCGGCCGAATTGAGTTTAGTGACCTCTCGATCTTGCCAGAAAATGCTTCCGCCATGTGCCGCCTCGTGACCGGAGACGATCTTCAAAACGGTGCCCTTACCGGAACCAGTCGGACCGAAGATGCCGAGTATTTCGCCTTCGAAAGCCTCGAAACTGGCATCCTTGAGGACCCAGTTGTTTCCGTAACGCTTTGAGAGAGTGTTGACTTTCAGCGGCATATTTTACGGAAAAATGGAACTTCCAGCGGGTTTATTCGTGCAAAGAAAAGTATGCTTTCGTCATCAGATTAAAGCAAGTATACTGATCACGATGGCTATCGAGAAGAAAACGATAAAGCGGAAATTGGTCCACGCCGGCGGATGGCAGGTCGCAAAACGGGCGGCCAAGATGGTCCCGTTCGGCGGAACCGTCGTCGCGATCAGTCTCGTAGGACTCGACATCAGAAACAAAGGCGTCGTAAAAGGCGTGATAAACTCGGGCCTAGACGCCATCCCGATGCTTGGGTTGGCAAAGAATGCGGTCGAGCTTTTTACGGGCGATTTTATTCCGGACAAAGTGCGGCCCGGGCGGAATGGGAACGGAAAATAGAATGAAAGTAGCTGGTTTCAAGAACTTGAGGTCGATGTTTCTCGCCATCGTGATGCTGATCCTGCCATTCGCCGTGTTGGCGGATGCTCAAACTTCGAAAAAGAAGAAGAAGCGCAAGACGCCTGCCGTTTCCGCTGTCCATACCCCGACCGTAACTGCGGACCCGATGGTCGTCAGCCGAGCTGTGGATTATCAAAACGAGACACTGCCTTTGGCTGCAACCGACGAAACTCCTGTATCCGCGGCTGACACGGAAAGAGACAGGCAGCTCGCGAGTATGGCGGCAAAGATCAAAAAGCTTGAGTCGCAGATGAAGGAAGGCTACGACGAAAAACAGAAGCGGATGTTGCTGAACCTCGATATTTTGACACGAGCAGAACAACGTTCGGAGTCTCTGCGAAAGCAGCGTTTTGAGTTGATCGAAAAAGAGAATCAGATCCAGTCGCGGCTCGACCAGATCGAAATAGATATCCGGCCTGATATTATTGAACGAGCCATCGCCGTTGCGGGGACCTTGCGCCCAGAGGAGCTTCGCGAAGCCCGACAGAAAAGCCTTGATTCCGAAAGAAAGAATCTCCAATCGCTCCTGACTCAGGTCCAGATGACGCGAGCCTCGATCGATGCAAGTGTCAGTGGATCGGACGAACTCGTCCAGAAACTGCGGGCGAAAATGGAAACCGAAATTAACGCTGCTCTTGATGATACTAGGCCCGCAAACGATCGTTAGTTCCCCAAATTCCGCTACGACTATATTCTGCAAGAAATCAGACCGTCACGCGTTCTTAAGTTGTCAAAATAGGATTTCTTCCGATTTTGCACGCCATTTAAGGAGAGAATTGCAATGTATA
>JBDTZW010000440.1:0-2579 GCA_040004905.1 Acidobacteriota bacterium
TAACCACTATGCCGACGACCGATGCGCGAGTTGATGTTTATATCGATAGATCAGCTGACTTTGCCAAGCCGATATTGAATCACGTTCGACGGCTTGTTCACAAGGCTTGTCCCGATGTGGTCGAAACGATGAAGTGGAGCTTTCCGCATTTCGACTACAAGGATATGATGATGTGCTCGATGGCCTCGTTCAAACAGCATTGCGCCCTGAATTTTTGGAAACAGTCGCTGCTGGAATCGGACGCCTTTCCCGCTGACAAAACGGCAATGGGAAGCTTCGGTCGAATTCTTTCTCTCAAAGATCTGCCCGCCGATAAGACGATCATCAAGCTAATAAAGGACGCGATGAAGCTGAACGATCTCGGCATCACAGTAAAGAAGGCTCCGATCTCAAAAGAGAAACGCGAGGTCGCAATTCCCGAGGTCCTGGTCTCGGCGCTCGACGCAAACCCGAAAGCTGCTGAAACATTTAACAATTTACCGTATAGCTGCAAAAAAGAATACATCGAATGGATAACGGAGGCCAAGACCGATGCGACCCGAGACAAACGGATCGCGACGACGATCGAATGGTTGGCCGAAGGAAAACGGCGAAACTGGAAATACGAGAAATGTTAGAAGAGCGAGTTAATTAAAAGTAAATATGTCAGATCCAATTTTAGCCGCGAAGAAGGACGCAAAAGATGCCGGATTCTTTCTTCTTCCGGCGATGTCCAACCGACATGGCGTTATTACCGGCGCGACCGGAACAGGAAAAACGGTCACGCTCCAACGCCTGGCCGAAGGCTTTAGCCAGCGCGGCGTGCCGGTCTTTATGGCTGACATCAAAGGCGATCTTACCGGCGTCACGCAAGCCGGCGGCGGCAATACGAAGATCGATGCCCGAAATACACAGCTCGGCATTACTCCTGCATTCGAGGGATTTCCGGCAACGCTGTGGGACGTTTTTGGAAAGCAGGGTCACCCCTTGCGCGCCACTGTCTCGGAAATGGGCCCTCTCATGCTCGCACGCCTACTCGATCTCAATGACACGCAAGAGGGCGTGCTTGCCATCGCATTCAAATATGCCGACGACAATGGTTTACTGCTGCTAGATCTGAAGGACCTGCAGTCGCTGATGCAGTATGTCGGGCAAAATGCCCAGCAACTAACGCTGAAATACGGCAACGTTTCGAGCGCGTCGGTCGGTGCGATCCAGCGAGGGCTGCTCCAGCTAGATCAACAGGGCGGCGACATTTTCTTTGGCGAACCGGCTGTAAAGCTTGATGATTTTATCCAGACGGTCACCGGCAAAGGCGTGCTCAATCTTCTAGCGGCAGATCAATTGATAAACGCGCCGAAACTTTACTCAACATTTTTACTGTGGCTGCTATCAGAGCTTTTCGAAAATCTGCCTGAGGCAGGCGATCTCGACAAACCAAAACTCGTTTTCTTTTTCGACGAAGCTCATCTGCTTTTCTCCGACGCACCTACTGCCTTGATCGACAAGGTTGAACAAGTTGTTCGCTTGATCCGTTCAAAAGGCGTGGGCGTTTATTTTGTCACGCAAAACCCGGCGGATATTCCTGAAAAGGTTTTGGCCCAGCTCGGCAACCGCGTTCAACACGCCCTTCGCGCTTACACGCCGCAGGAACAAAAGGGCGTTAAGGCCGCCGCGACCTCGTTCCGGGTAAATCCAAAACTTGATACCGAAACCGTTATCACGCAGCTCGCCGTCGGAGAAGTCCTGATCTCGATGCTCGATGAAAAAGGCGTCCCGACTATGGTCGACCGCGCGTTTGTCGTTCCGCCCGTCGGACACATCGGCCCGATCACGCTGGAGCAGCGCCAGCAGTTGATCGCAAATTCGCTAGTCGCCGGAGTTTACGACGCCGCGGTCGACCGCGAATCGGCATTTGAGCTTCTCTCGCAAAAGACCGAGGAGAGAAACCAGGCCGATGCCACCGCTAAAGCTCAGGCGGACGCTGTAAAAGCGGAGGCCGACGCAGCCAAGGCACAACGCGCTGCTGCCCGCGCACCCGACACTATGCTCGAATCCGTAGCCAAAAGCGTCGCCCGCTCCGCCAGCTCATCCATCGGCCGCCAGATCGGCAACACCATCGTCCGCGGTGTTTTGGGAAGTATTTTTGGCGGCTCGAAGAAGAAAGGGAGTTGGTTTTAATTGGAAATGAAAGGTTCGGTTTCGGTTATTGCAGTCTACCTATTATTGTCTCTTTTCGTTGCAGCTCAAAAACGTCCTGATCAACGAGGGCCGTCGTGTCCTCGCCCAGTCGACGCACGACTCCGTGACTACTTTGAATCCTCGGCAATTGAGCCATCAGTGCTGGTAAACAATGAGCCAGACCCTGGCCTCAGAAAAACGCACAGCTCGAAAATACCTTTGCCCGGACATGAGATCGAATGGATAGACGTCTGGAATAGCAACAATCTTTCAGCGAGTATAAAAATCGACGGAGATTTGATTTCGTTCAAAGGGCAGCAAACAATAAATGCAGCAGATGACAACGGCAAAGGAAAACTAGACCTGGTTGAAGACTGGCGGCAAGCCAGGCTTTACGAACTTTCAGGTCACGATATTAT
>JBDTZW010000284.1:0-8592 GCA_040004905.1 Acidobacteriota bacterium
AATAGGTTCAACCGCCGGCTGAGTTCCGCGCACAGGAAAGATCGCACTGATAGTGTAGCCGACAAACAGGCAAACGAGCGTGCCGAGAAGCACGTACCATGTCCAGGCAAGATTCGTGTAAAATTTTACTAAAAGCATCACGGTCATCGATGAGAGCATACCGATGACCACGCCTATCGAATTCGCGCGTTTTGTCAGCACGCCGAGGAGAAACGCTCCAAGCATGGTCCCGTAGACGAGCGATGCGATCGTTAATCCGACCGTGAAAACGGAACCCCAGTTTCGAGCGAGAAAGGCGATAACCATCAGAATGACCCCCCAGGCGGCGGTCAGCCATCGCGAAAGCTTTAACAGATGTTCGTCTGTCGCATCTGGCTTGATCAGCGGTTTATAAAAATCAAGAACCGTGGTGGACGCCAGGGAATTGAGCGAACCGCTCAGATTCGACATAGCGGCCGCAAAGATCGCGGCGATCACCAGCCCCGAGATTCCATGGGGAAGGCGTTCAACGATAAATTTCGGAAAGATCTCATCGTTACTCGCGAGTGTTCCCGAGATCGGATAGAACTTGTAATAGGCGTAGAGCATCACGCCGATGAACAGGAACAACACGAATTGAAACAGCACCACAAACCCGCTTAAAATGATCGCTTTCTGGCTGTCGCGTTCATTTCTGCAGGTCAGCAGTCGTTGGACAAGAAGTTGGTCGGTTCCGTGCGAAGCCATCGTCAAAAACGTTCCACCGAAAACGCCTGCCCAGAACGTGAAGGGCACGCCGAGATCGAATTTGAACGATACGAGCTGAAATTTACCTGCGTCGGCACCGATCGAATGTATCTCGTTCCAGCCGCCAGGCACCAGCGTGAGCAGCATATAAGCCGCGACGAGCGAACCGCCGATGTAGATGATCAGCTGGATCAGGTCCGTCCAGATCACCGCCGCGATGCCGCCCTCGAAAGTGTAAACCAGCGTGAGAACGCCGACGATCACGATCGACCATAATGTAAGGTTTTCGACATTCGGTAGCGACGAACTCAATACCGCCGTAAGCACGATCGAAGCCGCATAAATTCTTACGCCTTCGGCCAGTGCTCGCATTATCAAAAATAGCGATGCAGCAAAATTTTTGACGGCGACGCCGAAGCGCGTTTCGAGCAATTGATACGCGGTCAGCAGATCGCCTTTGAAATAAGCCGGAATGAAAAGAAGGCTGATGATGAATCGAGCGATGATATATCCAACGACCACTTGCAGGTACGTGAAATTTCCGCCCTGTTCCGGATAAGCATAATTTGCATACGCGATCGCCGGCACGCCAATAAGAGTAAGTGTGCTGGTCTCAGTTGCGACGATCGAAAGGCTTATGACCACCCAATGCACGTTTTTGGTGCCGATGAAATAGTCTTTCACCGTCTTCTGCGATTTTCGGAACAAAACGCCAAAGATCGTGATGCCTATAAGGTAAGCGGCCAGAACAACGTAATCGATTGTAGAAAAGCCCATAAACGGATCTTGTTGCAGAAGGAAAAAATGGCTCAAAGCTGTGAGCTATTAGGTATCAGCTATCAGTTTTTTGAGGCCGGCGGTTGTTAATTCGTATTTTAAAAGTTCACCGATCCTTTCGACCTCGACGTCGGCCGGCGGATATTTCGCACAGTCCGCCGTATCGTATGCGTAGTGACCCTGCCGAACGAAAACCGTCGTGATACGTTCGTGCCATTGTTCTTTAATCGCCGAAAGAATGCGCAGTTTGTCATCGATCAGAAAGTAATGCTCGGCGGGATATCGCCGTTCGAGGTCTGCAAGCTCTCGCTCTTTGTGAACATATATCAGGATGTTTCCATCTACAGCCTCGAACAAGCCCGAACGTTCGATCTTTCGCGGCTGAAAAACGACGTCGCCGTCAGTCAGGATCACAACCTGTCCCCATTCTCGACATTGATCAAGTACATCTAGAGAATTTGGAAACAGGCGATTCGCGAACGGATAATTGATCAAATACGTCGAAACTGAAAGCAAGTGTGAATCATAAAGATATTCTGCCCGGTAGCGTTGGAGAGCGCCGAGATAATCGGCGTAACCGAGTTCCTCACGCAGTTGCTCAAATATCTCCCAATAAGAATCGCTTCGCTCTTTGCCGACCTCGCGCTCCAAAAACCGGTGCAGATCAGCGGTCACGCGATCGTTATCGAGGAGCGTGTTATCGACGTCGAAGAGAAAAACTGATCCAGTTTTGCCTGTGTCCGTCATTTATCGTTCTTCTAATACTCGTTCGACTGCCTTCGCAACAACGAAATTGGTTTCGACAAGCGCAGTTTGAGCGGCGACTGCATCTACTTTCCCTCGATCCATAACAAGAGCCACTCGAAGATCGGAGCGTGCCCGATCAAAAAGATCTTTAGCATTTGCTTCGTTCAGTCCGGTTTCTTCCATCAAGATACGTATGCTTCTATCCTTTAGTTTGGTGTTCGAAGACTTCAGATTGGTCATGCGATTTCCCGTCACATATCCAAGCCGTATCATCGCTACGGTCGAGATCATATTGAGCACAATCTTTTGCGCCGTTCCCGCCTTCATCCGTGTAGAACCTGTGATCGCTTCGGGGCCAACAACTGGAACGATCGCGATGTCGACCGACTGCGTGATCCGCGAATTGGGGTTACAGGTAATGCACGCCGTAAAGCAACCGAGCTTTCGAGCAAACTCAACCGCGCCGATCGTGTACGGCGTTCGACCCGATGCCGCTAAACCCACAACTGCATCCTTCGGGGTCAATCCGCGTTCGTTTAGATCGTCCGCACCGGCTTCGCCATTGTCCTCACTCGCCTCCGACGCTTTATAAAGTGCATCATATCCGCCCGCGATCACGCCCTGGACCAAATCATATGAAACCCCAAAAGTAGGCGGAATTTCCGAAGCATCCAACACGCCGAGCCGTCCGCTCGTGCCTGTTCCAACATAGAAAAGCCTTCCGCCGTCACGCAGCCTCTCGACTACTGTGTCTATCACGGCTGTGATCTCAGGCAAAACCTTTTCGACTGCGAAGGCTACAGTTTTGTCTTCATCGTTGAGCAGACGGACAGCATCGAGCGTCGCGACCTGGTCAATGCGGGCGGTTCTCGCGTTTTCTTGTTCCGTGACAGAAAGCATTGCGTTAGTAGATAGAAAGGGCGTACTCGATAATCTTTGTCATTGTTACGGGAACACCATTACGCGTTCCAGGATCGAAGATGATCTTTCGCGCGGCCTGGACCGCAATTTCGGTCAGACCGTATGGAAAACCCGTTACGACGGAAATCTTGCCGATCGTCCTATCGGATCGGAATTCAACTTTAAGTCTGACGGCGCCTTGAATCCCAGCGGCTCTCGCCTCCTCGGTAAGAGGTGCCCTAGGTTTTGAAAGAATTTTTAGGGGCTTGATATCATAGGTCACCGGCGGAGCAGGTGTCGGAGTTGCCTCAGGTTTCTTCGGTCCAGTGCCTAGTCCCGGCTCTACTGGGTTTCCGTTATCAATTATTTCAGCATGTGCGATGTTTCCCGGAGCTGGCTTTCCGACGATCTTCAAGCTTGCGAAAACCTCGTCGATAAGCGGGTCGTGCCCGCCTCTGCCGCACCCATAGAGCGTGTAGTGCCGATCCTGCGTCGCGAAAAAATACGATCGCGTAAAATATCCGTCCGTAAAAGTATAGTATTCGAAGCCGGGTAGGGTACCCATCTTTATCTTTTTGATCGTCGGCGAACGGCTAATTGCAGCGCGCAAATAGTTGGCCTGCAAATCATTTTCACGCGCCGGTTCCGATGTGATCGAAACCCGGCATGTCGAGAGTTCAGCTGCGTACTCCGTGGCACCCGCGCCAAAGACAGTTTCGATCCTGAGATCTGCAGGAAACAGTAATGTGAATATTTCACCGGTTGTCGAGAGGAGCTTTAAGCTATTGCCTTGAGCGAAAATGCCCGCGGCCGAGGCGAAAACTATCACGATCATTTTAAGCAAAATCTTTTTCGCCGTGATCAGCATATTATTTCCCGCTGTTCTTTCCGTTTCTCAGCGCCATCAACGCAGCAGCATGAGACGGCCTCATAAGCGGCTCCGTTAAGAATGCTTTTGGAGCAGCCTTATGTATTGTTTCAAGCATTGGCTTTGTCAAAAGTCTGCCAGCGTGAAAGATGCCGCCGACGCAGCCGATCGGTGTTTTTTGACGATCGAGCTTTAGTTGTTTTAGCACGGCAACTGCAGCCACACCGAGCTCACAACCGGCGTCGTGCAAAATTTCAACGGCGATCTTATCACCTTTCAGGGCGGTCTCGACGACCATGCGGGCAAAGCCGGCGATGCGGGTATTATCGACCTGCGGCGAGTAGATCGCAACGATCAAATTCTCAGGCCCCGAGGCTCGAAAATATTCTGATGCCTGTTCACTGAGAGCGGTTGGAACGCCGCGCCCGTCTGACGCTTTTGCGATGCGGTGCAACGCTGCTTGAGCGATCCCGACACCGCCACCCTCGTCACCAGCAAGCGGCCCCCACCCGCCCGATATCGCCAACGTGCCTTTTTCATTTTTGCCGAGGCAGATAGATCCAGTTCCGGCAATGACAACCAAGCCGGGTTTGCCGAGCGTCGTACCATAGAGAGCGATCTCCGCATCGGTAACAATAGTCACCGGCCGAATCCCAAAACGTTTTACAAAACTCTCGCGAACTCGTTCCTTAATGTCCTGACGACGAACTCCGGCCAGCCCTAGCGTTGCAGCGACAATATCACCTCGCGACAATCCGCCCTCGTCGCACGCTGCTTCTAGTGCTTTGGAAATGTTGGAGACAGCAGTTTCAACTCCAACACGGAGAGGGTTTGACGGACCCGAAGTGCCCTCAGCGATCACCTCTTCCGCCGCATTCATCAGCGCCGCGTTGGTCTTTGTTCCGCCGCCGTCGATGCCTAAGAAAAGAAGAGGGCTTCTACGTTTGCGGCCGTTTTTTGGGGAGCCGTTCAGCATGGGCTTTTTCGCCGACTGCAAAAATTTCTCTTACATTGTCAATTATGCTTGACATATAATCAAATTTAACCGATTTTATGTAGTCAATAAGCATACTTGATATGCATAAGCCTTCTCGCACGCTCCGATCACTCGAGGTTATATGGAAATAAGACAGCTTAAGGCCTTTTTGGCGATCTCTGAAGCAAAGACTTTTACGGCAGGAGCGCGACGCGTGAACATAACGCAAGCGGCGATCTCCATGCAGATCCGGCAGCTTGAGGATGAGGTTGGCATCCCTTTGTTTACGCGGACGCCGCGGCGCGTGATCCTCACGCAGGCAGGCGAGTTTCTGCTGGAACGAGCGCGAAAAATTTTGCGTGAGCACGATTCTGCTATTGCCGAGATCGCCGAGGTCGCGGGGGCGGAATTTGGACGCCTGCGAATTGGTTCGTCATCGTCGATGTTCACCACGAATCAGCTTCCCGGAATAATGCAGGACTTGCGCCAAAAATATCCGAACGCTGAACTGACCGTCAGTTCCGGCACGAGCCAGACTTTGGTCGAAAAGTTGATGCACGGCGAGATCGATTCGGCGTTCGTAAGCTTACCGGTCGAGAATTCGAACATCACCACCGATCTGCTTTTCAGCGACGAGATAGTAGCGATCGCGCATCCGAAGCATCCGCTAGCGAAGGAGAAATTCGTCAGTGCGGCGACCCTCGCCGGTGAAAAACTTATCTTGGGCGAACGCGGCGGCAATACCCGTCGGATGATCGACGATTTCTTTGCAGCGGCCAACGTAAAACCGAACATCACAATGGAACTTTCGCGGCAAGAGGCGATCAATCAGATGGTTGAGAACAACCTCGGCGTCGGCATCGCCGGCGCTAAGAATGCGGCGAAGGAAATTCGCGAGGGTCGACTAATTTCCTGGATGATCGAGGGAGCCGAGATCCAATGGGAGCTCGGCCTCGCACGTCTGCGCGGCGGCTACTATTCACCGATCGGTCGGGACTTTACGGCATTATGTAAAGAAAGCTACGTCGAACGGGAAAAAGAGCTCCGAGCGGCAAAAAGATGAGAATACTCAGTAGTAAGTTGTTGGTTGTCGGCCTGAGAGCGGTCATAATTTTCTTCGCTCTCAGTTTCCTCCGTGATGAACCGTTTTCTCAAGGTTTGCCCGTGGCTGCCCCGCAACCGATGGGGATGAACGCCGCGAAACTCAACCAGATCGATGCACTGGTCGAAGCTGATATTAAGGACAAGAAACTTCCCGGTGCGGTAGTGCTGATCGGGCACAAAGGAAAGATCGTTTTTCGAAAGGCCTACGGCAACCGTTCCCTCGTGCCGACCGTCGAACCAATGACGGTAGACACGATCTTCGACCTCGCGTCGCTCACCAAGGTCGTTGCAACGACAACCTCGATAATGATCCTTGTTGAGCAGGGAAAACTCCGCCTGACGGACACAATCGGCAAATACATCCCTGAAATACAAGACGATCAAGAAAAAAAGGTCACAATCCAGCAACTGATGACGCACACTTCCGGCTTTGCTCCCGATTTCGATCTAAAAGAAAAATGGACCGGTCGCGAGGGAATGCTCGGCGCGTTAGTTAAGGAGAAACTCCGAACACCTCCAGGAACAAAATTTGTTTATTCGGATATTAATTTCATTACGCTCGCCGAGATTTTGAATAGAGTTACCGTCGGAAGCTTTGATAACGGCCTCGAAGGTTTTTTTCATTTGTATGTGACTAAGCCGGCTGCGATGCGGGAGTCTAGGTTCTTTTGCATTGGCGGCGATTCCTGCGGACGTTTGATTTATGGAGGAGACCGCATTGCTCCGACTGAAAATATCAAAGGCCAAAATAGTTATCTCGGAGCAACATTTGAAGGCGACCCCAAAACAGGCGCTCAGATTCTTCGAGGCATTGTTCACGATCCTACCTCATATCGTATGGGCGGTGTCGCTGGGCATGCGGGATTATTCTCGACTGCCGATGACCTTGCACGTTTTTGCCAAATGCTTTTGAATGGTGGAACGCTTGATGGCAAGCGAATCATGTCAGCTCAGACCGTAGCTCTTATGACTCGCCCTATCGTTGTCAGCGAATCCGGGGATACTCGCGGGCTTGGTTGGGACATCAGCACGGCGTTCTCATCGAATCGCGGGGAACTCTTTCCCCTTGGGTCGTTTGGTCATACGGGATTTACTGGAACCGGACTTTGGATCGATGCTACATCGCAGACGTTTGTGGTTTTTCTTTCGAACCGCGTTCACCCCGACGGCAAAGGTGACGTCACGCCGCTTCGCGCAAAGATCGCGACCGTGGTTGCCTCCGCCATAGAAGATACGCCGATCGAAAAATGGAAAGAGGCTGAAGCTCGATACAACGCCGCAGTTGCGGCACAGATCCCGAAATTCAGGGAATTGGTCGAGCAATCTAAAAAAGTAGGTCAGTTGTCAGCTAACAGCTATCAACCATCAGTTAATCCGAAGAATCCGACGGTAGCTAATGGAGTAGACGTTCTTGAGAAACAAGATTTTAAACCGCTCGAAGGCCTCAAGATCGGTCTGGTCACCAATCAAACGGGACGCGATCTGAATGGAACTCCGACTATCGATGTTTTAAAAAACGCGCCGAATTTAAAACTCGTCGCACTCTTCTCGCCCGAACACGGCATTCGCGGGCAGGCGGATGAAAAGGTGAGTGATTCGACGGATGAGAAAACGGGCCTGCCGATCTATTCGCTTTACGGCGAAACGCGACGTCCGAAACCAGAGCAGATTGCCGGTCTCGATGCGATCGTTTATGACATTCAGGACATCGGCACACGTTTTTACACTTACACGGCGACATTAAAGAACGTCCTGGAAGAAGCCGCGAAGGCAGGAAAGCCTGTGTACATCCTCGACCGTCCGAACCCTATTAATGGCAACAATATCGAAGGCCCGCTGGCCGACGAAGACAAGCTTTCATTTATCGCTGCTCACACGACGCCGGTCCGCTATGGGTTGACCATTGGCGAGCTTGGCCAGATGTTGAACGCCGAGCGAAAGATCGGGGCCGATCTTCGCGTGATCAAAATGGAAGGCTGGGCTCGTTCGATGTGGTTTGACGAGACGGGCCAGACTTGGATCAATCCTTCACCGAATATGCGTTCGCTGACCGAGGCGACCCTATATCCGGGCATCGGTCTGCTTGAAACGTCAAATCTTTCGGTTGGCCGTGGGACCGACACGCCGTTCGAGGTTGTCGGTGCTCCGTATATCGATGGACAAAAACTTGCTCGATACCTCAACGAACGAAACCTCGCGGGGGTCCGCTTCGTGCCGATTCGGTATAAGCCAACCACTTCGACGTTTAAGGATGAAGATTGCGGCGGGATAAACATCATCGTGACCAACCGCGATGCTTTTGATTCGGTTCGGACGGGGATCGAGATCGCGGCAGCGATCCGGAAACTTTATCCGACCGATTGGCAGGCCGAAAAGTATGGGCGGCTCCTTGTAAACCAGGAAATTCTCGCCTCTGTAACCCGCGGCGACTCACCCGAGGCGATCGAAAAAATGGTCCGACCAATGATGGAAGAATTTAAAAGAAGAAGGGCAC
>JBDTZW010000333.1:0-8576 GCA_040004905.1 Acidobacteriota bacterium
GATATTTGCACTTAATCTTTGAACTTTCAACTGCCCTTTGCTACGATTTGCATGCAAATGGCTGACCAAATTCACCTTGTCGAAAAGTCGCGAATAATGGATGCGGCCCGCATGAAGCGTGCTTTGTCCAGACTGGCGTCCGAGATCGTCGAAAATAATCAGGGAGCTAAAGACCTTTACCTTGTCGGCATCCGCCGCCGCGGTGTGCCCCTCGCCGAGCGTCTTGCAGATAAGATAGAGGCTCTCGAGGGTCAACGACCTCTTTACGGGATCATAGACATCACACTTTATCGCGACGATCTTTCAACCGTCGGTGCAAATCCAATCGTAAATCGCACCGAACTCGAGACCGATATTGAAGGCAAAACGATCGTCCTTATCGACGACGTTCTTTACACGGGGAGAACGATCCGTGCGGCTATGGATCAACTGATGGATTTCGGCCGTCCTAAAAAGGTCCAGCTCGCGGTACTGATCGACCGCGGCCGCGAACACCGCGAACTGCCGATCCAAGCCGACTTTATCGGCAAGGTGGTCCCAACGAAGCAGACCGAAATAATAAAGGTCATGCTGAAGGAGTTTGACGATGTCGAGGCTGTAGGTATTTTCGAAAGACCCTGACTAACTAGCAAGGTGAAAGCCTTGCTTTTTTATAAAGTCTTGATGGACAAACCTTTTAGACGCAGAGATCTCCTTGGCATCCGCGATCTTTCCGCTGCGGAGATCATCGGCATTTTGGATACGGCCGAAAATTTCCGCGAGATCTCGAATCGCGAGATCAAAAAAGTTCCTACCCTTCGCGGCAAGACAGTAATAAACCTCTTTTTCGAGAGTTCCACCCGAACTCGCACTTCTTTCGAACTCGCTGCAAAGCGTCTTTCGGCCGATGCGGTGAACATCAGCGTATCCTCGTCCAGCGTAAGCAAAGGCGAAACACTCCTTGATACGGCGTTGAACCTGGACGCGATGGCTCCTGATTGCATCGTCGTGCGCCACGGCTCGGCCGGTGTTCCGCATCAGCTTGCAAAGGTCAGCCGGGCCGCGATAGTGAACGCGGGCGATGGGGCCAACGAGCATCCAACTCAGGCCTTGCTCGACGCGATGACGATCCGCGAACACAAAGGCAAGATAGACGGGCTCGAGGTCGCGATCCTCGGCGATATCATCCACAGCCGGGTAGCCCGGTCAAATATTCACCTTTTAACGAAATTCGGAGCAAAGGTCCGCGTCGCCGGACCTGGCACGCTCGTGCCAAAAGATTTCGAGCATCTCATTGATGGCCAATCCGAAAATTCCGACGGCGATCCGCAACTGCTGCAGGTTTGCCCTCATGTTGAAGACGCTATCGCCGGTGCCGATGTCGTGATGATTCTCCGTATACAGCGAGAACGTCAGGATTCGGCCTACTTCCCCACCCTGCGCGAATACGCCATCCATTACGGTTTAACAAACCAACGCCTCGACCTTGCACGAAAAGACGCTATCGTCCTCCATCCGGGCCCAATGAACCGCGGCATCGAGATCTCATCCGAGGTAGCCGACAGCTCCCGTTCACTGATCCTGGATCAGGTAAAATACGGCATTGCAGTGAGAATGGCCGTCCTTTACCTTGCCACCGGCGGCAGCATGGGAAACAGCTAGAGCGTGAAAACCCTTTCATTCATCCTCTAACGATTTTCAGAGCACTCCGAAACGATCTCTAATCGGATTAATTAGAAATGATTTCTAAGCAGGCCGAAGCGATCTCAGAGTGTTCAAAAAAAAACGGGCATTTCTGCCCGTTTTTCGGTCCTCGACATCAAGTCTTCTTAAAAAGTCAACCTGGCACCGAATTGAAACGCTCTCGGTCCGCCTGTTCCGAAAACGCTGTTTGCGCGTTGCGACGGACGAAGAGTGGTGAACGAAAAGCTAGGATCTAGCGTGTCAGCTTGCGCCGGGATTACCAGATCATTCACGTTCGTCAAGTTGGCGAAATTGAACAGATTGAACACCTCGCCAATAAGCTGAAGACGAAACTTCTCGTTGAAGTTGATCGTTTTCGTCAGACGCAGGTCCTGGGATAAGATCGAATCGCCTCCGATCGGAGTGTCCGACGGAAGTTCCGCCAGCGCCCTGATATCCTGACCCAGACCATCCGTACGGCCTGCAAAGTTTTGATTGAAGGCCTGGATAAGGCTGTTCAACTGCGAAACATTTTTGATACTTCGCCCGATCGATCCCGGCCCCGTGCCCGGAAGGTACGAAGTAAAGGTTCCCGTACCACTCAGATCGAGATTGTCCGCCAGAAAGACGCTTTGCGGCAGTCCGCTGAACGTCGTCGAGATCATCGAAACGGTCCAGTTGCCCAAAGTATTTCGCTTCCACGCTGAACTGCTGTTTTTGTAAAACGGAAGTTCATAGATGCCGCTTAAAACAAAGCGGTTTGTCCTATCCAATCCAGCCGGGCCGAAATCGGCTCGCAGGTTGTTAAGATCAGTCGGTGCTCCGGCTAATCCGAGAGCATCTGCGCTGAACGCCTTGAAACGCGACAACGAGTAGCTCGCGGTAAACTGGAGCCCATTACTGAAGCGCCGATCGACTCTCGCTAGGATTGCCGAGTAGGTCGAGAAAGCCGATGAGTCCGCATACGGCACCGGCGAAGTGAACGCCGCTCCAAGCCGCGGTCCAGCAGCGGAATCAGCCTGATTGATATCGAATACCTGAACCTCGTTCAGACCCTTCCGATAATTGTAGTCAACCTGCAATAACATATTCCACGGAAGTTCATGTTGAACACCGATCGAATACTGGAGCGAGTATGGCACCTGGAATTTGCTCGAGAATATCGGGCCTGAGACCTGACCCGTACATTCGAGAGCGGTGGGTAACGTGCAATTCGTAAGTCGGGACTCAAGGTCGGCCCTAACCGCAGGTAGAATCGCAAGTATTTGCGATAGAGTCGGGACCGCCTCACCAACCTGGCCAAATAAACCGTCACCGCCGAACTGGTTTAGAAGGTTGCTGACAACTGCCGATCGGACGAGAAATTGCTCAGCTCCCACGGGCCCAAGATCTGCCCGCTCGAACAACCGCAAATTGTCGATCGTATTATCGTAATAAACACCGAAACCGCCGCGAACGATCGTCTTACCATTCTTGAACGGGTTCCATGCAAATCCTACGCGCGGCGCAATGTTATTGTTATCACGCTTTGGAGCGGCAGTTCCATTCTCGAAGAGCGGAGCAATGACTGCGGGCCGCGATAGGTCGGTGTTCCATAGATTGGAGTCCCATCGATAGGCGACGCCATAGTTGAGGGTCAAGTTCGGCCGAATCTTCCAGGCATCCCCGCCATAAATCTGAAAACGACTATTGAGCGTCTTCTTGCCATTATTGTTGAAGGGTAGATTCGGATCGCCGACACCGAACGAAATATCGTTGACCGGAAGATTAAGAAAATCTGCCTCGGTTAACGGTTCAGTCGCTGGAGCAAACAGGCGGATTCGACCCGGGTTCGCGAATACGAACTCACCGCCAATTAAGCTGCGTTCATAATCACCACCGACTGTGATAATGTGATTTCCTTTGACCCAAGTCAGGTCGTCGCGAAACTGCAGTCGCTTCTGCTGTGTTCGCTGGGGGGCTATCGAATTGGCACCGGAGCGGAAGTTTCGATCCGGGTTGATTTGAATTTCGGGGACCCCAACTGTAACCGGGTCAATCGCGTTCAGAAAATCGCCGTAGTTTGCAACAAAGTTGTTGCTGATGTTGTTGCTTAGTGCATAGTTGAGACCGGCGACAAAACCGTGCGACCGGTTTATCACATTTTGGTCATCGGAGCCAAAGATCCCGCTTACACTTGGACGAGGAAGTATGCCCGAACCTGATGGAAAAGGTCCCTGGGACGTATTGCGATTAAATGAATAACGGAAAAACGCACTCGCCCTGTCACTGACTACCCAATCCAGCTTACCTGTAAACAGGACCTCATCAAACGGATTAGGACCGAACCCGGCAAAACTCGGCGTGGGTGTGGGATTGAATATCGAAGAACCGTTTTGATTGTTCCTTTCGTAACTTCCGAAGAAGAAGAGCTTGTCTTTAATGAGCCGTCCTCCAAGTGTGCCACCGAATTGTTGACGGTCGAACGGAATCCGCGTGGCTTGGGCGGCGAGCGGAATGCCATGAGCGGTATCAAGCCTGTCAAGAGCGGGAAACGCCGCAAAGCTATCATCACGGAAGTAACCAAATGCATTGCCGTGAAACTGGTTCGATCCCGAACGCGAAACGATATTGACCGATCCGCTTGCTGAGGCGCCTGTTGCGAGACTGAAATTCGACAATCCGATCTGGAATTCCTGCACGATCTCCTGTGAGAAATTCTGCACGGTCGTTCCGACGACGTTATCGACTACTGACCCGCCATCCACCGTTATCTGCGTCGAACGACCCGCCTGGCCGCCGATCGATACGCCGGTAAAATTTGCCTTTGTGGGGTCGATCGAAGCTCCCTCAACCTTTTCTGTGCCCGGCTGGAGTTGGGCGAGGTCGAGGAAGTTGCGGCCGTTGAGCGGCAGATTCTCGATCTGTCGCGTATTGACCACACCTGAAACCGCGTTGTCAGATCGCTCGATCTGCGCCTCGACAGTAGGCGTGACCGTAACCGTTTCAGATGCACCTCCGATTTGTAGACCTATATCGGCTGAGGCCACTTGACCAACCTGCACCTGAATATGATCAAGCAGTGATTGCTTGAAGCCTGATGCCGATACCTTTATTTCATAGGTGCCGGGCTGTAGTTGTAAGACGCGATAGTTGCCGTCCTGGTTTGACGTTGCCGTTCTCGATGCATTTGTTGCCGTATTCTTAATCACGACAGTCGCGTTCTGAACGACCGATCCTTGCGGATCCTTAACTGTTCCCTCGATCGACCCAAACGGGTCCTGAGCATAAATTTGGGAAATAAAAAGGCTGAAAGATATCAGAAAAAACGTAAGTATATACCTCATCCTAGTCTCCTTGAAAAACCGCTTTAAGGTTTTCCGAAAAGTGCTATACTTACCCGACCGAACGGCCCGAAGGGTCGCGCGGGGCTTGAGCTGTCACAGGCTTGGGTAATTCAGGACCATCGTCTGCGGCGGATTATTTTCGCAGATAGATCGCCGTCAGACGGTGGTCTTGAGCGTATAGCGAACGCCAAAAAAATTCGTTGTAACGCTACAACACAAATACGCACTTCTTCGATAAGAAGTTACGTGAAAGTTGAAAGCCAACTGTTCGCGTTCTCTAACGCAAGCAGAAAGCCACGACTAAAACATCATCATAAAAGTGTCGTTTTATTTGAGCTTCGCCGATTCGGATCCCGGGCTTCGGTAGGCGTATGCGCGCGGAAAATTCAAATTTTTGGAGATATTCTGAAAAATATGTTCGTAAGTATTGCATCGATAAATAAAGGCTGAAAATGAATTATTAGGACTTAGATAACCTAACTTCGCATATGGTTGCCGCAACGCAAAAACTTTTTTAACGTTAGATCAATTTCACCGCCCGGTCTTGATGCCGAATCGTGTTTCGTATTCCTCCGTCGCCGAGTTTGCGCGTCAACCTACTTATCTTTAAGCTAAGTAGCAGATTTTATTTCCAATTATAAATGCGACTTTTGATAACGAACGGTCATCTGATCGATCCGGCTGCGGGCCAGAATAGCGGCAAGGATCTGCTGATCGAGAATGGCAAGGTCATCTCATGGATCGGCCGAGGCGAATCTCCGCCTGAGGGCGTCGAGATCTTTGATGCAAGCGGCCTTATTGTTGCTCCGGGGTTCATCGACATGCACGTGCATCTTCGTGAACCGGGCCAGGAGCATAAGGAGACGATAGCCTCGGGCTGTGCGGCGGCCGTCGCAGGCGGGTGGACAACAGTTTGCCCGATGCCGAACACCAACCCGGTCAACGACAATGCCGCGATCACGCGATACATGATCGAGCAGGCTGAACGAGCCGGTCTCGCAAATGTTCTCCCGATCGGAGCGATAACCAAATCATCCGACGGTTCTGAACTTGCTGAAATGGGCGAAATGAAAAGCGCCGGTGCGGTCGCGGTTTCCGACGACGGCCGGCCCGTGCCTAATGCAGGGATCATGCGCCGCGCTATGCAGTATGCACGCGATTTCGATTTGCCTGTCGTCGATCATTGCGAGGATCGATCTCTCTCGGGCGGCGGTGTCATGCACGAGGGCCGTATGTCCCTGCTCCTCGGCCTCAAAGGAATGCCTGCCATCGCCGAAGATCTCGATGCCGCCCGCGACATTCTGCTCGCAAAAGAAACCGGAGCTCATATTCATATCGCCCATGTTTCGACTGCGGGAGCGATCGATGCCGTTCGACAGGCAAAGAATGACGGAATCAATATTACCTGCGAGGTTGCACCGCATCATTTCACTCTCACCGACCGCGCTGTCGAGGGCTACGACACCAACACAAAGATGGCACCGCCGCTTCGATCCGAAGACCATCTCCGGGCGATCATCGACGGCATTAAGGACGGAACGATCGACGCCATCGCGACCGATCACGCCCCGCATCATTCGGATGAAAAGGCTCTCGAATACGACCGTGCCCCATTTGGCATCACAGGACTCGAAACGGCCCTAGGCCTCGCGTTCAATGAGCTTGTTCACAACGGTGTCATTGACCTCGTCCGGCTGGTCGAGATGTGTTCGACCAATCCCGCGCGAATTTTCAGGATTGCGGGCCGCGGCACCTTGACTGCCGGCTCGATTGCCAATGTCACCGTCATCGATCCAGACCTTGAATGGACGTATCGAAACTCCGACTCGCGGTCTAAATCGAAAAATTCACCCTTCGACGATTGGAAATTCACCGGCGCCGCCGTCGCTACGTTTGTCGGCGGCAAGCTTGTCTACCAACGCCACGATTAAAATTACAGAATTATGGTAAAGCCCACACTGTTTATATCTTTGTTGATAACGATCCTTTGCTTTTCCTCGTCCGGGCAGAACAAGAGCGTCTACACGAGCACAAAAACAAATGCCTGCCGCACCATCGAATCCAACCCCGACGAAGCAGGCTCCTACATTGGCGAGTGCCGGGGCGTTGGTGGATACAAGGTCCAGTTGCTCGAGGGCGATATCAGGCAGACGTTAAACATCATTACACCCTCTCGGAAAAAGTTTGAACTTAACTTCTGGGCGCTCTACGGTGGGTTTTCCGCGATCGGCGAAAAGATCGAGTGGCGGACAAAAGCTGGCGTTCCCGTGGCACTCATCGCACGTTATAATGTTGCGAATGCCGACGATTCGACGAAGAGCACATCGTATTTGATGATCTCAAAGATCGCGCGTCGGTCCTCGTGCGTGACCGACGTTGTAAAGCCCGGGCCGAAACAGAATGAGCAAGCCCGAATACTTGCTGATGCGGCAGCAGGTAGGCCGTGCATGCAATAAATAAAGATACATGCAATAAATAAAGATAAATGGGCTGGATATCTGATCCTCAAATTTGGATCGCGTTTTTGACGCTGACGGTGCTTGAGCTGGTGCTCGGGATCGACAACGTCATTTTTATCTCGATCCTGTCAGGAAAGCTGCCGCCCAACCAGCAGCCGCGTGCACGATACATCGGTCTTTCGCTCGCTCTTTTGATGCGCGTGATCCTACTGTTATCGCTGACCTGGGTCATGGGCCTGGTCGAACCGCTGTTCACGATTTTCCAGCAGGGCGTTTCGGGCCGTGACCTTATCCTGCTCGTTGGCGGACTCTTTCTGATCGGAAAAAGCACGCATGAGATCCATGGATCGCTCGAAGGCGAAGAAGGTGAAGGTTCACGCAAGGCTTACGGCGGTTTCATCGGCGTGATCGTACAGATAATGCTGCTTGACATTGTTTTCTCGCTGGACTCCGTGATCACCGCTGTGGGCATGGTCAACAATATCTGGATCATGATCTCGGCCGTCGTGATATCGATCATCGCAATGATGCTCTTCGCCGGATCCATCGGGGCCTTTGCCCAGCGGCACCCGACGATCAAGATGCTCGCACTCGCCTTCCTGCTGCTGATTGGCGTTACGCTCATCGCCGAAGGCTTTCACCAACACATTTCCAAAGGCTACATCTACTTCGCGATGGCGTTTTCAGTGTTCGTCGAGTTTTTGAATATTCGACTCCGAAAGAATACTCAACCGGTTGTTTTGCATAATCAATTTTCCGAGGAAGACGAGGCCAGGGAGCTGGAAGACCACCCGTAGACCAGCAAACCGGATACTCCTCCTTTCCCCACCCGGTCTTACCGATCCCAAAATTCGATTACCGGTCCAGAAGAGATTCAGCGACAACATAAATTCGATTGGAATCGCCATTTGTCACCCGATTTAGAAAATTTTAGAAAAATTTACCGTACAATTTAAGACTTTTTAGAGGCTCCGGACTGAAACTCGTCAAATTGCAACTTTGATACTCGCTGGAGACCAAAGTTTCAAGCTTAAAGCTCCGGCTAAGATAACCGCCGGGCCTAACTAGTTTTGCCGGAGGCTGACATGAACGATATGCCAAAAAAACCTGATCGCAACCTGGTCGCGCC
>JBDTZW010000007.1:0-2564 GCA_040004905.1 Acidobacteriota bacterium
CTATCGTCCCTATATTCACGTGCGGCTTCGATCTGTCGAATTTTTCCTTACTCATGTTCTCTCCTAGGCTATTTTGATCTCAGACTTATGCTTTGCGATCGTTGTTGATCGAAAATCCTAAATCGAAAATCCCAAATTCTTTAAGTGGTCGCTCCCTTTACCTTGGCAATGATCTCCTCGGCTACATTTCTAGGGGCTTCGGCGTATCTTTCAAAGTGCATGCTCGACGTCGCTCGTCCCTGCGTCGAAGACCGAAGATCGGTCGTATACCCAAACATTTCCGAAAGTGGGACGAACGCCGTTACAACTGAAACGTTGCCCGGACGCGGTTCCATCTTATCGATCTGTCCGCGGCGTCGGTTAAGATCGCCGTTGACCGCACCCATGTATTCCTCGGGTGTGACCACCTCGATCTTCATTATGGGCTCAAGCAAAACCGGCTTTGCCTTCTTGACCGCATCCTGGAAGGCCAAGCTACCCGCGATGTGGAATGAACGCTCGTCCGAGTCGACCTCGTGATATGAACCGAACAAAAGGCGGGCCTTGATATCCACAAGCTCGTATCCTGCGAGGAACCCACGACGCATAGCATCTCGAATACCCTCTGAAACCGGCTTGATAAATTGACGCGGGATCGAACCGCCGGTGATCTTGTCTTCGAAAACAAATCCTTCGCCCGGTGCCGGCTCGATCTCGAGCTCGACGTGGCCAAACTGTCCGCGGCCGCCTGACTGCTTCTTGAAAATTTCCTTGCCCGGCGCCATCATCGTGATCGTCTCGCGGTAGGCAACTTGCGGTTTACCGACGTTTGCCTCAACGCCGAACTCTCGCTTCATGCGATCGACGATGATCTCGAGATGAAGTTCGCCCATGCCGGCGATGATCGTTTGGCCTGTCTCGTGATCGGTAGAAACCTGAAACGACGGATCTTCCTGTGCAAGACGATTGAGCGCGATGCCCATTTTGTCCTGGTCAGCACGCGTTTTCGGTTCCACCGCGACGCGAACGACCGGATCCGGGAATTCCATCGACTCAAGAATGATCTGTTTCGTCTCATCCGAGACGGTGTCGCCAGTGGTAACGCTCTTCATGCCGCCGATCGCGACGATCTCGCCGGCTCCAGCGGTTTCGACGTCCTCGCGCTTGTTAGCGTGCATCAGCATCAAGCGACCGACACGTTCTTTCGTATTTTTGATCGTGTTGTAAACGTAAGAACCTGATTTGACCGATCCGGAGTATATGCGGACAAAAGCGAGCTGGCCTAAGTGCTTGTCGGCCATCAACTTAAAGACAAGTCCGGAAAACGGTGCTTTGTCATCCGGCTCGCGCGACTCGGTCTCGTCAGTTTTTGGATTGATACCTTCGATCGCGGGAACATCGAGCGGGCTTGGCAGGTAATCGACAACCGCATCCAGAAGCGTTTGAACGCCTTTATTCTTAAAGGCCGAACCGGTTACAACCGGAACGATCTTCAGAGCGACGGTACCCTTACGAAGGGCATTACGGATCTCGGCTTCCGAGATCTCCTCGCCTTCGAGGTATTTCAGCATCAGATCGTCGTCAATAGCGGAAACCGACTCGACGAGCTTCTCACGCCATTCCTTCGCTGAATCGACCAGGTCTGCAGGAATATCCACGGTCTCATATTGGGATCCCTTCGTCTCATCGTTCCAAATGAGGCCTTTCATCGTGATCAGATCGATAACGCCCAGGAGCTTGTCTTCAAGGCCGATCGGGATCTGCAGCGCGACGGCGTTTGCTCCCAAACGCGTCAAGATCGAGTCAAAGCTTCTTTCAAAGGAGGCTCCGGCACGATCCAACTTATTGATAAAGCAGATACGCGGAACCCCGTATTTATCAGCCTGACGCCAAACGGTTTCGGACTGCGGCTCTACGCCTGCAACCCCGTCAAAGACCGCAACGGCTCCGTCCAAAACTCGAAGGGACCGCTCGACCTCCATTGTGAAGTCAACGTGTCCCGGGGTGTCAATAATATTAATACGGTGCTCGACGCCATTGCGCGTCCAGAAACAGGTAGTTGCTGCGGATGTGATCGTAATACCGCGCTCTTGTTCCTGCTCCATCCAGTCCATCGTCGCGGTTCCCTCGTGAACCTCGCCGATCTTGTGCGAAACACCCGTATAAAACAGCACGCGCTCAGTCGTCGTGGTCTTACCCGCGTCGATATGGGCCATGATGCCGATGTTTCTAAATCTGTCTAAACTTGTCTGTGCCATTTTGCTAAATCGCGAATTGTAAGTCGTAAATCGTCTTTCTACTTAACATGTACGACTGACCATTCACTAGAATCTGTAATGCGCAAAGGCTCGGTTCGCTTCAGCCATACGCTGCACATCGTCCTTCTTCTTGACCGCTCCGCCGCGTCCGGTCGTTGAATCAAGCAATTCGCCGACGAGCCTGTCTTCCATCGTTTTTTCGCTGCGGCCGCGAGCGTTCGTAACGATCCAGCGGATCGAAAGCGTCAAGCGGCGGTCTCTGCTTACTTCGAGCGGCACCTGATAGGTCGCGCCGCCGATCCGGCGTGATTTGACCTCAAGTGCGGG
>JBDTZW010000042.1:0-8544 GCA_040004905.1 Acidobacteriota bacterium
CGAGATTCAGGACCTCTTGTTTCGCGTCTGCGATAAGCCGGTCGCCGTTCATCGAGATCGCGTCCGAATCACGCAGTATTCCCCAGGAACGGGCCTCTTGCGCAGACGTCGCGACCTTACCCATCCCGATCATCTCGAAAGTTTTTTTCAGGAACGCCAGCGGGTCTGCGTCCGGCACCCTTTTGGCGGCGTCCATCGCTCGCATCGTCATTTCCTTGGTGCCGCCGCCCGCGGGGATCAAACCGACGCCGACCTCGACGAGGCCGATGTAAGTTTCGGCTGCCGCGCGAACCTTGTCGCCGTGCATCGAGATCTCGCAGCCGCCGCCGAGCGTCAATCCATACGGTGCGGTCACCACCGGCTTGGCGGAATAACGCAGACGCATCACCGCACGCTGCAGGGTCGAGACCATCATGTTGATGTCGTCCCACTCTTCTTCCTGGGCAGCGAGCAGGAGCATCATAATATTTGCCCCTGCCGAAAAATTTCCGCCTTGGTTCCCGACGACGAGTCCCTTGAAATTCTTCGCGACCTCGTCGATCGAGAAATTCATCATCGCGACCGTATCACCGCCGATCGAATTCATCTTCGAGTGAAATTCGAGACACGCAACGCCGTCGCCGATATCGACGAGCGAAGCACCGGGGTTTGTCTTGATAACACCCGTCCGCTCCTTGACCGATTTCAAAACGAGGACGCCGGGTCTGTCCGCGATAGGTTTGTACTCGCCCGAAATCAGGTCGTAGAACGAACGGTTTCCGCCTTCGTTCCTGTAGAAAGTGGTCGCCCCGGACGCTAGCATCTTCTCTATCGACGCCGGGATCGGCTGACCTTCCTTCCGCATCCGCTCTGCCGATTCCGCAACGCCGACCGCGTCCCAGCTTTCAAACACGCCTATCGTCCAACCGAAGCCCCACTTGATTGCGTTGTCAATCTCGACGATCGTATTCGCGATCTCGGGAATGCGATTCGCCGAGTAGCGAAACGTCCGCGACATCGTGCTCCATAAAAATTGCCCAACCCGATCTTCGCCCCATACTAGTTTTTTCAAACGAGTAGGTAGGTCCTCGATGCCTTTCGCGGCGTCGAGCGACGGGAACTTGGTCTTTGTCTGCGGCTTGTATTCGAACGTGTTCAGGTCGAGATCGAGGATGACGCGCTTGCCTTCCGCGTCGGTCGATTTCTTGAAAAATCCGCCTTTGGTTTTGTCACCGAGAAGCTTTTTCTCGAGCAGTGTTTTGATCAGCTCAGGCAATTGAAATACTTCGCGGTCTTCGTCGTCCGGAATAGCCGGATAGAGGTTGGTGGTCACGTGAGCCGTTACATCGAGCCCGACCAGGTCCGAGGTTCTGAGCGTCGCCGATGACGCGTGTCCGATCGCTTTTCCGGTCATTTGATCGACCTCGGTCGGAGTAAAGCTCATCTTGATCATCTCGTGGATCGTCGCCATCATCCCGAAAACGCCAATTCGGTTCGCGATAAAATTCGGCCGGTCCTTTGCCGGCACCACGCCTTTCCCCAACCGCTGATCGAGAAAGCCGGTGATCTTGCACGCAACCTCACCGCTGGTCTTTGTGCCGGGAATTACCTCGGCAAGCTTCATGTAACGAGGCGGATTGAAAAAGTGGATACCGACAAAATGCGATTTGAATTCGTCCGAGAACGGTTCGACGATCGAGTCGATCGGAATGCCGCTCGTGTTCGACGCGATCACCGCTCCCGGCTTGCGATACTTTTCGACCTCGGTAAATATCTTGTGCTTGATCTCGAGATTCTCAACGACCGCCTCGATCACAAAATCACAATCCTTAAGCTTCGCAATATCGTCGGTAAAATTTCCCGTTGTGATCAGTTTCGCGTTGTCGCCGAGCATGAACGGAGCCGGTTTCAGTTTTTTCGCCGCCTCGAACAGCGAGTTGACGATCCGGTTTCTGACCTGCGGCGACTCCAGCGTCAAACCCTTTTTCTCTTCGTCCGCGGTTAGCTCGCGCGGAGCGATGTCGAGCAGCAGCGTCGGTATGCCGGCGTTCGCCAGATGGGCCGCAATGCCCGCACCCATCGTCCCCGCCCCCAAAACGGCTGCTTTCCCTATAGTCAGCGTCGCCGTCCCTTTACTCTGGCCGTTATCGTCAAGTGCGACAGCATTTCCGGTATTCGTCATTTTTCCTCTTAAATATCCCGATGTTTGAGCTAGAAAATTATACTGAATGAACGTTCATTCAGCAAGACCCTGATGGCGAAATTCTTTCGGAGTTCCATCTTCTGAAAGAGATATTCGCCGTCCATAAAAATTATTCGGTTGCTCTTTCCCGCGACTTGAGAAAGTCTTACACAGCTCGTAAGAAAAGTGTTATAGGCATTTTCCCGAAATGATGTAACTTTCTCGATTTGATGCGCTTTTCTTGAAATGACGTGGTTTTCTCGCTCGGGATTTTCACCTGCCTAAATAATGCTTAACGGACACGCCGGACCGCACCGGGTTGCGCACCGGTCAAGCACCGGACGAATACCTGAGTCCGGCGTCTGTCAGGTGCCTGTCCGCCTTATCGGATTCTCATTCCGTTAGACTCGTTCCAGGTCAGCTTCTTATCCATCTTTGCGAGCGGCGCTCCTGGAACCTCGTCAACCGAAACGCCGTATTTCCAATCAGGAGGACAGATCGCGATGTAGCGGGCGTAGCCGCCGAGGCCGCCCTTGAATTTGGGAAAGCCGATCTCGATCAAAGCTCCTTTCTCTGGAACTTGGTCGAGATTCGCCACTCCCTCAGCCTGAGTGTAGCCATTGTGCATCAGCCACGATTCACCTTCGAGCGTTGGGGTCGTATCAGTATCGAGCGGCTCGTGCCCGTGCATCAGGATCTTTCGCTCAAGGTGCAGGAACTTCAAAGCGTCGAGCGTCACTCCGGGAAATTGAGTTTGAGCTGCAAGCTTCGGGTCTGGCCACGACTTGGACCAATCGGACCTGATAAAAACGACCGAGCCTTCGGGGATCCTGCCGTTTCTACTTTCCCAGTTTGTAATATCGCTCACAGCCATCTGATATCCGGGATCCACCGCCACCTTGTCGACGATCGAGATGACGACCAACGGCCGCACCGCAAAGGTCGCCGGCAGTTCATCAATGGCCGGGTATTCCGGTGCCCAATGTGCGGGCGGATCCAGCTGCGTTCCCAGCTGATCGGTCGATAGAAAGTATTGGGTAGCTGCATATCCATCCTTTTCCCAGGAATAGGCCTTGCCTGTCGCGGGGTCGATCGTTTGTCCAAATTTGGACGGTCCAAAGCCCTTCCAGACCGGGATCGTCGGCGTGATGGTATGCGTTAGATCGACGTATTTTGCTTGCCGCAATACGTCGGAATAGACCTGCCACAGATCCGCCGCTGGTTTAGTGGATGTCGTTGATTGTTGGGAGCTGCCTCCACAGCCCGACAAAACGAGTGCGATGGAGATAAGCGTTAATTTCAATACCATTTGAATTACCTCACTGGCCGAACGAGTCGATCACTGTCACGCCAATGCCGCGAAAGCTGTTGAGATCGGCCAATTCATGAGGTGAATCAGCGAGCGATATCTTTTTGCCGATAAGCCGGTCAGGCCGAAGTTTTCCCGAGCCGATCATCGCGAGCATTTCGGGGTAGCGATAGGCTTGCATTCCGTGACTGCCGAGGATCTCCAGCTCCCGTCCGATAATTTTTTCGATCGGAATAGCTGTCTTATGCTGTCCGGCTTCCATAATTCCGACTTGGACATGACGGCCCCTTTTCCGTAAAGACGAGAGCGAATTAAATACGATCTCGGGGCTTCCCAAAGCATCGACCGACAAATGCGCTCCGCCGTCCGTGATCTCCATAATTGCGTTACTCACATTTTCTCTCGAACCATTGATCGTGATCTCAGCCCCGACCGATCTTGCGAATTCAAGCTTGTCGTCCGCAATATCGATCGCGACAACTCTAGCTCCAAACGCGGCCGCGATCATGACCGCTGAAAGGCCGACACCTCCGCAGCCATGAACGGCGACCCATTCGTCCGCTTTTACGCGACCCTGATCGGCGATGGCACGATACGACGTCGCGAATCGGCAGCCCAAGCTTGACGCGGTTACGAAATCGACTTCATCAGGAAGTTGCACAAGATTAGTATCGGCGTAGTCGATGGCCACATATTCTGCAAATCCACCCCACGCCGTAAACCCCGGCTGAAACTGCCGGTCGCAAACTTGGCTGTTTCCCGAAAGGCATTGCTCGCACGTCCCGCACCCACAAACGAACGGCAGGGTAACTCTCTCGCCGCCCTTCCACTTTTTGACATCGCGGCCGACGCCCCTCACTACGCCGGAAAGCTCATGTCCCGGAACATGCGGCAGCCGAATGTCAGGATCGTTTCCCATCCATCCATGCCAGTCACTCCGGCAAATTCCGCAGGCCTTGACCTCGATCACGATGCCAGCGTCGCTGGGACTCGGGTCTGGAACCTGCCTGATCGACAGCGGCTTCTCGAATTCATCATAGACAGAAGCTTGCATGATTATCTTTTGCGCTTATATTTTTCGATGGCGACATTGAAAGCCAGAGTTTTGTCGTTTAGCTTTTTGGCGAGAGCGGCCTTTTCGTCGGCGTCCGGACAATCGCGCACATGTTCTCGCAAATCGGAAATTTCCTTGAGGAGATCAACTTCTTCGGGAACAAACTGGTTCGATTTCAGCATCGAGTAGGCCATTCGCAAGTCTTCGGGTGTGTTGAAATATGCAGCCAAATCGAGCGGTTTGCCTTTACCTGCAAGGTTATCGAATTCCCCACGCTCGATCGCCTGTCGGATCTTTTCTTCGATTGCACTTTCAATGGACATATAGTTTTTCTTAACTTTACCAAAATCCGCTTGACAGGTGATCTGCTTCTAGCCGATACTGCTCGGAAATCGAAAACCGTTTCCCATTTAGCGAATGCTTTACTCTGCGTTTTTGGTGATGATTTCCTGGTTTTCGTCCACGAAGCAATTAAAAAACAGGAGATATTTAGTAATGAGAAAGCTCTTTATTTTGGCTCTTTTCACGCTCGTTTTCAGCGTCAGCGTTTTTGCACAGGATGGAACCACGACGCCTGCAACCGCAAAAACTGCGGACAAACCGAAACGCGGCCCCGTTTTCCGCCCGACCAAAGACCAGATCAAACAGGTACAAACTATCCTCAAAGACAAAAAGCTCTACACCGGCGAAGCGAGCGGCACCTATAATGACGCGACCCGCGACGGTATCAAGAGTTTTCAAAAGGATAACGGCCTCAAACAGACCGGGACGCTAAACCGGGCCACGCTCGAAAAATTCGGCGTGACCCTGACCGATACCCAAAAAGCCATTCCGGTCTCGCCGAATTCGTACGAAACGGAACCAACCGCAAAACCGGCCGCGACAACCTCTTCGGCGAAAAAGCCGACCACTATCTTTCGCGCCAACAAAGACCAGATCACAGCCGTGCAAAAGCTGTTAAAAGACAAGTCGTTCTATACCGGCGAGGCTACCGGAAAGCTCGACGACCTGACCCGCGAGAGCCTGAAAAAATACCAGGGAGCGAACGCAATTAAGGTCACCGGCACCCTAAATCAAATAACCCTCGAAAAGATGGGTATCGCCTTGACCGACGCTCAAAAAGCAGCCTCGACAACCAACTAGGTTTTTGATTCGATATATTACCTTCCGGGCGGATGGCGAATAGCCGTTTCGCCCTCTTTCTTTTGCGCCTCTGCGACTTTGCGGGAAATCTCGTTTTGCCTCATTATCTTTTTATGAAAAAGGCAGTTCTGGCATTGACACTTCTTTTTATTTGCGGCCTCTCCGTCGCCGCTCAGTCCGAGAAAGACAAGGCCGCGATCCGCAAGGTAATGGACGATCAGGCAGCCGCCTGGAACCGCGGCGACATCGACGGTTTCATGTCCGGTTATTGGCAGTCCGATAAACTGACCTTCATATCCGGCACGACCGTCACCCGCGGCTGGCAACCGACACTCGACCGGTATAAAAAAGGCTACGACACTCGCGCCAAAATGGGCACGCTGACTTTCTCAGAACTTGAGATCACCACGCTCTCCAAAGATGCCGCCGTCGTTCTCGGAAGCTGGTCGCTGAAACGGACGAGCGACAATCCCAACGGAAAGTTCACGCTTACCTTTCGTAAATTCAAACAAGGCTGGCGGATCGTGATGGATCATACTTCTTAGTTGATCCTCCAGGAACACAATGAGATCGAACGACACAAACAAAGCCTGGGCGATCCTTTTCGCTCGCCTCGTTCTCGGCCTGATCTTTTTTATGGCCGGCGAGTGGAAGGTCTTTCAATTGGGCCCCGTCGAGCATGTCAAGATGTTCTTTCTACCCTACTCGGATACGTTTCTGCCCGTTTGGTCGTTGTGGGTGATGGGGTTTACGATCCCGTTCGTCGAATTGATCGCGGGCGGTTTGGTTATCATCGGGCTGCGAACGCGTGACGCTCTTGTTGCTCTCGGCTTTGTCCTTGCTGTCGTAACCTTCGGTCACCTTCTGAAAGAGCCGCTCTACGAATTTCACACCCACGTTATTCCGCGTCTTGCCTTATTGCTTTTCGTATTGCTGATGCCTCGCGAAGCCGATCGTTTTTCGCTCGATCATCTCTTAGGCGGACGAATTAGAACACAAAGTGCTGAGCTTGATTCCGAGGTGGTGCATTGAGCAAAACACTCGGTTACAGATTATTTGGAATTGGAAAGATCCCCGCGGGCCTAATGACTGAGCTTCAGTCAGAGCTGATCGAAGTTTCGGACGAGGGCATCCACGGCTCTGTCACAACTAAAAACTTTCGATCGCCCGGAAAGCGCGAAAACTGGCGGCGCATCTGGTTTGGCGGGTCGATCGTGGTTACGGGCATGAGGTTAGTTGCACTTCAGCATTCTAATTTTGCGATAAACGTGCCCTTCATAGATGATCGCTTTCGGCTGATGAATATTTCGCTTGAACCGACCGACACTATCCTGATCGCCTTTGATGCGTCGCTATTTCACGCCGATTGGTCCGGCCAGATCGAGTATCGATACCGCACTCCGCTCGCAGCCGCCGTTCTCGAAAAGATCTCTTTGCACGGCCATCTCGCAACTTAGGAATGGTTCTTGCACCCTTAAACTTTAGCGTCCGATATTAGGACAAAGAATATTGTTAAGAGGGTGAAGGATAATGGCAGCCGAAGAAAAAGATCCAAAAGTACAACTCAAGGAAATGCTCAAAGGCGTCGATTTTTGTATGTTTACGACGTTTGCGGGCAACGCATTTCACAGCCGTCCGATGTCCACACAGGAGCTGGATGACGACGGGTTTCTGTGGTTCCTCTCCGCGGACGACACGCGGAAAGCGCGTGAGATCGGATCCGACCATCGCGTAAACGCGGCCTATTCCGATCCGGCCAAGAACCTCTATATTTCAGTGTATGGAACAGCGGAGGTCGTAAAGGACGAAGAGAAGGTAAAGGAACTCTGGAATCCGATCTTCAGGGCTTGGTTTCCCGAAGGCCTCGACGATCCGACGCTCTGTGCGATCAAGATGAAAGTGCACGAGGCCGAATACTGGGAATCGGCCTCGTCATGGAAGATCATCCAACTTGCCTCATTCGTAAAAGCCGCGATCACCGGCAACGAATCGAGCACCGGCAAACACGGAATGATCACGCCGTAAAACTGATTTGAATTTTTTCTCCGCAATCGTGGATAATGAGGCGCTTGTTTCATTATCCATTTTTGCTGACCCGGAGAAAATAAATGCGAAAGCTTGCCCTTGCTTCCCTCTTCGTTCTCATTCTAGCCGCGGCGTCGATCGCTCAAAACTACTCGATCGAGCAATACCTAAATATCAAGTCCGCCAACTCGCCGAGCTTTTCTGCCGACGGGAAAAAGCTGGCATATCTCAGTAACGACAGCGGCCTCTGGCAGATTTGGATCGTCGATCTCGCCGAGAACAAGCCGCGAATGATAACGAGCTATGAGGACAACATCGGCTTTGTGAAATGGTCCCCCGCCGGCAACGCTATTCTATTTGGAAAAGCGCACGGCGGCGATGAGAACACGCAGCTTTACTGGATGGCAAACAACGGTGTCGAGATCCGCGAACTCACTAGGGAACCCAAAGTCCGGCACAATTTCGGCTCTTGGTCCGAAGACGGCAAGACGATCTATTACGCCTCGAACAAGCGAAATCCCATCTTTTTTGACATCTACTCGATGGACGTCGCTAGCGGCAAAGAGACGCTACTTTATCAATACGACGGTAACAATGATCTGTCTGCCGTCAATGCGGCGGGGACAAAGATCATCCTTTCCCGCGACGGCACCGAACTCAGCCTCGACAACAATTTGTATCTTATTGATCTCGCATCGAAAAAAGAAACACTGCTTACGCCGCACACCGGGGCCGCCGAATTCGGCTCGGCACACTTCACCGCCGATGGAATAGTGTTCACTCACAACGACAGCCGCGAATTCATTTCGCTCGCCCAAATGCGAAAGAAAAATGCATCAGGTGATGATTGGA
>JBDTZW010000203.1:0-27547 GCA_040004905.1 Acidobacteriota bacterium
CTTTTCCATCAAAAAGTCCGCGATCTCTTTGTGCGTTCGCAGTCGGTCGGCTTTTGCGAAAAATTCGTCCAGGTCCAACGTCTCTCCAAACCAGATCCGTACCTTAGTCCCGCCCGTCCAGTTTCCTATGACCTGTTTAGGAAGGTCGTTTCCAAGACCGGCAATAAAAACGGGCACGACTTGCGGCCTTCCCTCATAAATGATCTTACCCACGCCGGGCTGGGCTCGGAGAAGGTTGTACGGATCGTGATTCAGATTTCGTTGGCCCTCAGGATGGAAGCCAACGATCGTCCCACGTCCGAAGGAACAGATCTGTATCAACCTGCGTAGTGAAAACTTGTCAAAACCACGCTTGCGTGTGTCTTTCCCCTCTCGAAAAAATGGCGGGTACATCGACCACCACCCCATCACGAGATTTACGAACCAGCCGAGCGGATTGTCATAAAAGAACTTCGCCCGCACTGGGAAAAACAGGTCGATCGGCCGCCGTGTCCGGCGAAACAAGACGCTCGACACGGTATACATGTCGAAAAATGAACGGTGATTTGCAACCAATAGCACGGGCCGGTCGACATCGGTGTTTTCGACGTTTTCGACGCCGAAAACGTTCATCAGGTTATAGGTTGCGAGGTATATCCAAAGCGAGCCGATATGGCGCTGACAAAACGTCCAAAACCGTTTCCAGACGCCCTGATTCATCCTGTGCGCCAACCAAAAGCCAATTTTTTCGGTGCTGTCCAGCAGAGCGATTTCCGAACTGCTAGGAATTAGAGACTTTTGTGAGGCAGCCGGCGGGTCCCTAGGTTCGATGCCAACGTTTGTCTCCGACATAAGCAAATCGTGATTTTAACATTTTAAGCCCACGCCAAAAACCGGCGCCTAAAAAAACATTTACAGGATGAGCAGGATAAACTAAAATATCCCAATCACCTGTGAGCGAAATCAAATTTCGGCCCACTCAAATTCCTCGAAATTTTCCGACCGGTTTCTAACTCATTTGAATCACCTGACTACTCCGGAGAACCCGTTATGTCTAGATCGCATCTTCGCATGTGTTTGATGATCGCCTTGACCATCGTCTGTGTGTTTCCGACCGCTCTTCATACTTTTGCGGCAACCGGTGACGGCATCTGGACCAACATCGACGACAGAAAACTAAAACTGCGAACAGCCGGGCGTCAGCGGGTTCCTGATCGATATCAGACATATGGTCTCAACAAGTCAGCCCTGAAAGAGCTTCTCGGGAAAGCGCCCGAGGAATTCACACAAAACGGCGCTTTGAACGAAACCATCCTCACTTTGCCGATGCCGGATGGTTCCTTTGCGCGGTTTAGTATCGAACATTCGCTAGTTGTCGAACCGGGGTTGCTCGACAAATTTCCGGAGCTCGGTGCAACCTATCGCGGACAGGGAGTCGATGATCCGACCGCGACTGCCCGCCTTGACCTGCTACCGAACGGTTTTCATGCGATGATCCTTTCGCCAACGGGCACATATCTGGTCGATCCCTATGCGGTAGGCGATACAAACAATTACGTAAGCTACAGCAAAGACGATCTCGCCCGGATATCAACTTTTGAATGTGCATTCGACGATCAGAATCAGCTCGACGCCATCTCGTCGCCGAGCCTTAGCGATCTCTCGAACTTTCTACCGAACGAGCCTCAGGTAACTTCCGGGGCGCAACTACGGACGTACCGGCTTGCGCTTGCGGCGGACAATGAATACGCGGTAGCTGTTGGCGGAAACACCGTCGCCGGCACGCTCGCCGCTCAAGTCCTGATCATGAATCGCGTCAATGGCGTTTACGAACGCGACCTTGCGATCCACATGAACATCGTTGCGAATAATAATCTGATCGTTTATGCGGGCGACAACATGTGCTCCGGTGTCGCTTGCACCGCAGCGAACGACCCTTACACGAATAACAACGGTTCGACGATGCTCGGCGAGAATCAGACCAATATCGACGCCGCGATCGGATCCGCAAATTACGATATTGGACATGTTTTCAGCACCGGCGGCGGCGGCGTCGCATCTCTCCGGGTTCCATGCGGAGGCAGCAAGGCTCGAGGCGTAACAGGACTCTCAAATCCCGTCGGAGACGCGTTCGCGATCGACTACGTTGCTCACGAGATGGGCCATGAATGGGGCGGTAACCACACCTTTAACAGCACAGTCAGCAATTGTGGCGGCGGAAATCGGGCTGCAACCGCGGCCTACGAGCCCGGAAGCGGAATCACGATCATGGCCTATGCCGGGATCTGCGGGAATCAGGACCTTGCTCTGCACAGTATCGACACGTTTCACGTCAAAAGCCTAGAGGAGATCGTGGCCTATAGTCAGACGAGCACCGGGAATACTTGTGCTGTTACTACATCATCAGGCAATACGCCGCCTTCAGTCTCAGTCGTCGGCGGACCTGCGTTCAACATTCCCAAACAGACGCCGTTCACGCTTACGGCGACGGGCAGTGATGTGAATGGCGACACGTTGACTTATGATTGGCAGGAATACGACCTCGGAGCGGCCACGACCGCGGTTCCGAATTCGGATTCTGTCGCGGCCCTTCCAATATTTCGCCCATATACCGGAAAGAGCTCATCGGCGAGGACCTTTCCTTCGCCGCAATACATATTAAATAACGCCAATGTACCGCCCTCCACATTCGATTGCGGACGGGGTGCGGCAAATCTTTGCCTGGTCGGCGAACTGCTTCCCTCGATCACTCGAACGATGACCTTCAAGGTCGTGGCGCGGGACAATCGAGCGAATGCAGGCGGCATAAACTCGGCGATCGCCACAGTAAATGTCGACGGAAACAGCGGCCCGTTTGCGGTTACAGCTCCGAACACGAACGTCAACTGGGCTGGCGGCACCCACACTGTGACATGGAATGTCGCCAACACCTCGGCGCCACCTGTTAGTGTTTCAACCGTGAAGATCTCGCTCTCGATCGACGGCGGGCAGACGTTTCCAACCGTACTGAATTCCGGCGTGCCGAACAACGGTGCAGCCACGGTCTTGATTCCCAGTCTCACGACCTCGACCGCACGTATCAAGGTCGAAGCTGTCGGAAGCATCTTCTTCGATTTGTCGGACACTAATTTCTCGATCTCTCCCGGAACGATGGCTACCACAAAGTTCGATTTTGATGCCGACGGAAAAGCGGACCAAGCCGTCTATCGTAACGGCGTATGGTATGCCCTGCGTTCGGGCGGCGGCGTGACGATAGCCCAATGGGGTAACGCGACCGATACGACGGTGACCGCTGACTATGACGCTGATGGAAAGGCCGACATTGCCGTCTTTCGCGACGGAGTGTGGTATATACTCCGCAGCTCCGACAATGTTGTCAATATAATAAGTTGGGGAGCGGCAGGCGACATTCCGGTGACCGGAGATTTCGATGGAGACAGAAGGTCCGACATAACGGTTTTCCGAAACGGTGCGTGGTTCATTTTGAATCCGGCAAACAATAACGTAAGGATCGAATCATTCGGCACGGCAGGCGATAAACCCCTTACGGGCGACTTTGACGGCGACGGGAAGCAGGATCTGGTCGTCTATCGCTCAGGTCTCTGGCTCGTTCAACGCAGCTCGGACAACGCCATCACTACCACCAGTTGGGGGATCCCCGGCGACCTGCCCGCGGCAGGTGACTTTGACGGCGATGGTAAAACAGACTGGGCCGTTTACCGCACCGGAACGTGGTACACGCTAAATGCCGCGCAGAGCGTCGGGATAGTTCAATGGGGCATACCAAATGACGTTCCGGTCGTCGCCGATTATGACGGGGACGGGAAAGATGACTTTGCCGTCTACCGCCCATCCGACGGCAACTGGTATACGCTCCAATCGCAGGGCGGAGTGTCGATCGTGAACTGGGGCCTCGCGGGCGACAAACCGGTACCAGCCCAGGCGAACTAGACGTTCTACTCAATATTGAAGTACTTCGCCTCGGGGTGATGAACCACGATAGCGGACGTAGATTGTTCTGGATCGAGCTGAAATTCTTCAGTAAGCTCGACCCCGATCCTTTCCGGCTCGAGCAATTCAAAGATCTTCGTCTGATCATCCAGGTTTGGGCATGCAGGATATCCGAAACTAAACCTGGAACCCTGATAACCCTGATGGAACAACTTAGCAAGTTCAGGTGCGTCGTTGCCGGCTATACCGAGCTCCTCGCGTATCCGCTTGTGCCACATCTCGGCAAGAGCTTCGGCCGATTCGACAGATAATCCGTGAAATAGTAGATAGTCGGTGTAGTTATCCGATTTGAAAAGCTTCGTGGAATGCTCACTTGCCTTTCGGCCCATCGTAACGAGGTCGAAAGCTGCAACATCAACCCTTCCCGATTCGACCGACGCAAAATAATCCGCGAGGCAAAGATTCTTACCGCCCCTTTGTTCGATCGGCTGACGCGGGAACGTAAATCTCAATCGCTCCGTTTTCTCGTCGTCCTGATAAATGATCAGCTCGTTGCCGGATGATTGACAGGGAAAATAGCCGTATACAAGTTTTGCTTCAAGCAGTTTTCCGCGAATTGCCTCAGCCTTGATCTCCACGAATCTCGGATAGACCGTCTCCCGTAATGTCTCGGCATATTCTTCGGGCGTCCGCCTTCCCTGTTTATATTGCCATTGACCTTTGAACAGTGCAGTTTCGTTGATGAAGTCAAAGACTTTCGTAAGGTCTTTTATTTCAACTACCTTCGACCCGAAGAAAGGAGCCGTCGGAATCGAAACGTCCGGGGAGATTGCGGACCGTGTAGTATGCGAGGTGTCGCCCTTCGACCGAGCCGAAACGCGGGCTGCCTGCTTGCCAAGCTTAGCGTCCTCGCCTACGAGGTCCTCGGAATCCGTGACTGTTTCGATCTGATCGACCTGTCCGCCCGTTGACGCCGGCGGTTCTGACCCATTGCCCGCGGCGGCGACTTTCGACTTTGAACTTTGGCTCTTTGAGGCGTTGCCTCCCGTTAGCGCGTCCATGGCGTGCAAGCCATCGAAGGCATCACGAGCATAGAACAGTTTCCCCTGATAGAGCGGGATCAGATCTGCATCGACGTAGCGGCGGTTCAACGCAGCACCACCGAGGATCACTGGAACATTGATTCCCCGCTCATTCATTAGCTCGAGGTTGTCTCGCATAACCAAGGTCGATTTTACGAGCAGGCCGCTCATTCCGATCGCATCGGCTTTTGTTTCTTCCCACGACCTGAGAATATCGTCGATCGGCTGTTTGATGCCAAGATTCACGACCTTATAACCGTTATTCGTCAGGATGATATCGACAAGATTCTTGCCAATGTCGTGAACGTCACCCTTAACTGTTGCGAGAACGAGAACGCCTTTATTCGATCCCTCGACCTTATCCATGAACGGCTCAAGGAATTTAACGGCAGCCTTCATTGACTCGGCGGATTGCAGCACGAACGGTAGCTGCATCTGGCCGGAGCCGAACAAGTCGCCAACCGTTTTCATGCCGTCAAGCAATATGTCATTGATGATCTCAAGCGGCGGATATTTTTCGAGCGCCTTTTTCAGCGAATCTTCGAGTCCTATCTTTTCACCGTCGATTATGTGGTGCTTCAACTTTTCTTCGATCGGCAGATTTGAAATGTCCGGCTTGATCGATTGGGCCGTTTTGCCCATAAAGAGCGTCGTGAATTCCGTCAGCGGGTCGTACGTGCAGACCTCTCCGTCAAACTTTCGCCGGTCGTATATCAGATCTCGTGCCGTGTCGATCTCATGCTCGTTGAAACGGATCAACGGTAGTATCTTCGACGCGTTCACGATCGCTGAATTCATACCAGCCTCGACGCAGTCATGCAGAAAAACCGAATTCAGAACGACGCGAGCCGCCGGGTTTAGGCCGAACGAGATATTTGACACTCCGAGGATAATATTCGCCTCGGGCAATTCTTGCTTGATCTGTTTGATCGCCTTTATCGTTTCATCCGCGTTCTTACGGTCCTCTTCGATGCCGGTCGAGATCGGCAGTGCGAGCGGATCGAAGAAAATGTCGTGGCCCGGAATGCCGAATTCAGTCGCGTGTCGATATGCCCGGTGAGCGATCCGGAGCTTGTCCGTTGCAAGACGGGCCATTCCATCCTCGTCGATCAGGCCGACAACGATAGCCGCGCCATACTCTTTAGCTAGTCCGAGAACTTTCAGGAAACGCGGTTCGCCGTCCTCATAATTTGTCGAGTTGAGAATGCTCTTGCCGCCCGCGTGTTCGAGGCCGGCTTCCATCTTTTCCCACTCGGTCGAATCGAACATCATCGGGATCTTGACGTTCGTCACAAGGCGCGCGGCCAATTCGTGCATATCGGCGACACCGTCGCGCCCGACGAAGTCGACGTTGACGTCAAGAATGTGGGCTCCTTCCTTTTCCTGGGATTTCGCCAGATTTACAAGGCCATCCCAATTTTCGGCCTCGAGAAGATCACGCATCTTCTTCGAACCGCTCGCGTTGACCCGCTCGCCGACGATCAGAAACGAAGCGTCTTGCGTGTACGGCTGCTGAAAATAGATGGACGACGCAGAAGGCGTGAGCTTCGCATTCCGGTCCTTCGGAGCAAGGCCGACCACCCGCTCGACCACCATCTGCAAATGCTCCGGCGAAGTTCCGCAGCAGCCACCCACGATGTTCGCTCCAAAATCCTTCGCGAAATGCTCGACTTGTCCAGCAAAGCTCTCAGGCGTTTCGTCGTAATGCTGCTTGCCATCCTTGACCTCGGGCAGACCCGCGTTTGGCAGAACGGAAACCGGCAGCGGCGAATTCTCACACAGATACCGAAAACTGTCGGTCATGTGCTTCGGCCCGGTGCCGCAGTTCATCCCGATCACGTCTATCGGAAAAGGTTCCAGTGCGGTCAATGCGGCTCCGATCTCGGTACCGTTTAGCATCGTTCCGAAAACCTCGATCGTCACCTGTGCTATCACGGGCAACTTGATCTTGTTTTTCTCAAAATGCTCGAAGATCGCGGCGAGTGCCGCCTTGGTCTGCAGCAGGTCCTGGCAAGTTTCGACGATCAGAACGTCACTTCCGCCTTCGATCAATCCTCGAACCTGCTCGCGATAGGCATCCTTTAATGCCGGATACGTGATATGTCCGAGCGTCGGCAGCTTGGTCCCCGGCCCGATCGAACCCGCGACAAACCTCGGCTTTTCCTTGGTCGAATAATCGCTGGCAATGCGTTTTGCCAGTTCAGCCGCCTTGAAATTTACATCGTACGTCTTTTCCGCGATGCCGAATTCCTTAAGCACGACCTCGCTTCCGCCAAAGCTGTTAGTCTCGATCACATCGCAGCCGACATCCAAAAATGCCTTGTGGACCGCTAGGATCGCCTCCGGTCTCGTATAAAGGAGATTCTCCGAGCAGTTCTCAAAATTCGGCCCGCCCCACTCGTCGATCGACAGATTCAACGACTGCAAAAACGTCCCCATCGCACCATCAAAGATGATGATTTTCTCTTTTAGCAATTCAAGAAAAGAACTCATTTAATTTGCTCAATCTTTCGGAACGGGATAAATCGTTATTTCGATAGTCGCACCGATCTCAACTACCCGCCTAAGGGTTAAAGTTTCCAACCGCCCCTCGAATGTCTTCCCAGTATTTCCACTTTCAAATCCAACGTCCAGTTCTCGTTTAACACATCGGTCCCAAATCGTTTTTGCCTCAGGTGAAATCCTTTCAATTACGTCACAAAACGCTGAAATGGTTTTGTCAGCATCTCCATAAACACCGCTTTGAACCTTGTCCGATCGAATGGCAAGCGAAGCAAAATCATTACCATTCTCAAGTCGATCGTGATACTGAACACTGATGTCGGGACCAAGATCGCCAATGAGAGGCTGTAAATCAGAGCCACATTCCAGTTCCAGATCAACATTTGCAAAGTGAACGCCCTGTTTCATTCGTCAACCAATTCAACCTCTTTATTAGGACCGCCCTTCGGGCTAAAAAACAGTGCCAACGCGTAATTCAACTGTATCGATATCGTCACCGCCACGCTCGGGTACGTATTTACAAAGCACATCAGGGCGGCGGCGAGATATAGGGCTTGTGCGATGCACACGCGGTTTTTGAACGCCCTAAAGACCGCCTTGTCGGCCGAATCGTCAAGAAGTTTTGCGCGGCAAGCATAGTTCCAATGGAGGTAAACCGCCAATCCCGCGAGAAAGATGTTCAGCCAATACAGCCCGATCGCAAATTTGAACGTTTATGTACTCGCTCAAAAACGCCGTCGTAAACGGAAAGATCGAGATCACCAGCAATATAAAAATGTTCGGCCACGTCAGATGTCTGTCTGTCCGCTTGATAAACGTAAACTGTGTCGAATGTCCCACCCAGAAGATACCGAGCGTCATAAATCCCAGGAGATAGGCCAGAAACTTCGGCATCAGCGGCCAAAACGCTGCTATCAGGTCGTGCTCCCGAATGAAACTCACCGATCGGCGCCTTAATATCGAGGACCAGCGGTGTCATCGCGATAGCAAACCCACCATCATTCAATGCCTCGATCCGAGGTGTGCGCAAACCAGCTACCGGATTGTAATTAACCTTAGGCATCCGCTTTGAGTTCCGGCTTATCTGACTATCTCTAGCATCAAAACTAAAAAACCCTGTGCCCATCAGCACAGAGTTTCGTAAAAACGATTAAATTAAACTCTCGGCTGTTTAGCGGCTTATTTTACGTGGCCGCAAGTCGCAATAACTCACCACGTTAAGCTACTAGTTTACGTCTATGCTGACCCACAGTCAACCGCAACATGATTTATACGCGTTTCCAATCAACAAATATGGGAACTTCGCCGCCTTCGTCAGGTCTCTTTTTCCTTTTGCTTCCTTTGCGACCTCTGCTCCTTTTGCGTGAAAACGACCTCTGTTCACGCACCGAAGCAGACTTTGTTAAAGATTAGTAGAAAGATTTTTAGATTTTTCGCTCATGTAGGTGCAGTACAAATCATTCAAGGAGGTTTTCATGAAGAAAATCGGATTTATATTTTCTATTTTATTTTTGGCAATCATGATACCGGTTGCGGCTCAGGCCCAGTCGGCGGGTAAGGTCAAGATTAGCGTTCCGTTCGATTTTGGTTTTGCCGGCAAGGCGTACGCGGCCGGAAGCTACAGGTTTCAGATATCGAACAACACAACGGGCACGGCGGTAGTCGCACTCGAAGACGAGCAAGGGAAGGTTCTGGACACTGTATTTTCGATTCCGGCGGTTGGTGTATTTTCCGGCGAACCGGATCTGAAGTTTGACGATTCGACCGGAGTGAAGTCAATAAAGAGCGTTGTTTTGCATTACGTTAATTATTCGCTTCCGGCGGTTCATCCGCTGAACGCTTCCACCACGAGAATTCAGCCGAAAGCTCCAAAGGCAAAGACGCCGAAAAACAGCTAAAAACAATAACGATCCGCAGTATCGATCGTTTCCGGCAGTAAACTTATAGGTTTGCTGCCGGTTTTGTTTTTGCAGGATCGCTGAGATTCTCACGTGCTCCGACTGTGGGTATCACGGTCGACGGCTGTGGAGCGGAACGTTATCCGGTTTATCGAAGAAGCCTAGTATCGCTCTGCGGTAAGGAACTTAGGTCTCTTTGAGGAGCTTTGGATAATGACTATTAGAACGATCAATTTTCATATTTGCAGAATATTTATTCTGTTTCTCGCCGTTTTCACGACGGCCGTGTTTCCAGTCCCGGGGCAGACGGCCGATAAAACGTTATCGCCGTATTTCCTGGTAAAGGGCGATCCCTCGGTGGACCAATTGCCGCTAAAGGGCACTAATGTCGAGATCTCGGTTTCGGGCGTGATCGCCGATGTTCGTGTCGTGCAAACCTATCAAAACGACGGTGCGCGGCCGATCAATGCTACATACGTTTTTCCGGCCTCTACGCGGGCCGCGGTTTACGGCATGAGGATGAAGATCGGCGACGAGCTGATCGTCGCCAGGATCAAGGAACGGGAGCAGGCCAAACAGGAATTCGAACAGGCCAAAAAAGAAGGCAAAAGCGCTTCTCTGCTTGAACAAGATCGGCCAAACGTTTTTACGATGAATCTCGCTAACCTGATGCCTCACGAACAGGTCGAGATCGAATTAAGATACACCGAGCTGCTCGTACCGGCCGACGGCGTTTACGAGGTAGTTTATCCGACAGTACTGGGGCCGCGGTACGCGTCGGAAAAAGACACGGAAGAAGGAAAAAAACTGGTCGAGACGCCTTACACCCACGAAGGTGAAAAACCGCAGAGTACTCTTCACATTTCCGCACGCATCGCCGCGGGCGTTCCGATACAGGGCCTTCGCTGCATTTCGCATCAGATCACACCTGACTGGTTAGACACGAGCGTCGCCCAGCTTAGTCTCGACGATCCGGATCCGTTTACGGGAAACCGCGATTTCGTTTTGCAGTACCGGCTCGCCGGAAAGCAGATCGCCTCGGGGCTGATGCTGTATCAGGGCGAAAACGAACATTTCTTTCTTTACATGGCACAACCGCCGGAGCGTATCGCACCTGAAGAGATTCCGCCGCGAGAATATGTTTTTGTCGTCGACGTTTCGGGTTCGATGGAAGGCTTTCCGCTCAATACTGCCAAAAAGCTTCTCACTGATCTGATCGGCGGCATGCGCCCGACGGACTATTTCAACGTCGTACTTTTTTCAGGCGATTCTACCGCCCTTTCGAAGGAGCCGCTTCAGGCCAACCAGGAAAATGTCGACCGGGCCGTCCAGCTTCTCACGCAGCAACGCGGAGCGGGTGGGACCGAGCTGCTGCCCGCCATGAAGGAGGCGATGAGCACACCGCGTCAGCCCGGAATGTCGCGAAGCATTGTGCTGGTGACCGATGGCTACATTGATGCGGAAAAAGGCACGTTCGATTACATTCGCGAAAATCTCAGCGAGTGCAACGTTTTCGCCTTCGGCATCGGCTCGTCCGTAAACCGCTACCTGATCGAGGGCGTCGCAAAAGCAGGAATGGGCGAGCCATTCATCGTCGAAAAGGAATCTGAAGCCGCCGCGATAGCCGCAAAGTTTCGCGAGTATATTCAGAGCCCGGTTCTCACCGACATCAAGCTGAAAGCCGACGGATTCGATATCTACGACGTCCAGCCGATGCATCGACCGGATCTTCTGGCAGATCGGCCCGTGGCTTTCTTCGGCAAATGGCGTGGTAGCCCAACCGGGACGATCGAATTGACCGGAAAGTCGGGCCTTGGCGATTTTTCCAACAGTCTCGATGTATCCGCGATCAAGTCCGACGAACGCAATCGGGCACTCCCTTACCTATGGGCACGATCACGCATCGCCGACGTTTCCGACTATGGTTCGCAGGATATTTCCGAGAGCCAGATAAAGGAGATAGTCGGCCTTGGGCTTAAATACAACCTGCTCACGCGTTACACGTCATTCATCGCCGTACGCGAAAAGATAGTTAATCCGAACGGTGATGCCGATGACGTCAACCAGGTACTTCCGCTTCCCTTAGGAGTTAGCGACATGGCTGTGGGCGACGAGCCCGAGATCGTTTGGCTTTTGGCGGGCCTTGCAATGCTCGCTCTTATCCTGCTCGTCCGGCGCCGTTTTCGCGCGGGCCCGCAACTGGCGATTCACCGAATTTGAGCCGGGGAAGGAAGAGTGGCACAAGCGATGACCATCAACATCAAAAAGACTGACGTTATACGCGTTGCTCAATTAACGCTTGTGCTTCTCTTATCTCTTTGCCTCAAGTTTTACTACTCCACCGCAAGCGCGAACGAGCTGCAGTGGATTCTTGCCCCGACGGCGTGGCTGGTGAGTCTGGCGACCGGCATGAGCTTTCAGTTCGAGCCGTACGGCGGTTACCTTAGCCTCGACCGAACATTTCTGATTGCTCCGGCGTGTTCCGGCGTCAATTTCCTGATCGTCTCTTTTTTGGTCCTCACCCTCGGGAAGCTGTGGCGCGGAACGCCGCGCGCTTTCCGATGGTCTTTTCTGCCGGCCGCAATATCGATCGCTTATCTATCGACAATAATTGCAAACACCACCAGAATTTCCGGAGCGATATTGCTTCGTCCGTTTACTAGCGGCCTGACATGGATAGACCCCGAGGAGGTCCATCGGCTCGAAGGAATAATTATCTATTTCAGTTTCCTGATATTGGTATTTGTCGCAAGTGAACTAATGGAAAAAACCGGCACGACGGACAAAATCAAAAGTTCCGACGTCGTTCGAAGATTGCCGATGCTGCTTCTCGTTTATTACGCTGTCACACTCGGCATTCCAATAATAAACGGCGCATTCCGCGACGAAGCCTTTTGGAACCACACATTGTTCGTGCTGTTTACCCCGATCATCCTCGTATTTCCGCTTGTTGCCTTGCTGACAGATCGCGCCGAAGATCGCGCCGAAGATCGCGAGGCCTAGCCTCCTCTCCGAAACGTGAAAACGTTGCCGCCGCCGCTTTGGCACCAGATGACATGAGCATTGATGAGATTGGCACGCGAGCGAATGTTTGCGATGCCGCGTCCTTTGCCAGTTGAACCTTGGGGCTGGAAGACGGCTCCATCGTCGCGGATGGTCAGGTGAAACTCGTTGTTTTCCGAGTCGGTTACGTTCATCTCAACCTTGGCGGCGTTGGAATGCTTGTTGATATTCGTTAGAACCTCTTGGGCGATGCGGTAGATCTGGAGTTGCACGGTCATCGGGAATTTTATCCGCTCTTCCACCGATTCATCGGCAGTGAAAATTCCGTTTTCAACGGTGTGCGTGAGCAGAAATTCGAGTGATGCGACCAATCCTACGTTCTCGAGCACCGAAGGGCTGAGGTCTTCGCAGATACGGCGGATCTCGGTAGATACTGCCTCGATCTCGGTTCGGAATTCGGTGCTGTCCATCGTGCCCTTGTCGCTCGTTATCATTAGGGTTCGTAGATCGGCGAGAGTTTGATCGTGCAGATCGCGCGCGATCCGGCGGCGTTCGCGCTCGGCCTCGTTGGCGAGATCAAATCGGGCTGCTGCAAGTTCCGCGTTTCCCTTTTTGATCCTGCGACGTTCGACCACCGCCCAAACGAGAGCAACTAGCGACATCATAAGTAAGACGCCTAGAGCCGTCGCCGTCCACGGAAACGGTGCACGCGCCACTGAAAACCGAATCTTTAAAGGCTCGGAGGCTAGCAGATCGCGGTTATAGGCTTTGGACTCTATTGTGTAGTCGCCCGGTTTGAGGCCTGTCGGTGCATACTGCGGGTCGTTGGAGAAACGACTGTCGATCACCTCGCCTTTGGCATTCTTGAGAAGAAACGAATATTGGAATTCCTCGGGAAACGTCCGGCTGCTCTGGCCAGCGACCTCCACGAGAAGCGAATTCTGGGGGTAGTCGAGAGCGATCTTCGATGATAGGTCGGCGAGATCGTGCATTCGCTGGCTGAGAACGCGGACTGCGATCAGGGTTGGGGCGAGGTTTCGCGGATAATAACTAACGACCCCGCGATTGGTCGCGATCAGCATGCGGCCCTCCATCTGTAATATCGAAAAAGCCTTTTCCGATGGCAAACCCTGCTCGAAACCTATAGACGAAACGATCCATCCGAGATCGTCGTCGCGTCTCGCATGGAGCAGTCCGCGAGTTGTCGTGGCCGCCCAGACATCTTGTCCGTTTACGACCACATCGCGAACGTCTTCGCAAATGATCGCCTGTTCCGTCTGGCCACCTCGATACAAGAACACGCCATGCTGGCCGGCGAGCCACAGGACGTGGTCCTGGGCTTCGTAAATCTTCCAGATAGTTCCGGTCTTCAATGTGTCAGGCGAGGCCTCGGTCTTGGTATTCCGCCCGTCATAACTGAATAGGCCGTGTCCGGCTGTCCCGATCCAGAGCTTACTGTCACTGGTCAGGAGTGAGGTCGCAGTATCGTCCGGGAACACGACCTTTTGCTCGTCGCTCGAAATGTCCACGACGCCGCGACCGAAAACTGCCGCGTATGTCTTGCCGGCAAACATTTGAATACTGCGCGCGTCGCCGCTCAGGATCGACTTTCCCTTTTGGTCAAAAACGCCGCCTGAGGTTCCGACCAGCATTCCGTCAATGTCCGCTCCGATCGCGTAAACCACCTTTTCCTCGAAACCGTGAACAAGGTTCCATTTTAATCCGTCGAATGAGAACAGGCCGCGATTGGAACCGGCAAACGTCCTCCTTCGGTCGCCCGACTGCCAAAGCGTGCGGATAAAATTGCCATTCGGACTATCTGAGACCATCTGCTGCAAAGGGCCGACGGGGTCGTAGCGGCTCACACCACGATTGGTACCGACCCAAACGACCCCTTCTCGGTCGGCGAAGATGCTATATATCGTGTTCGAGCGGAGACCGCCGAGGGTGTTTTCGAAGGTCATCGAGTCGGCGAGCTTCCCGCCGTTCACGCGGAAAAGGCCGTAACGTTCGCTGCCGCTCCAAATGCCGGCGTCGGTCGCTTCGAGAGCGAGAACGTTTGCAGAGGCGGCCGCGACGCGGGTCACGTGTGAATCCGTTATGAGATAGATGCCGCTCATGCCTTTTTTCGCATCGGTTGCGAGCCAGAGATCGCCGGCTGCATCACGGGCTAAGGAGCGGACAAACAGAGGGCGCGGTGACGCCGGAAATTCCGTCACACGGCCGCCGGCAAGGACCATTACTCCGCGTCCGAATGTTCCGACAAGAACTCGATCGCCGTCGCTCGCCAAGCCGGTAACAAATAGCGGCGTTCCGTCCGTATTCGCGATCGGCTCTGTATTCAGCGGCCGCGCTTTCAGGCTGCCGGCATCATCGGCGGCAACACTTAAAATGAGGCCGCTGTCGGTCCCGAGCAAGATCTCACCGCTCGTCTGGATCGCCGTTATTCCACGATTCTCGGTTCCGGCGATCGGCTGAAATTGATTGTCGGCAAAAACAAAAGCGCCTTTTTGCGTGCCGACTAGAAACTGGCCGGCGGGCGAATTTCTGAGGACCTGGACGCGGTTCGAATCAGCGCTGCCAAATGTGAACGTTTGGATCCGGCGTCCGTCAAAACGTGCGAGTCCGTTGTCGGTTCCGAACCACAGAACGCCATCAGGTGTTTGCAAAATGGTCCGAACGCTGTCAGAGGGTAGGCCGTTGAAGACGGTTATCGAGCCCCAGCGGTGAAAGTTAAGGCCGATTGGGACATTTTCCTGTGCCTGGAAAGGGGCAGCGAATGAAAGCAGCCAGCAGAAGAGAAATATCGCCGATCCTTTCGACTTACCTTTCGCCATCGGCCTCGTGATTCGTATCCTGCTGAGAGTATTTTCGTCGGTCGCGCGTGATCCAATCCGCCAACTCGTTCTCCGATTTTTCGAGCTCGTCGCTGTTGATCAGGCCCCGGCGAAGGGCTTCGAAAAATGCTCGTGTTCGGGTGTTGTAGGCGAGTTTGTCATACGCCTCTTCCTTGGTGCCTGCGGAATTTTCGGGAAATAGCTTTTCGTACAGCGTGGCCAACCGGCTTTCGACACCCCGCAGGCTGAGACTGCATTTGCGTGATATCGCCCAATTTGAGAGGCCTAATGCAAGATATCGAAGCGCCTCGGTCTCGAACTCGGTAAGCAGCGGACGTTGAAACGAATCCTTGAACGCAGGGTCGATCATATCGGCCCCGTCCTCGAGCACGGCGGCGATGAAGCGTAGAAACCTATCCTCGGGATTATTCTTGTGAATAAAGCCGTAGGTGGGCTGCGGGTCGGTCGCACGCACTAGTTTACGTATCTCGTTAATGTATATCTCGTGCGGGAACTGCGTCCAAAAGACGATCCGGGCCCCCGGAAATTCACGCCAGATCGCCTTTGCGGCCTTAACGCCGGAGTATTTCGGCATCTGGATATCGAGGATCGACAGGTCGGGGCGATTATCGATCGCCATTCGGACAGCCGACTCGCCATCGATCGCCTCCATAAGCGGCATGTGGCCGGGAAACTTTTCCGTGAGAAGCTTTCCCAGGTAGCGGCGTTGGGCTTCGTTATCTTCGGCGATCAAAATAGACATAGATTGCAGATCGTAATCCTGATTTTTCCGGATCGACCGGATTATAACAGGAATTCTCAACATCACTATTCTATTGGATATCGAGGAACACACCAGCGGAATTACGACGGCGGCAGTCTGTGGAAGTCCACAGTGAAAGATTTCAACACTAAGTGCTTATCTAATTGGAATAAATATCATCAATTTATATAGCTAAGGAGAAATAATATGAATCCAAATAAAGCACTCTGGGAAAAAGGCGATTTCACGCGGATCGCGGACAGTATGCGCGATAGCGGCGAGGCTCTGGTTAAGGAGATCGGTATCAAACCCGGTCAAAAAGTATTGGACCTCGGGTGCGGTGACGGGACCACGGCAGTTCCGTCCGCACAATTAGGGGCAGATGTGCTCGGCGTGGATATCGCGAGCAATCTCGTCGAAGCAGGTAACAAAAGGGCAAAGAAACAGGGGCTGTCGAATCTGAAGTTTCAGGAAGGCGATGCCAGCGATCTGTCCGATCTGGAAGATCAGGCGTTTGACGTATCAATAAGCATTTTCGGGGCGATGTTTGCGCCGAAGCCGTTTGATGTAGCGAAAGAGATGGTACGCGTCACGCGTCCGGGAGGACGCGTCGTGATGGGCAACTGGATCCCGAACGATCCGACGTTGGTAGCCCAGATATTAAAGGTCAGCTCGAGCTATGCTCCTCCTCCGCCCGAGGGTTTTATCAGCCCGATGACCTGGGGAATCGAGGACCACGTGACGGAGAGGTTTGAAGCCGCGGGAATTCCAAAGGAGAACATATCTTTTGAGAAGGACACGTTTACCTTTGATTACGCCGGTAAACCGGAGGAGTTCGTGGACACTTTCCGGCAGTATTACGGACCGACGATGAACGCTTTTGCAGCGGCTGAGGCTAACGGGAAAGCGGATGAACTTCAGAGGGAACTCGAAACTCTGTTCACCAGCCAGAATGAGAGCACCGAGAGCGGAAAGACGACTATTCCTGCGACGTTCTTGAGAGTGACGGTGGAAGTTAATTAGTTAAGGCGGTGGTGTCACGAAACGGGAACCACGGTAATTCTTCCGACGCCATTCCTCGTTTCCTTCAGGAAACCGAAAGGGTTAAAAAAAGGCGAGACAATTTATGTCTCGCCTTTTTTGTTCGATCCCGGCTTGGGTTATTGCTTGAGCGCGGCTTTGAACTGGGTTTCGGAGTTTGCGACGAAGTTCATCGCCCCGGGATTGTCCTTGAACTTGGTCTTGAGCAGGTCAAACGCCTCCTGACCACGCGGATCTGCGATCTTGATGATCGCCTGCACGCCGCTGATCATACCCTGGATATTGTTGGCGTCGTACGCTGTTTTGAACCTTGCGAACACGAGCGGGTAAGCCCGCGGATCGCCTCTGCCCGTAGTGCCGGCAGCGGTGGCGGCGGCGTTGCGGACATTGACCGGCAGTTCCGTGTCGGTCGCGGCCTTGTAGGCTGCCTCAAAGGCTCGTTTGTCGCCGAGGTCTGCCAGCGATAAGAAGCCGGCGGCTTGAATGCGGCCCTTCCATGATGGTGTCGCCGTCAATTTTGCGAGCGCATCGTAGGCGGTCGGTGCCTTGGTTCGCGCAAGTGCGGTTGCGGCCTGGTCGATCACGGTGTAACTCCGGTCGTTCAGTGCCTGAACCAGTACCGGTGCGTATTTTGCGTCCTGCGTTTCACCAAGGAGTTCAAATGCGTCGCCGCGAATCAGGGATTGCGTATCCTTGGTCAACCGAATGACAACAGCCTCAGCATTTGCGTCTAGCTTGAACGGCGGACGGTCCTGGCCCTGCGGGGGATCGGGCGAATAGACTTTAGCGATCTCCGAAAGTGCCGCCCGCCGAATTCGCCAGAACGGATCTTTCTCGGCCAATACCAGCAATCCGGCAACGATCCGGTCCTTGTCGGTGACCGTTGCTTTTGTCTGAAGTTCGCTCATCGCCCAGCGCCGCCCTAGAACGTCCTTATCGTTCTGCATCTGATAGAGCAGGTCGTCGACGGACTTGTCGAACTTCATCTCCTTGAGCAAAGTGCTTTCGTAGTCGAAATTAACGAGCTTCGGTTTGGAGGCGACATCGAAGGTGAAGGTATTGGTTTCCTTGGGATCGATCCAGACACGCTGGACCTTGTTGTCGATCGCGATATCGACCCAAGTCTGGAAATAATCGACCTGCGGGAATGCATTTGTCAGATCGATCTTCTGGGTCTGCTTGACGTTCAGGGTCAGCGTTTTCGCTGCGTCGTCGTAAGACTGCGTGATCTCGAAGATCGGGTGTCCCATCTTGTAGAGCCATTCGTCAAAGAACCAGTCCATCGACTGTCCCGTCGATTGTTCGAACGCTTTTCGTAAGTCCTCGGTCGAAACGGGTTGATGGGCGTTGGTCGTCAGATAATTTTTCAACGCCGCCGAAAACAGTTTGTCGCCCACCGTCTTTCGCAGCATGTGCAGCACCGAACCGCCGCCGGGATACGCGTAGTTGTCGAACATCGCGTCCTTGTTGGCGTAGTATTTGGTCACAATCGGCCTGCGGTTGCCTTGGTTCCACGAACCGAGGACCTGATCGTGGTTGTTACGAATGTCGGAGTAGAGAAATTCCTCGTGGCCCTTGAATTTCTCGGTCCACATAGCCTGCATGTATGTCGCGAAGCTTTCGTTTAGCCAGATCTGGCCCCAATCGCGGCAGGTGACGTAATCGCCAAACCACTGATGTGCGAGTTCGTGCGACTGCAGCGATTCGCTGTCGCCGTCGAGCAATTCGCGATCGTCGTGGATCATTTCCTCGATCTGCGTGGTTGCGGAGATGTTTTCCATACCGCCGCCGAAGTCCTCGACAAAAGCCTGTGAGTATTTCGGATATTGGTATTTAACACCGGTCACATCGGAGAAGAAACGGATCGTGGCGGGAAGATTCTTTGTGGTCGCCGCGACTTCCTTAGTTTCGTTGGTGTATCCGTAGTTGTAAACAGGAATGCCGTCGAAATCCTGAACGACCGGCGTCGTCTCAGCGACGACGATCGAGGTCAGATAATTGGAATATGGCTGGTCCATCTTCCAGTCGAAAGTTCGCGTACCGTCGCCGTTGTCTTTGGTGTCTACGAGCTTGCCGTTAGACACGACGAAGAACGGTTTTTCGACCGTCGCACGGAGTTCCGTCGTCCGGAAGTCGTTCGGGGTGTCGTATGAGGGAAACCAATAACGGTTAAATTCTGATTCGCCCTGCGACCAGATCTGACGCGGTTTTTTCGGATCGTCAGCTGACGGCTTGATGAAACGAAGGCCGCGGCCAAAGCTTCCTATCGCTGTATCAGCGTCGGCGGTGTTTACGTAGTTAGTCTTGTAATCGATGCGAACGGCGATGTCCTGCCCGGCCGGCCATGTCTTGTCCAGTATGATCTCGAGATTGTCATTATCCTTTTTGCCGTCGTAGGTAAATTTAAGCGGAGTGCCGTTAGCGAGTTTGACGGCATCGATCGTCATCATCGCCGCGTCGAGCGTGAATTTATCGGTGTCGCCGAACGGCGAGAACGTTACGACGGTTGAGCCGATCGCCTGGCTCTTGTCCCAGTCGAACCTAAGATCGATCGAGATATTCTTGATGTCGATCGAGCGGCTACGGATCCAATTTACCGGCGGCAGCTTCTGGCTTTCGTCTTCTGTAAATATCGACGGCTCGACCATCGGCCGGGCCTGAACGGTTGCGGAATAAACGAATGCAAATAGCGCAAAAACCGCAGCGAGCCTGCGGAATGGGTGTTGGTGAATCATTATTTTCCTCGAGATCAAAATTATTTTTGTGTAATTATCGAATTTTTACGTGAAAAGCCGGGAAATTGTTTCAAAAACGAAAGCCGGCGAACGCACAACAATGGCATTCACACGGCTCCGTACAAATATATTAATAATTTTCGGCGGAAAAACCTACTTTCCTCGGATGTAATTAAATGCCATTGAGGCGATATCGTCCACCGCGCTTCCATCGTGGTCGGAATCAAGCACACTCGTCGCCAAGCCTCCAAGAACTCCGCCGGCCGATGCCTGCTGCGCCTGGCCGCCGCCAAGCAGTCCGCCGATCAGGCCGCCCAGTCCATCTGCGCCAACGCCCTGCTGCTGCTTTTGCTGGCCGAGATAGCCCATTACGATCGGAGCCAGCATCAGCAGAATCTGAGCGACTTGACCCGAGCTAACGCCGGTCTGGTTGCTCACTTGCTGCGCCATTTGACCCTGCCTGTTGCCGAAAATGTGCCCTAGAATGCCTCCGCCATCTGCCTGGGGCGGCGGAACTGTCGCTTGTCCACCGAAGATCAAGCTGCCGAGACCGCCTAAATTATCCAGGATGCCGCCGTCGTGGTGCTGTTCCAGGGCGTTATTCAGGCTCTGGGCACCATCGGACGTGGATGCGTTGTTTGCAAGGCCGCCAAGGATCGCGGGGAGAGCCGCCTGAACAACTGAACTTACGGTCGACGGCTCCGTTCCAACCTGCTGACTGATCTGACTGACCGCCGCCGAACCCTGCTCCTGGCCGAGAAGATCCTCTAGTGAAAACATATGTTTGGTCTCCTTGTTGAATTGTTTCGAGAGATGCGATTATATCACCTGCACCGCTTGGCTCCAATGAAAATCGCGCTAAATCTCGGACGACAATTTGATCCTCGTAACTATCTGGGTTTACTGGGGGGTTTGTGCTTCGCTCTGTGCTCGTTAGGTTGCGGAAAGCCCGCGAGAACGAAGCCGGGCGACCTTAAGAATGTGAGCACGCTCGCGGGCTTTAATCGTGAGATCGGTGAGCCGTTCGGAATCGCCCTAAAGAATGGCGCGGTCTACGTCTCCGATGGTCAAAACGGTAAGATCCTGACCGTATCCGCGACTGGCACTATCGCGGCATTCGCCCAAGGGCTGGATACGCCGTCGGGCATCGCGTTTGACAAGAATGGCGATCTGCTCGTAGCCGATAGCGGAACAAGCTCGATAAAGAAAATAGACGACGCCGGTAAGGTTTCGACGATCGCCGGGATTGACCGAAACCCCGGTTATGCGGACGGTAATTCTGACGCGGCGCAATTCCACGCACCGATCGGAATCGCCGCGGCCGGTGACGGCAGCATCTACGTAGCGGACACATATAACGACCGCATTCGAGTGATTCGCGAGGGCAAGGTTTACACCCTTGCGGGCGGCAGCCGCGGCTTTGCGGACGGTGCAGGAAGCCTGGCGAAATTCAATACTCCATGCGGACTCACAGTCTTGCCGAGCGGCGACCTGCTTGTCGCGGACCTCGGCAACCGGCGGATACGGCTCGTGCAAAAGACTGGCGAAACCACGACGCTCCTTGGCACCGGCACCGGCGAACTGCGCGACGGGCCGCTGGGCATGGCAGATCTTATTGCACCAATTGCGCTGGCGGTCGATCAGGCCGGATCTATATTTGTTGCTGACGGAAATGCGATCCGTGTAATTCAAAACGGCCTTTTTCCGTTTGTGCGAACGATCGAAGGAAACCGGCGTGGACTGCGCGACGGGCAGGCAAAAAACGCAGGATTCAACCGGCCATCAGGGATCGCGGTGGATGCATCCGAAACCGTGTTCATCGCAGACAGCGACAATAAATTGGTCCGGGCCACCTCAGCCGGAACGATCGGCAAAACCATTGAGCCTGGCGAGATCGAAAAGCTTCGGATGTCCGCGGAGGAATTTCGCACGGCCGCTCCCGGACGTTGGCCGTACGATCCGCCGCAGGCTAAACGCGAGATCGCGGGAACGCTCGGCGAGCTTCGCGGCGAAATTGGGAAAGACGACAGCGATGTCCATTTTCACAACGGCCTCGATGTCGTGGGCAGCTACGGCGAGACGGCTCGGTTCATCCGTGACGAGAAAGTTCTGCTGCCCCTGGCTACCCAGAATTTTGGAACGCTGCGCGAGATGATCCGCATGCCGACGATGGGCTATATACACATTCGGCTCGGCCGAGATCAGAACGAACGGCCGTTGGGCGACCAGCGATTCCTCTTCGACGGCACCGGGAAACCGACCGACGTTCGGGTTCCGCGCGGATCGAGTTTCAAGGCGGGTGAGCCGATCGGCACACTAAACCCGTTCAATCACACGCACCTGATCGCCGGTTCGAGCGGCAGCGAGATGAACGCGCTCGATGCGTTAATCCTGCCAGGCATCTCCGACGGGATCGCACCGACGATAGATAAGGTCACGCTTTTCGATGAGAATTGGCGTGAAATTGAAACCGGCACTACGGGCGGGCGTATTAAACTAACAGGAAAGGTCCGGGTCGTCGTAAAAGCGTTTGATCGAATGGACGGCAATGCCGATAGACGGCGGCTGGGCGTTTACAGCGTCGGCTATGCGCTTTACGATCCGGCCGGGAACACGATCGCCGATCATCGCAATTCGATAAATTTCAAGCGAATGCCGGATGAACGCTCCGTACCCTTCGTGTACGCGCCTGGCAGCAGATCCGGCGCGACGGGTGAGACCGTATTTAATTTCATTGCGACGAACGATGTCGCATCCGATTCGTTCAAGGAAGGCTTTCTCGATCTGACAAATTTTCAAGCCGGGCCGTACTCGCTTCGGGTTTTCGTGTCGGACTATTTCGGAAACACAGCGACAAAAGAAATAGCTTTTGAGGTATTCAAATGAAAAAGATAATTACCATTTTCATCTTGTCATTGTTCATTAACGGTCCATTCGCTTTGGCAGCCGTAGAAGGCCCGACAACGATCCCGGTGACGCCGGCGGCGCCGAAATTCACCGACGCTGAGCGGCAGGCGGAACTCGCGCAACGGCGCGCCGCGGTCGCCGCTAAAATGGTCGATAAGAGCGTGCTAATACTGCTCAGCACCGAGCCGAAGCTGTATACGAACGATGTCGACTACGTTTACCGGCAGGAAAATAATCTTTACTACCTGACGAACCTCAAACAAAAAGACGCAACGCTTGTCATTACGAAGGACGGCTCGAGCGTCCGCGAATTTCTCTTCATCCCGCAGCCCGATCCGCGAAACGAAACGTGGAACGGGAAGATGTACACGTATGCTGATGTCACCAGAATTTCCGGCATCACAAAAGTCACCGACGCCGTGGAGAAGGATAAATTCCTTCAATCGATCCGCGATAAGAAGAATTTCGCGTCGATAAATAACGTCGCCGAGATCGCCGCTCCCGTAACGGTATATCTGCTGCTGCCCGAAGGCGACAGGGACACCGACGGGCTCCGGGAATTCGGTGTTGAGAATGAATTGGCGAAACAGCTGTCGTCGAGCTACAAGGTCGAAAACGCACAGCCGATCTTCGCCGATCTCCGCCAGATAAAATCGCCCTACGAATTAAGGATGCTGCAGCACGCGATCGACATCAGCACCGAGGCTCATATGCGTTCGTGGGCGATGGCGGGCCGGGCAAAGATGGAATATGAAGTTCAGGCCGAGGTCGAGTATACCTTCCGCCGCCGCAACGCCGATTACTGGGGATATCCGTCGATCGTGGGCTGCGGGCCGAACGCGACGACGCTCCACTATGAGGAGTCGCAAGGCTCGATCACGAACGGAAGTCTGCTGCTGATGGATGTCGGCGCGGAATACGAACACTATTCGGCGGATGTGACGCGAACTTTTCCCGTCAACGGAAAGTTTACAAAGGAGCAGTCCGAGATCTACCAGATCGTTTACAACGCTCAGGAAGCCGCCGCAAAGGCCGCAAAACCCGGAGCGACAATGACCGACCTCAGCAATGCCGCGAACGCGGTCATTGTGGACGGATTGTTCAAGCTTGGATTGATCACCGATAAAACTTCATCGCAGTATCGCATCTGGTATATGCACGGCCTCGGGCATTGGCTTGGGATGAACGTCCACGACGTCGGACGCTACGAGATCCCGCTGCGGTCGGGCATGACATATACGAACGAACCGGGGATCTACATTCGCGAGGACGCTCTCAAATATTTGCCGGACACACCAGAATGGAATGCGTTCAAGGCCAAGATCGGTCCCGCGTTCGAAAAATACAAGAACATCGGCGTCCGCATCGAGGACGACATGGTCATTACGCCGACCGGTGCCGAGTGGATGACAAAGAATCTTCCGCGAAAAATGGAAGACATTGAAGCATTTATGGCGGTCGGTCCGAAGCAGTTCTTCCACGATGCAGCGGAAATTATGCCCGCCAGCGTCTCCTTAGTTGAGACTCTCGCACTTCTTCCCAAATCCGAACCTTTCGAAGTGCAGCTTCTGCATCGATGAAAACGACTTCAATTGAAAACTTGCGGCCCGGAAACGGCCGCTCGTTTTTGTTTATTGTTGACTTAGCAAATGAAAAACGCTAAACAGGTTATACCTGAATGAGATACCTTTTAGTCATTGCTTTCGGGGCGGCGGCTCTTGTTTCTTCCTGCAATCAACCGAAGGTTGGCGATAGCGGAAAGCCGGCGAACGTCGTGCCCTTTAACGCCTCCTCTAATTCTGCGGACGCGTCAAACACCGAAAAGCGCGACGATGTCACCGATTCCGGAGCAAACGCTCCGTCCGAGAAAACCGGGAATGCGATCGCGCGTGCCGCATGCATGACTACGAACGTCGGCGGAAAACGAGCAGTGCAGAAAAGTCAGACATTCGCCGTGGATTTCGAACCGTTCAAGGGTTCCTGCTTCGTCACTAGCTACAATCCAGAATACGGCGATTCGCACATGGAAACGGCTCTCGAGATCTACAAACAGGGCAAAAAGCTCTTTTCGTTTCCGGGCCAATTCAATGGGTCGACGTTCGGCTGTTGGGCGGACGCGGTCGCCTTTCAGGACCTGAATCGCGATGGATTGACGGACGTGATCGTCGTTGGGAAGTGTGCCGCAAAGCAATCGGACTATAACGAGAATATGGTCTACATGAACACCGGAAAAGCCTTTGTCACCCGCGAGGACGGAAATAATAAACTCGCCGATCTTACCTCCGTTAAGGAAATAACCAACTTTGTCCAGGACAACCAACAGATCTTCTTTTAACGGCGGGCCGCTTCCGCTGGTTATCGTTAATCCCAAATCCGCGGCCGGATCCACCAAAGGAAAATGGGCCGAGATCGCGAGTGATCTGCGCACGCATTTCGGGCCATTCAATGTCGCGTTTACCAAGTGGCACGGTGACGGTATCGAATTAGCGAAACGTGGGATCGAGAACGGGCGAAAATTAATCATCGCCTGCGGCGGCGACGGCACCATCAACGAGGTCGCCAACGGCATTCTCGAAACCGGCGAAGATATCGAGATGGGCATTCTCCCATCCGGCACCGGGGGTGATTTTCGCCGGACCATCGAGATGCCGCAAACAATGCGCGAAGCCGCTCGTGCGCTTCGCACAGGCGAGACAAAAACGATAGATGTCGGCAAGGTCACGTTTCAGAATTTTCAGGATGAGGCCGTAAGCCGATATTTTCTGAATGTCTCTTCGTTCGGACTAGCCGCGTCGATAATCGAACGGGTTAAGTCCGACACATCCTTGAGCTGGCTCCCGATCGACGCCCTGCGCGGTAAGGCGAGTTTTGCGGTCTCAACCCTCCAGCAGATATTGAGTCCGAGCGTTTCGCGGATCTGCGTCAAGATCGACGATTCCGAAGAAAAACCGATGGACACCGTTAATTTTTGCGTTGCCAACGCACGATACTTCGGCGGCGGGATGAAGATCGCTCCAGAGGCATCGCTGGTGGATGGTTTCTTCGATGTTGTAAATATCGGTGATATCAGCACCGCCAAGATCATTTTGAACGCTCATATGCTCTATCGCGGCACGCATCTCGACCTGCCCGAGGTAAAAAGTAAGCGGGCACGCCGGATCGAGGCTAGATCAGCGGACGCAAGCGTCGAGATACACATCGAGGCCGATGGCGAACTTCCCGGAAAACTCCCTGTTATCTATGAGATAGTGCCCGCCGCCCTAAGGCTCCGGGTACCCAAACCCAAATAAAATACCTTGCTTTCCGTGCTCCTTTTTAGATAAAATCACTAAAATTCAAAGCCGAAGTTGTTATTGAGCGACAACACGGGGGAACCATGAATTCTGCCTTTGGCGGAAAAGGGGCGTATCTGATCCGATCAGAAGAAGACTTCTTCGCTTCCAGCCCGACAGCTAACCTCGCAGGCGTTTTCGAAGAAGGACGGAATCTTTCCCCCGGAGGTTGTGAGATCGGTGCTTCACAACCTCTTTTTGTCTCTAGAGGCCAAGTAGGTAAAAGCGGATGCTGATTCGAACTCTAAAGAAATTATTATGGTTACCAACCTTATTTTCGGTCGTTCTCACTAGCTGTATTCCGAGCGGTTCAGGTGGCGATACGAATGGCGGCCCGACGATCACGCTGTACGGATTTTCGATCATGAAGGAAGCTCTTGAGAAAGAGATCTTTCCCGCGTTCAAAGCCAAATGGAAGGCCGATCATGGACAAGATATCGAATTCGTCTCGTCGTTCGCGGGCTCCGAGGCGGTAACCAATCAGATACTCCAGGGTGCTCCGGCACAGGTCGCTATTCTGTCGATCGACCGCGATGCCAAACGGCTTAAGGACGGCGGGGCCGTCACGTCCGATTGGCACGCTTTGCCAAATCACGGCATCGTTAATAAAACTCCTTTCGTGATCCTCGTCCGCAAGGGCAACCCCAAAGGGATCATGGATTTTGCCGATCTCACAAAATCAGACGTGCGGATCATCCATCCGGACCCGGTAGGCTCCGGCGGCGCTCAGTGGTCGATACTCGCGATCTACGGCTCGGAACTAAAACGCTCCGAAAACGAGACTGGCAAACCAGATCCAGCCCGCGCATTGGCGACGCTGCAGGCGATCTGGAAAAATGTCATCGCTACGCCGGGTTCGGCCCGCGAAGCTCGAACACAATTTGAAACCGGTTATGGCGACGCTTTGATCACCTACGAACTCGAAGGCTTGATGATGAAGGCGGCCGGTGCTGAGATCGAGATTGTCGTTCCAAAGTCCACCATTTTCAGCGAACATCCCGCAGTCATCGTCGACCGCAACGTCAGCGCAGCCCAGCGGCCCGCGATCGAAGCCTTTGTCAATTATCTTTGGACTGACGAAGCCCAAAAAGCTTTCGTCAAAAATCATTTTCGCTCGATAACGAACGAATCATTCAACAACGCAAACAAGGAATTCGCCAAGATCGATCAACCCTTTACGATCGAGATGTTCGGCGGATGGGACAAGGCTTACCACGATGTGATCGAAAACATATTCTCGGCCAAGGTTAAAAACCAGAAGTGACCGACGGAGAAAATCACTATGTTCCCAACAACGATTCGCTTCACAGTTTTTTTAATTCTTCTTTCATCGCTTTTTTGGTCAGCCTGCTCCAGCGTCACGCCTAAAATCGAACCAACTGCTAAGCTTACCTATTCAATCGGAATCAACACTACCGATGGATACACCGAGATGATCCCCGCCGGACAAGCACTGCCGACGCTGTTTTCTGAAACGTATTCGAACGAGGAAGACAAGCAGGAAACCGTCGCCATCG
>JBDTZW010000084.1:0-8466 GCA_040004905.1 Acidobacteriota bacterium
ATCTTCCAGTTCGGAATCTTCTACGACGATGACATGGAGTTTCACCCCGGCCCCGTATTTAACTTTGGCGGGCGAGTACACTCCAACGGTAACATCTTCCTGGCCGCTGGTACGGGCCTGTATTTCGCATCTAAGGTGACGGCTCATAACAACGTTTTTACAGATGTTGGTAAGAACGGGAAGCCTTACACAACCTGGGGAGACAATGTCTACGTCAGGAATGGTTCGGGTGTACCGACGCGAGTGGATCACACAATGGGTAGTGTTCTTACGAACCCGATCAACGGCGCGCCCGTCACTAACTATCCCGCGCCACTTCCGCCGGCTCCGACCGCTTATAGGAATGCGAATTGGACCAGTGGATTAAACTTCTCAGGTAGCTATGACGGCAACCTTCTCGCGAACCAGCAGACGTTGAAACTTCCCATCAAGATCAGCGCTGATATTAGCGGTCAAGCTGTCGACCTTGTTCAGCTGCTAAAACGAGGGAAAAATGCAGATTCAACGGCCGGCACAGGCGATATATGGAACGACGGAACCGGAACTGTCGCCGCGCCGACCATTTTACCGGTGACCGCCACGACGAAAGATGATCCCATCACTGCGAGTGAGCGTTACTACAATAAGACAGGTATTCGCGTCTCTTTTGCGGACGGCAAAGCAAAGCTTCCGGGTTGCGTCACATCCGCTGGTGCGGCTGTGGTTGCGAAATGCGGTGTCCGACTCGATGCCGATCCGACGGGTCAAGTTCAAGGTGCATATGTTGCCGGGGCCGCCGGCCGCGGATACAATCCGAGTGCAGGGCATGCGATGACCGGAGCCCCCGCTTACCTCCCGACCGAAATAAACGGTGAGCGTTTTTACAGCCCGGGAAAAGAGTCCTGGATAAAGGTCGAGACCGTCGTCTACAATGCGGCGACGCAAAAGTACGACACACAAGATATTACCGAGGACATCCTGAGCTTGGGCGTTACGGAGAGAGCCCCGGACATCGCTGGTAATTTCACGGTTATTGAAAACAATTACAGCACTCTTGCCAATGACAGTCTGGGTGTTCCTACGGGAACGGACAGCCGCTCGATAATAAAACTGCAGCAATTTATGATGAGACTCCCCGCTGGTTATGGTGGAATTGCCATCAATAACGCGGCAGGAGCGGTCGCCCCGAACAACTACATGACCAATAGCGGTTTCGCCGGCGCTACGCGGAATTACGTTGAACCCGCCGCTCTGGCCGCAGGTCCACTAACATGCGCCGGTGCATTAGTTGGTCAGATCACGACAGTAAATCAAGGGTCGTTTCCCAACGGGCTGACGACCACGGCGATGGGACTTGCAAAGATCACGCCCGACCGTCCGCATTGGAAAACGGCGAGTATTAGTGGTGGTCCGAATAATAAATGTGTTGTAGCATTTCCGATCAATTTCTTTGATACGCGAGAAGGCCTCTTCAATGAATCGACGACGGTTTTCAATCGGGATACCGCTTATAAAGTCGGAGGCAACTATAACGTACCCTGGGCTGGGGTTATGACCTCCGTCGATATTGACGTTGCAAACTTAAAGAGGTTCTTGGCTGGCGATTTTGACGGTGGGGCAAAGCCCGGCTTGCCGTCAGCCGGCACTCCTTTCACCGTCGCCGCGGGACACGCGTTGCGATCGACGGATATTCCGAGCTCTAATGGTTGGGTTATCTACGTTTCCGACCGTCGTGGCGACCGCGACTTTGACGGCGAATATGACATGGAAGACATCTATGGTAACAACGATGGAGCCCTGCAGCTCGGCGAGGACGTGAACGGAAACGGTATACTGGAGGCCGATTACTTAAATGTCGGCGGCGCTCAGGAAGCCGCAAAGTACTCAGCATCCGGACTCTATTCGCCTCCCGTCCCCGCAGCAGCTCCGGTCGTTCCCGTGAACTATCGTTCTTTCGTTTCACCTGATATGGCTGCCACATTTGAGCATCCTTTTTATCGTCGTGCAGTTCGTCTTGTAAATGGTTCGGATCTTCCGGGTTTTTACGACACGGTTACTCCATCGAACTCGAAAGGGTTTACAGTAGCTTCCGAAAATGGAGTTTATGTCCTGGGAGACTATAATTCGACTGGAGTGGCGACATATGGAAGCCCGACGCCGGCAACAGATTTCCTGCCGCAGGGAACTCGCGACGTTCCGGCATCCATTGCCGCAGACGCGGTGACCGTCCTATCGAATAAATGGAGCGATGCGAACAGCTTTGCGAACCCATTCACTAACACGAACCGTGTAGCCGACGTCGAAACCAACACTCGATTTGCCATGCTTGCCGGGGACTCGATAACTACCCTCGATGCGACTCCGAATCAGGGTGGACAGGATACCCGAATGAACGGCGGAGTCCATAACTTCATTAGGTTCCTCGAACAGTGGAGCGTTCGTCTCAACTATTGCGGCTCACTCATCAACCTCTTTAACGCTCATAATAATAGCGGAGCATACAAGAATGGCGGCGGAGCAGTTTACAATCCGCCAACACGTAATTGGGTTTTCGATTCCTCGTTCCTGGATATCAATAGAATTCCGCCCGGAACGCCGTTTTTCCAGTATATCCAGATCACTGGTTTCCAAAGGATCAACAATTAGCAAACTGAAAAATTTGATCTTTTGATCAACCGCCTGTATGAGAAGGGACGCTCGTGCAGGCATTTTTTTTTTGTGAACGGGGCGGAACACGTGAACAGCCTGAACTTGTTTGAACACCGGTGAACACCGTGTACATGGCGAACGGTTTAGAACACTCGAACAAAGAACGCGGGCGGTGTGTAAGTGTCTTTTTCGAACTTTGGCAATATAATGTCGTATTGAGGAACAGGTCCGGCAAAGCAGATTTGCCTGATGTTTTGAATAGATGCGTGAGCTTTCACTCGACAATTGCCGGTTAGACAAGCGTTACGATATCCAGCGGCATCTCGGTCGCGGAAGCTACGCCGAGATCTATCTCGCCCGCGATATCCTCGCCTCGCCCAGTTCGGCCCATAACGAGGTCGTCATCAAGGCTTTGAATGTATTTCTCCAGGATGATCTCGACCCCGATCTCGAACGAACCCTAGTCGAGAACTTTCAGAATGAGGCCGTCGCTCTCGACCGTGTCCGCCACCCGAACATCGTATCGAGGCTCGGCCACGGAACGGCTCGAGATCTTTCCGGCACGGTCTTTCATTACCTCGTCCTTGAATACCTGTCGGGGGGCGATCTCCAAAAAATTATCAAGCAGGAAACGCTTTCGCCGAAACGAGCATTCGGCTTTCTCGAACAGGTCTGCGCTGGCCTCCGCCACGCGCATAAGCGGGGAGTAATACACCGCGACATCAAGCCGCAAAACCTCCTCCTCGCCGGCGACCTCGAAACCGTCAAGATCACCGATTTTGGAGTTGCCCGTTTTTCGCATGCCGATTCGCCGATCACGAGGGTCGGTACCAACGTCTATGCTCCGCCCGAGCATAGCCCTGTCTTCTACAACGGAGACGGCGTCATGACCGTCGCTCGCCTGACGCCCGCCGCGGACATCTATTCCCTCGCAAAGTCTACGTACACTTTGCTAACCGGCGAATCGCCAAGGTTCTACGTAAATCAGCCGATCACGCAGTTGCCCGCTGAATCACGAAATGAGGAGTGGTCGGACGAACTCCGCCGGGTGCTTCAAAAGGCAACGCAGGACGACCCATCCGCCAGGCCGCAAAGCGTCGACGAATTCTGGGACGAGCTCGCCGTTGTAAGGGATATCCTGGACGAGAACGACGCCCCGACGGCGATCCGTTCTTCGCTCTCGGATACGCCTCAGGCTCACGTCGCTCCCGGTTATTCGCCGATCGCCCCGATGCAGCCGAGGTTCAATACTTCCCGCGACCTTCGCCGCCGTTTTCCTGCGATCGCCGAAGACCCAAAACGTACCGCCGCGACCGGGGTCAGCTACGCTCTCGGTGAACCCGCCGAGTCGACCGGGACGGGTGTTAGGATCGACGGCTTGCCTGCCGCGTCAGAACAGGGAAACCGGATAGAATTCGAGATCCCGAACGCCTACGTTCCGCGTCCTCGCAAGAGCTTCGGTTTTCTCGGAAAGATCGCCGCGTTTATCGTGTTTATCGGCCTTTTTGGCGGCTTGCTGTATGGAACTCACGCATATCTGAAAAACGCCGGTTTTCTACCCGGCGGCGGAACCCAGACAAAGACGCAGAATGCCGTAGCCAATACAGATATATTCCTGCGGCCGTCGCCGAGCGCCAATAACGACCCGCTGGGAGTGGTCACAAAAAATTCGAGGGTAAAGATTGTCAATTCACAGAATAACTGGTATCAAGTTGATGTGGTCGAACAGGGAAGGCCTGTCGCAAATCAAGGCAGCCTCGCGCGTGGCTGGCTCAATGGAAAATATCTCGACATTGATTAGAATTGATCGCGATCAAGAGGAAGGACGAAAATTTGAGCGTACTCGACAAAGTTAGACGATGGATTGACGGCGAGACCGCCGAGCTCGTGCTTGAAGAAGCGGCGAGAAACGCGCAGGTCAAACCGCGCAGCGCCGCCGAGGAATTTATCGTCAAGATCGCCCGTGCCGTTGAGGAAGTGATGCAGCGAGAAATGGTCCCGCTGCCGCAAGGCACCACGATCATTCCGAGCGAATACGCGATCTTCCTCAGTAGTGAAGACGACAAGGATTGGCAGGGGATCAAGCGAAAAGGCCTCGAGCAGGGCTTGTATCACATTCTCGCCGAGCGGGCGAAGGAGATCGCAGGAAAGAAGAAGCTGGAAACCAAGTCATTCGTGATCGAGCTCCGCGTGGACGGCACGCTGGAAAAAGGCGAGCTTCGCGTTCAGCATAGCTGGGAAGATTCGTCCGGTAACAAGACCGGCGTGCTCGCACGTCCAAGGGGGGCGGAAGCGATGGGTGCCCAATACCGACCGCCGGTCGACGCACCGGCCTTTCCCGGCCCGAATCCTCCTCTCCAGACGCCGAATTTCACTCAGAATCAGACAGCTCGGTCGATGAATCCGCCTCCAACTCTCGCCAACGCTTCGGTGCCGCAAGTCAGGTCCGAGGACGCCGAGATAATGACGCACGTTCAACGGCGGCAACCCGAACTTTATAAATTGGAGATATGGCGCGGCGGCATCCGCCAAAACGTTGTTCCGATCTATCAAAAGGAAGTCGTTATCGGCCGCGGTTCCAAATCGAAACCGGTCGATATCTCGCTGGCCGGCGATGTCGAGATCAGCCGCCGCCACGTCACCCTCCTCGCCGACGGCGCCGGCAACTATTGGGTCGTTAACGAAGGCAGAAATGCCGCAATGATAAACAACTACGAACTTCCCTCCAATCAACGTGTCCAGTTCCAAGCCGGAACAAATCTAGCTGTTTGCAGCTATGTACTCAAGATCCAGCCGCGCTAATTCACGGCCATACAAACGGGAATTCTCGGGCCGTCACGAGCTCGACGAGTTCGATCTGAGCGGTTTTTGCTTTTGCGACGACATCCTCAGGATAGGCAAGTTTTATCCGCCTTTCCTCGAATTCCTCGAGGTCCAGGATCTCATAGTTAAATTCCCGATCCACTATCAGGTCAATATCCAGATCGACGTATTCGATCAGCGTGTCGGAAATTAAAGCGGGCATCGCCACGTTGCAGTAAAAGCTCCGCGGTGATCCGTCGGGCTCATGAAACCGAAATACGTTGTACCAACGATCCGGCCAGTAGTACTCGTACGAGAGCGTCCCCTCTTTCAAAAACCCCAGCTTTATGTGATCGACGTCGAACGCAAAAACGCCTTTCACCAGAATACCGCTGCCGATGTGCTCTACCACCGCTGCTTCCCACTCCTTATTTACACGCCCGTCGAATTTCTTCGCGTTAACTCTGAGTATCTTATCCATCAGATCAGGCTAGAAAGGTTTCACCGTGAAAGCAAACTTGCCGAACGCAAAATTCGGAAAACAAAGCGTCTGATCTAAAAAGGAGATCTATTATGCATGCTGCATTGATTGGAACTGCCGGAGCACCATACTATACCTCTTCGAGTGCCGCGGAGTGTGATTCGATCCTCGAAATGCCCGACGGTCGAGATTACCGACAGAATGGTTGGCTTACCGTCACTATAAACTACAACTTGAATTTCGTTGATCGGCATAATCTAGTGCCTGGACTAACCGTTGTCGAGGGCGGCAAGCTTTATGCGAAACCGAGCGATCCTCATTCGCCAAAGGTTCCACTGCGCGACTGGGATTGGCAGTCTCGCGGTGATTTTGTGCGACGATTCGCCGATGGGGAAAAATTCTGGAATTACAAGTTCCTGCTGATCACACCGCGAAACTACGATGCATTCGACTTTACAAATCTGGGCGGCACCGGATTTCGCTGCCGGCCCAACGTGATCTGCTTGTTCAGATTGAAAAGCGGGGGTTCGCCAAATCATCTTAGGATCAACGCGGTCAGAAAAGAGAACGACACTGATTTTTTTCGATCCGACAAGACTACCTACGACAATACCGATGTTGGCAACAAAACTCTCTGGCACGAACTCGGGCATGCGCTCGACCAACTTCATATCCAGGCGCTCGTAGGCAATCCGACATGTATGATCGACGTCCATGTAAACGACGATCCGTGCTACGTGACGCCGGCGGGCATGGCGCCCAATATCATGGGCAAGGGAACGGGCCTTATACCCCAAAACGGTAAGGCGTGGCGTGAGCTTATTGCCAAACTTACTAAAACAGCCGACCCTAGCTGGGAGGTCTCGCTGGCGGTCAATACACCTCCGCGAACTGTGCCAATCGGCTTATTCGGAACGGACATGATGCCGGGAGCCTGGTAGTCTCCCGCCGCCATCTCTCGTTTCATTTGTTAAGGTAGTTTCCCAAAAGTTTTACTAGAAGCTGCGGTAGAATCAGCCGTTCGGTCTCGGTGAGATCGGCGGCGATCCTTTCTTCCATCTCGATCCATTTCTCGTCGACCTCGTGCCGGATCGCGGTGCCGGCGTCGGTGAGAAAGATCCTTGTCGATCGAGCGTCGTCTTCATATTTCCGTCTAGTGACCAAACCACTCTCGACCATGCCCGTGACCGTCTTGTTCACCGTCGGCGCTGCCAGGTTGAGAGCCTCAGCGAGATCGACCTGCCGAACGCCATCCCGTTCCCAAAGAGCGAAGAGAACGAACACCTGTCCTCCATGCAGGCCAGATTCCGCCATCGACCGTTCAAGGAGATTCTTGTGCGCGGTCGCCACCTTTGCAAGAAGGAACCCGATGCTTTTCTCAAAATTCATCTTCGTTTAAATTAAGCAGACAAAGCGTTTAATCATTTAATAGCCAGCTAATCACAACTTATTAGCGGGCTAATTAACTGTGATTAGAGGGCTAACTATCTTCGATTAGCAAGCTAATTAATATCTTAAGCGGAAGTGCGTTCGAATTCAAAAGTGTTATAAACTTGGAAACATGACGAACGGAGAAAAACTCAAGGAAACGCGCAACCTTCTGCTTAAACTTCACAAGGTTTTAGTCGATCATGAACGCAACACCTACGAGGCCTTTAACGGCAAAACGTCTCCAACCGAATTCTTGAATTTACTGTTAAATAATGCCGACTTGGAATGGCTAAGGAGATTTTCCACTTTGATCGTGGACATCGACGAAATGTTCGCTCAGAAAGATGGTTTCTCGGAAGAGCAGATCGATGCCCATCTTAGCCGAATGCGGGAGCTTCTCGCTAGGCAAGGTGAAAGCGGGTTTTTTGAACTGAAATACGGCCTTGCACTTCAGAACGACCTTGACGCCGCCGCCCTTCATGCGGAGATAATAAAGCTTCTGCAATAGAAAAATGCGGGACCGGCCGAGCGATCCCGCACTTCTTCAAATAAGAGAACAACTTACCCGCGTCCGCTCTTCTTCCAGTCGGAGAGAAAACCTTCAAGTCCTTTATCAGTCAGCGGATGCTTGACCAATTGCTGGATCACCTTGAATGGTATTGTCGCCACATGGGCACCTGCCAGGGCGCAGTCGACGATATGCATTGGATGTCGGATCGACGCCGCCAGAACCTCTGTACGAAAATCGTAGTTGTCGTAGATCTGCAGGATATCGCGGATGAGATGCATTCCGTCAGTCGCGATATCGTCGAGGCGGCCGATAAACGGCGAGATGTATTTTGCCCCCGCCTTAGCTGCAAGCAGTGCCTGGGCTGCCGAAAAGCATAGCGTCACGTTTACGCCCGTTCCTTCCGCGGTCAATGTACGGCAGGCCTTCAATCCTTCAAGCGTCAGCGGGCATTTCACGACGACATTCGGCGCGATCTTGGCATATTCGCGACCTTCTTTAAGCATGCCTTCCGTATCAAGCGCCGTGACCTCAGCCGACACATCACCCTCGACGATCGCACAGATCTTGGCAATATGCTCCTTGAAATCGACGTCGCCTTCCTTCGCGACGAGCG
>JBDTZW010000275.1:0-8458 GCA_040004905.1 Acidobacteriota bacterium
AAAAACAGATCGATTTCACGCTGACCGACGCGAGCGGCGTTGAGGTTAAGAAGAGTTTTGTTTTCCGGGCCGACAGCTACCTCGCAGATATCAAAGTTAGTCTATCAAAGGGCGGCCAGCCGGTTCCGAACACCAAACTGCTGATCGGAGCGAGCGTCGGCGACCAGGGCATCGTTCATCACAGCTTCTATCACATCGAATCGGAAGCGATAGCTTATTCGGACGATTCGGTATTCCGCCACCCGGGTTCTTCGTTCACTTTTGACGCGAACAACCAGAGCACCGTAGCCGTTCCCGGCAAGAGCGATTGGGCCGGTGTCGCCGATGCCTATTTCGCGATGGCCGCAATACCTGCTCAGCCTGCGCAGGGGTTGGAATATCACGCTTCGAAATATGAATTTCCTACCGAGCCTTATCATGACGGCATAATTAGCTGGGTCACCGGTACCAAGAAAACGAGCGAAACGCGGCACCTGATAACGGCGTATCTTCCGATCCAGGCCGATGGCTCGGTAACCAAGATCTACACGGGAACGAAAGATTATTTCGCGCTGCAAAGCTACGACGAGAAACTGTCGTCAGCCGTCGGCCGCTCGGTCGACATCATCCCGCTGATCAATTTCAGCAACTGGACGGTGATCCGGCCGATAACGTCTCGCATTGCCATCCCGATCCTTTGGTCGCTCAATTTCTTCTACGGCCTGACCGGCAATTACGGCATCGCGATCATCGTCTTTACCTTCCTGTTCTACATGCTCCTGTTCCCACTGCGCTGGTCGCAGTCGCGGTCCTTTAAGAAGGCTTCGGGCAATGCTCCGAAGATGAAGGACATTCAGGACAGGATCAAAGACCTGCAAAAGAAGGGCGTGCCCGCCGACGACCCGCGAATGCGTGCTCTGCAGATGGAGCAGCTAAAGATGACCAAGGACGCTCTGCCCATTGGCGGATGCCTCCCCATGCTGCTGCAGTTCCCCCTGCTGATCGCCTTCTACACCGCCGTCACCGTCTCGCTCGACATCCGCCAGGCAACGTTCATGTGGCTCCCCGACCTGTCTGCCGCCGACCCATTCCATATCCTGGAATTCGGCTTTGCCCTCTCGATGATCCTGTCGATGAAGTTCACACCCCAGGCCGCGACGGTGACGCCTGAGCAGCAGATGCAGCAGAAGATGATGACGTACTTCATGCCAGTGATGATGCTGTGGGTAATGTGGTCTGCCCCGTCGGGATTGCTGCTTTATTGGTTCTTCGGGAACATAGTCAGCTTTGGGCAGCAGATGGTGATCAACCGGCTTAACAAGAAGAATACGCCGCCGACTACCGAGGTGGTAGGAAGCGTGCCGACGAGCGCGAAAAAGGTGAAGCCGAACCTCGGGACCTCTTGAAGTAGAGTGGGTAAATGGGAAAGAATTTTCTCCGGTCGACTTTTTCAGCTTCCCTTTCCGTGAACGCTTGACTTTGTATGAACGAGACTTGCCAAAACGCAGCGAAGTTTTTGTCCGATCTGGTCGCGGACCTCGGGTTCGATCTAAAGGTTTCCGGGGAATGGACAGATGAAGGCTGTCTACTGAATTTGGGCGGCGAAGATGCTCATTTTGCTCTCGCTGAAAACGGCGAGCTTCTCGACGCGTTCGAAGTATTACTCTTTCAAGCTTACGGACGGGAGTTGGATCGCGAACACCGCATTGTTGTCGATGCCGAAGGCTTTCGTCAGACGCGAAAATCCGAGTTAAGGGCGATGGCGCATTTTGCGGCCGACCAGGTTCGAAAAAATGAGCGACCGTTTACTTTCGGTGTGCTCAATTCAACCGAGCGACGGATCATCCACCTTACCCTACAGACCGAGGAAGACCTCGCCACGGAATCAGTCGGCGATGGCCGCGACCGCCGATTGCAGGTCCGTCTGAAATAATTAAGAATTCAAACAGGATGGATAGGATCAGCAGGATATACTAGGGATCCTGTTAATCCTGTTTTGACTGTCATGCCTGAAACGATCGTCGCACTCGCAACACCTACCGGCCGCAGCGGCATAGGTGTGATCCGGCTAAGCGGGAACGAGGCACTGTGCATCACCCGAAAACTAGTCAATGATCAGCTATTTGCGCCCTTTCCACGCGAAGCGATTCTTAGACAGCTCCACGATACATCCACAACCGACCTCATAGACGAGGCCATCGTAACCTATTTCAAGGCACCACATTCTTTTACTGGCGAAGATGTCATTGAAATAAGCTGTCACGGCTCGCCGGTGATATTGCGGCAGGTAATAGATCTCTGCCTGCAAATGAATGCCAGAATGGCCGAGGCGGGTGAATTCTCACTGCGGGCTCTTGGGAACGGGCGACTGAATCTGGCACAGGCAGAGGCGATCCGTGACCTGATCGAGGCGCAGACCAGGGCTTCGGCCCGACAGGCGATCCGCCAGCTCAGCGGCGAATTTTCAAATGAGCTGCAGCCGATCAAAGACGAACTCCTGGATGTGATCGTCGTGCTGGAATCTGCTCTGGAGTTTGTTGAAGACGATCTTCCGCTGCTTCAATCGGAAAACGTTAGGAAACACCTTCGCGATGTCAAAGGAAAGATCGGAGCGATCGCATCGACATTTCAGGCTGGAAAGCTGATTCGCGAAGGTTTAAGGATCGCTCTGGTCGGCCGTCCGAATGTCGGTAAATCGAGCCTTTTCAATGCGTTTCTGGGCACCGACCGAGCCATCGTCACCGAGCTCGCCGGCACGACCAGGGATCAGATACGCGAACGATTTGTTGTCGATAATATCCCGATCCATCTGATCGACACCGCCGGTCTACGGGAAACGACAGACCCCGTAGAAAGCATCGGTGTCGAACGATCGAAACGCACGATGTCCGACGCGGATCTGGTGGTCGTCGTAATGGATGCGTCCGACAACGTAACGCGCGACGATCTCGAAATCCTTGAAAGCGTTTCCGGCATTGAGCATCTGGTCGCAATAAATAAGGTCGACAAGATAGGTTCGGAAATGGAGGAATGTGCTTCACATTTCAAAACTAACCTACCTGCTTCATCCCGGATCGCCCTGGTTTCCGCAAAGACCGGGCAAGGCCTGAGAGAGCTACAGCAACTGATTGTCGGGCCATTTAAAGCGAACGATATTTTTGGTTCGGGCTTTCTGGTCAGTGACGCCCGGCACCACGATCTTCTCGTCCGTGCCGAGGATGAGATCCGACAATCGCTCGACCAGCTCGATCAAAAAATGAGTGAGGAGATCATTCTGATCGGCCTGCACAACGCCCTCCGCTATCTCGGTGAGATCACCGGCGAGACAACAACTGAGGACATGCTGACTCGGATCTTTGCGACCTTTTGCATAGGGAAATAGATACCCCATTCTTTCCAGCCAAAGTTTTTGTTATTGCCGATTGGTATCGTTTGTAGCAAACTAGCCCTATACGTATGGAACGCCGTGCGGACAAATCTATGACCTTCCCTAGACAGAACGAAAGGGTCCCATTTTATACCGAGGTCACGATCCAGTCCGAATCGGGCACGCGCGGAGCGAGGATCAGCGACGTGAGTACCGGAGGCTGTTATATAGACACCATTGCTCCGGCGCGTGAGGGCGAAGAGGTTTCCTTCGATATACTGGACCGGTCGGGGAATACGCTAAGCTTTACGGGTACTGTCGCGTACGTCATGGAAAACATGGGCTTCGGGATCAGATTTACCGAGCTTACCGATGAGCACAAGGCCGCAATCGACGAGATCCTGAGATCAAGCGGGAGTTAGTTCCGGTCTGATCAGAAAAAATTCCCACAAATATCTCAAGCACTACGGGCTTCGCGAACTATTTCGAGAAACTGTTTCGCGCGTTCGGTAACAACGTGAGCGTCGCCCGCACGGATCGCTTTGACGTCGACGAGGTCGGTGCCGACACCCAGGGCACTCGCACCGGCTTTTATAAAATCGGCAGCGGTCTTCAATGAAACGCCGCCGGTCGGGATTATCTTGACCTGTGGGAACGGTCCTTTCAAATTCTTCACATAGCTCGCACCGCCGACCGAACCGCACGGAAAAACCTTTACGAAATCAACGCCTGCACTCCACGCCGTAATGACCTCTGTCGGGGTCAAAACACCGGGACAAATGGGAGCACTGTATCGATGACACAAAGCGATCGTATCGAGATTTAAAGCCGGGCTGACAATGAACTGAGCTCCGGCCAACAGGCATGCGCGCGCGGTTTCGGGGTCGAGCACCGTTCCGGCTCCGACCAGAACATCACTTCCGTATTTGTCGGCGACCTTTTCTATCACCTTTACCGCGCCAGGCACGGTCATCGTGATCTCAAGGACGTTCACGCCGCCGGCTTTGATCGCTTCGATCACCTGCATCGCCTCGTCCGCCGAAGATGCACGTACGACCGGCACGAGGCCAATATCTTCGATCTGTTTAACGATATCCGCTTTATTCATATTACCGGGCTACGCGGGCTCCTCCGCCTTTCATTACTCTTAGTACATCGGCGAGTCCGACCGTTGTCGTGTCGCCGGGCGTGGTCATCGCAAGCGCGCCGTGAGCGGCTCCGCAGTTGACGGCCCACTCCGGTGATTCACCTGTCAGAAATCCGTAGATCAGGCCCGACGCGAATGAATCGCCGCCGCCGACACGGTCGAAGATGTCGAGATCAGGCCGCATGATCGCGTGGAACAATTGCCCTTCCGTAAAGCACACAGCTCCCCAATCGTTAACCGATGCTGTTTTTGCATTACGAAGTGTGGTTGCCGCGACGGCAAAATTTGGAAAGTCTGCGACCGCACACCGGATCATCTTTTCGAAATTTACTATATCGAGTTTCGAGTGGTGCTCATCCTGGCCCTCGATCTCGTAACCGAGGCAGGCTGTGAAATCTTCCTCGTTGCCGATCATTACATCGACGTATCGGGCGAGATCGCGGTTAACTTCCTGCGCCTTGGCCTGGCCACCAATGGATTTCCAGAGCGAGTCGCGATAATTGAGATCGTAGGAAATGACCGTGCCGTGTTTCTTGGCGATCTCCATCGCTTCTTTGGCGACATCCGGTGTCGATTCGGAAAGTGCGCAAAAGATGCCGCCGGTGTGAAACCATCGCGAGCCTTCTTTACCAAAGATCCTTTCCCAATCGATGTCGCCTTTTTTGAGCTGCGACACAGCGGTATGTCCGCGATCCGAACAACCGAGAGCAGCGCGAACGCCGAAACCGCGTTCGGTAAAGTTCATGCCGTTTCGCACGGTGCGGCCGACGCCGTCATATTTGACCCACTTTACGTGCGACTGATCGACGCCGCCTTGGTAGATCAGGTCCTGGACGAGGCGACCGATCGGGTTGTCGGCGAACGCCGTTACGACAGCGGCATCGAGGCCGAAGCAGCGTTTGAGACCGCGAGCGACATTGTATTCACCGCCGCCTTCCCATACCTCGAACGAGCGTGTCGTATGAACGCGCTTGTCACCCGGATCGAGCCGAAGCATCACCTCGCCAAGGCTGACGATATCCCATTTACATTCTTCTTTAGATCTGATCTTAAGCATTTCCTCTTTCGGGTTTATCCTTCCTGCCTCGTTACTTTATCTAGCCATCCATCCGCCATCAACGATCAAAATATGTCCCTGCATATAATCGCTCGCCGCGGACGACAGAAAAACCGCCGCTCCGGCAAGGTCTTCGGGTGAACCCCAACGGCCGGCCGGGATGCGCTCCGTTATCTGTCGATTACGGTTCTCGTCCGCCCGAAGCGCCGCAGTGTTTTTCGTGGCCATATAACCTGGGGCGATGGCGTTTACGTTTACTTTGAATTTCGCCCATTCATTTGCGAGGGCTTTTGTCAGTCCCGCGACACCGGACTTCGACGCCGTGTATGCCGGGACCGTAATTCCACCCTGAAACGAAAGCAGCGATGCAATATTAACAATTTTTCCGGAGCCACGCTCCGTCATGTGCCTCCCGGCAGCCTGCGAGAGCCGGAAGACGCTCGACAGATTTACTTCGATCACCGTCGCCCAGTCGTCTTCGCAGTATTCAACGGCAGGGGAACGGCGGATCATCCCTGCATTATTTATGAGAATGTCCAGATTTACGAATTCAGCGATCGTCGATTCGACGATTGCAACAGGAGCTCCCTTGTCTGCCATGTCACCTGTAACTTCGAACCCTTTGCGGCCCAGGTTCTGTATCGTGGTGATTGTGTCCGCGGCGTCACCAGATTTTCGACAGTGACAAGCGATATCAGCACCGGCTTCGGCCAGAGCGACCGCGCAAGCCTGGCCGATGCCGGACGCCGAACCCGTCACAAGCGCAGTCTTACCGTCAAGCTTGAATTTATCAAGGATCATAGATCGTTTATTTATGAGAAGCTTCCAAGCCCGAAACGCCTGTGGCATATTCGGGCTGAACATTAACAACGCCGAACTGCCTGTCAACGCCTTCGCGATTGGCCGCCATCATCCAAAGGAAATTTATCGAGCCGCCCGGAGCGGCGACGTTGGGATGATAACCCTGCGGCATCAGGACCACATCGCCTTCATGAACAACCTGGACGAGTTCGGGTTCATTCCGATCGGTGTAAACGAGCTGAATACCCCATTGCGGATGCGGCATGTCGATGTATAGATAGGCTTCCTCGAGCAGGTTCTCGTGTTCGTGCGGGGGCCATGAGGTCCAGTTGCCGTCGGAAGAGAACGTAACGCCCGCCATGATCCGTCCAGCTTCAACGTTCTTTCCAATGAGAATATTCAGGTCGCGTTCAGCGGGCGGTTTTCCGGCCGTAAAATGAAGAGCTGAATCCTTTCGGATCTGCTCGAAAGCGATAAATTGAAGGGGATACTTATTTTCGACAGGCGACGACAGTTCTGCCAGATCGAATCCGCCTTCGCTCGACACTTCTATCGTAGAATCACGCGGAATATACAGGGAGTCGTAACGCCCAAGAGTAAACGTCTCGCCGCCGGTGGCCACCTGTCCGGAACCGTTCAGGCAGATCAGGCCGGTTTCGTGATCCCCGCTTTCGAAAACAATCCGAGCATCGTCGGCTTCTATTATGATCCGGCCATAAAAAAGATTTCGGGATGCCGTGGCACCGGGCGAAACGGTGCGCGTTCGCCCTTTTACCTTGTTCGTGTCCTTAACGACGCACGTTGAGGGATCTATCTTTTCAAGTTGAATTTCTGCTTGCATAGTCAAATGAGTCTTACTAGACACTAGCCAGATATTCCTCGACCGCCACTTCCAACGCTCCGCCGATCGCGGCACCGGCTGGCTCACCAGCTTCGACCGACCAACCGTCTATCTTTCCAATGATACTTCGTTTGATGGCGGCGTTAAGCGGCTCCTTGATAAAGTCCCAGGCGTAAACGAGGCGGCCGCTTATGATCACCCTCGGAACACCGACGCCCATGATGACGTTCGCAATGCCGATCCCGAGATAATCGCCTATCATTTCCAACGTCTTCTTCGACCTGACCTCGCCATTTGCCGCACGGGCAACGATCTCGACAAATCGAGGCAACGATTCACCTCGCCGGAGCGGCCTGTCACCTACATAAAGTGATGAGGCCGAGGCTGCGGATGCATACTTTTCCCAGCAGCCGCGATTTCCGCAGACGCATTGTTTGCCGCCTGCAACGATAGTCATATGGCCAAACTCTCCAGCGATTCCGCGGCCGAGGCCCGATCCACGATAAACCTCGCTGCCTATGATCAGTCCAACACCTATTCCAGTCCCCGACCGCACGAGTATGAAATTTTTAAGAAGACCGTCCTCGGAACCGCGGATCTTTAACCTTGCCTCATACATGGCCGCCGCCGTCGAATCGTTTTCAACGACGACCTTGACACCGCTGCGAACGCTGAAGTCCTTTGCTATATCAACGTTTCGCCAATCTAAATTCGGCGCGAAGATCAAGGTCTGCCGCCGCGTGTCGGTCATTCCCGGAACACTCACCCCAATATATTTGAGTTTTTCGCCTTTGCGGCGATCGACAATCTCCTGGATCCGACGGCGTGTTTGGATCAAAGCCATCTTTGCATCCGCCGGCGTTTCAAAATCATCTTCGTCGGTGATCTCTCCGCGAAGGGTAGTGCAACCTACCTGCGATCGCCTAACGCCAAGGTTGACCCCGATAAAATAGCCACCATCTTCGGCAAACGAGAGGACACGTGCACGCCGGCCCTGGGCTTCGCTCGCTATCGTTTCTTCGCGAAGTATTCCAGAGGCGATTAGAGGCTTTACGTTTTCGGTGACCGTGCTCTTGTCGATTCCCAGGCGGGATGCGATCTCGGTCCGCGAGATCGGCTGTACGGCGCGGATCAGACGGAGAAGAAGGCTTCCCTTCTTTGCGGCATTTTGCAAAAAAGCACCGGTATTCATCAGGTCCGCTTGGAACGGTTTCGTTTCCGTCATAAATTCTGCGAAATCAGAATTTTACAACGAAACGGTTTGCT
>JBDTZW010000166.1:0-8432 GCA_040004905.1 Acidobacteriota bacterium
CCGATAAGAAAACAGATCAATTGACGCCGCTTGAGCTTGAGGTGATGGATGTGCTTTGGGAAACGGGACCGGCGAATGTGCAGACTGTGCTGGGCGGGATGAAGCGCAAGCTGGCTTACACCACGGTTCAGACAATGCTTAACATCCTGCACAAAAAGAAAAAGGTAAACCGGACGTTGAAGGAACGAGCATATTTTTATCGTCCAACGGTCAGCCGCGGACAGGTCGTGAAAAATTCGGTCAATGAGATCATCGATAAGATGTTCGGCGGTTCGGCGGAAGAGCTCGTGATGAACCTGGTCGAGACGAACCACATCACGCCTGAAAAACTCGCCAGCCTGCACGCATTGATAACCGCACACGAGGAGAAGACCGATGCAAGCAATAAATAACTGGTTCATGTTCGTCCTCGTAAATTCCGTTTGGCAGATGACGGCGATCGTTCTGGTTGCGCTCGCATGCGATCGACTACTGCGCGGAACGCGGGCCGGGTTTCGCCATGTGTTATGGGTGACGACACTGGTGTTGTGCTTCGGGCTGCCGGTATTTAGCAGCATCGATCTCGGCCGTCTTAGAAGTTCAAAAGGGGAACCCGTAATTCCGGCGCCGGGCCAGTTAGCGGGAACGGAAAGCAAAGTAGCCGAGATAGTCACGGCTCCCGAATTGAACGCATCCTGGAAATCACTTGCGGTAAGCGAACCGATCGTGATCGTCTTATTCGCGGCGTATTTGATGCTGATGGGCTATCGGTCAATTAAGCTGCTCGCGGCGTTTCGGCGGGCTCGCTCGATTCGACGGGATTCATTTGCCAACGATTGGAATGAATCTGAAGCAAAACTCATCGAGGATTGTAAAAGTACATTTCGCGTTGGGGATGTCGAGATATTTTGTTCGGCGAGCGTGTCATCGCCAATCACGATCGGTGCGGTGCGCCCGGTGATCGTTTTGCCAGAACATTTAGTTCATGAAGCCGATGGCAGCATCCTGATCTCCGCACTCGGCCATGAGCTGAATCACGTCCGACGCCGGGATTATTTAAAGAATCTGCTCTACGAACTAATTTATCTTCCAATATCCTTTCACCCGGCAGCGGCGCTGGTGAAACGCCGGATCAGAGAAACGCGCGAGCTTGTGTGCGACGAGTATGTGACCGAGACCATGGTCGAACCCGCCGTCTACGCCCGCTCGCTCGTCTCGATCGCAGGTATGGCAATGGATCTGGGCCGCACAGCAAGCATTACCATCGGCATCCTAGATGACGATGTGTTGGAGAAACGAATCATGAAAATTTTGAACAGACCGAAGATCACGGCGGCACGCAGAAACTTTGTGCTCGGCGCGGCTACGTTGGCTTTTGTATTGGCGATCGTCGCGGCACTGTCCTTTAGCTTTAGGCCAGTCGTCGCCCAGCAGAAAGAAACGCCGGACCGCGAAGCGGCAATCAAAAGAGAAGTTCAGATCGACGAAGCACTGCGAAAGGCCAAGCAGGAAGCCGAACGACGTGAGTTGTCGGAAGGCAATGGAGATTCTGCCGGTGTCGGGGTTTCACGGAGGGGCCGCGAAGAGGAGATTGTCGCCAAAAGGCTGGCCGAGCGCGACGCCGAGGTCATGAATCAAGTGGATCTCGAAACTCCTAAGATCAAACTTTCAATGGCCGACGCGATAAAGATCGCGACCGATGAACAGCCCGGAACGGTCGTCGAATCATTTCTTGTATTTGAGAAAAACGGCGGCGAGGAGAGCGAGCCTTTTTACATCGTAAAGATAATGTTCGATCAGAACGACAAGAAGGCACAAAAGCGTATCATCGTCAGCGCCATCGACGGCAAAACCGGCGGACCGCACAACAATTGAGAAAACTAAAAATTCTCACGGCAAAAAAGGTTCCGTTCCCGCGGCACCTTTTGGCCGTTTCGGATCAGATTCTACCAACCCGTTTGCTTCACACTAACTACCAGCTCAACTGAACCGTGTTCGACGCCGCGGAGAATTGGCCTGCTTTTACGCTCTTGATGCGGTATGAGTAGGTGCCTTTTCGCAGGACGGCGCGGTAGACGGTTTTGTTGGGCGCGGTTCGGTAGATCTCGGTGAATGGGCCGGCGCTTGCCGAGCGTTCGATCGCGAAGCCGTCTTCGTCGGGGCTGTTGTCGGTCCAGCTCAGAGCGACGGAGTTTGCGATCCGGGTTGCGGTAAGGTTTGTCGGGCTTGCGATCACCTGAGGAGCAAGCACGAAGAGCGTGATGCTCTGCGGCGGAAGCGAGAGGTTGATCGCCCCGGCAGTGACGGCCGTGTCGGCGAGATGCGTGATCGAATTGGCGGACGTCAGCTGCCAGACCTGGGCTGCGTTCGCTCCTGCGAAATTCGCGAGATTAATTGTCGTCGTTTGCACGCTGCCGACCTTGTTGACGACCATCACGGTGAGTGCTCCGTCGGATGCGCGGACTGCCGCGAAGGCGGAAACATTGTCGGGATTGGGCACGGTAGCAGTCACGCTCGTGTCGCCAAAGCCGTTCTTGGCTCCGTCGTAATTGCGATACATCTTCATCGCATTGTAAACGGGTGAATTGGTCGCGGGCGTCGTCCAGCGTGTGGCGATATCGAGGCCTTCGCGGCCGAAGACGCCGTAGACATCCGCCTGCGTCGTGGCGCCGTTGATGTTGCCCTCGGCCCCCCAGTTATATTCAGTGATGCCGATTTTGGTATTTGGATAGTTTGCGGCGACCCACGACTTCATTCGCGGGATCATGAAGATCTTGTCGTTGATCCATGTCTCGTCCACATAGTTAGGATCCCACAGCGAGCGGGTCGAACGATTGCGGCGGGACTGCATCGCGGCCGAGACGTCGTCGCCGAATTCGCCGCCCTGTGGGTAATAATGCAGCGTGAAGTAGTCGAGCAGGCGGCGGCCGTTCGCCGTATCGTAGCTTTTGAATTGCTGCAGCAGCCATGGCATGTAGTCCATGTTGCCGTGAGCGACACGGTCGGGGTGAGCAAAGCCGTTAGAGCTGTTCGCGAACCACTGGTCGTAGCCGGAATAGAGATATCCGCCCCAGCCCCATTCCTCGGGGCCCAGAACGAGAGCGTTCGCGTCCTGCGTTTTGATCATCGCCGAATAGTCGCGCATCTTGCCCCAAAGCTCATCCATCGTTTTTCCCGTTGGAGCAACATCGCGATGCGTTGAGAACCAGATCGAATGTTCATTATCGAGCAAATAATATTTCAGCCCGTTACCGCTCGAGTTTCCCCAGGTAGATAACATGTGCTGTACCCAGCCCTGCTGGAGCGCGACGCTGTTTTGTGTGTTCGCGTCGTTGGGGTCGTTGCCCGTTACGTTCTGGCCATTGGTCTTAATGCCGTTGCCGGCGTCGGGAAAAAACTGCGAATCGTTACCGGTCTGCGGGCCGTACTTGGCGATCGAAAAACTGGCAAGCTTTGACCGGTTAGTCCCGAGCTTTGCGACCCAATCGATCATCGGCACGGTGATCATCGGCTGGGCGTTGCCATTTTTCGATAATTGGAAAAACGAGTCGTTCGATGCACCCGGCGAGCTGGAGCCTTCGTCAATGCTCTCGAAATAGAAATCGTTAGCATGATTGGCAGCGTTGGCCTGCCAGTTGTAGCTGGTTGTCGTGTTGCCGCCCGAGCGGTTCAGCGGAGCGTTAAGATCGAGCAACTGCGCGGTCGTCGCAAACGCCGTCCCGTAAATAAGCGGACTGATCGGGTGACGATTTGCGGCCGCATCTACGGCGATCGTGACCGAGGTGACAGGCGGAGTCGGTGTAGGTGTCGGCGTGGGTGCCGCGCCGCTGATCAGCGTGATATCGTCGAGGTAATACACGGGCAGCACAGTTCCCGACGTGTCCTGTATCCAAAATCCGTCCATCGTCGAGGCGGAGTCTATCCCGAGCGAAGCCAGCGGGATCGTCATCTGCTGCCAGGTGTTCGCGGCCAAGGTCAGAGGAATTGCGGTTTGCGCTGCTCCGCCGATCGTAGCTTGTACCTGCACGTGCTGGCCGCCGGTCGGTCCGCCATTTATCCAAAAGGAAAGCTGCGTAAAATTGGCCGTCGAAAAGGCCGCGTGATGAAAATACGCCGCCTGAAACGTGCCGGTCGAAGTCACGCTGACCGACGCTGTGCCGGTGTGTATCGCCGCTGTGCTGGCAAGGTTAGTCTGTGCCCAACTCCAATTTTCCCAGGAGTTTTGAAGCGAATCGGTATAAACCGCCTGATCTTGTGCCCGTGCTGCAAAGGTCGCGCAAAAGAGAAAAACAAATAGCGCGGCAATCGAAAAGTTTAAGCGGCGTCTCGGATCTTTTTTCAACATAACGGATTTAGGCAAGTAAAAAAATGGTCTCGCGGAGATGGGCAGAAATCTGGACTCAATAACATTATGGCGTGTCGGGGAGGTCCAAGGCAAGATATATTTGGAGGGACATAAGTCTCTTTCTGACAATGGTTTATCGACCTTCCAGAATGCCCGAGGCGAATCGCACCACATCGCGAAATTTGCATTTCTGCCTGGCTAAATGTAGGATTCTGGACGGTTTTGTTTTCGTTATGAACGCCATTCTCCGAGTCGACGACAATAATACGTGAGGCGCGAGCGCAATTAAACGAGCGTTCCGCCTTCCGACTGTCTAAACACGGAAGGCGTTTTTATTTTGGAATTGGATATGTGAGAGCCCGGCTGCGAGAGAGGGCAAAAATCTTATGTTGGATGTATTGGGCAATCTGGAAAGGACTCACACTTGTGGTGAGCTGCGCGAGGCGGACGTCGGTAAGCACGTAGTGCTGATGGGTTGGGTTGCGAAGAAGCGGGATTTTGGCGTGTTTACGTTTATCGATCTGCGTGACCGCGAAGGCATTACTCAGATAGTTGTAAGCGAGGAAGATGCGTCTGAAGCCCATGCGAAAGCAAAAGGTTTTCGCGGCGAGTTCGTCATCGCCGTCAAGGGCGAGGTCGTTTCACGCGCAGAGGGAACGCACAACGCAAAACTCGCGACCGGCGACATCGAGGTGAAGGTGTCGGAAATTTTGCTGCTTAACGAAGCGAAAGTCCCTCCGTTCCAACTCGAGGTTGCGGGTTCGGAAAATCTTGCGAGTGAAGACACGCGTTTGAAATATCGCTATCTCGACCTGCGCCGCCCACAGCTCCAGCACAACATACGGATGCGTGCGAAAGCGGTCGCGGCGATCCGCAGTTATTTCGACACTCGCGGGTTTATCGAGATCGAAACGCCGATCCTGTTAAAATCTACGCCTGAGGGAGCGCGCGATTTTATTGTTCCTTCGCGCATTCACACGGGCAAGTTTTTCGCGTTGCCGCAATCACCTCAGATCCTGAAACAGATCACGATGATCGCCGCTTTTGATCGTTACTACCAGATCGCGCGCTGCTTCCGCGATGAGGACCTTCGCGCCGACCGGCAACCGGAGTTTACGCAGCTCGATATGGAGATATCGTTCCCGAACCGCGAGATGATCTATCGCGAAATGCAGGGAATGTTCAACCACGTTCTTAAATTGATTGACGTCGAACTGCCCGCCGAATGGCCGCGATTGACGCACGCCGAAGCGATCCGACGTTATGGTTCAGACAAGCCGGACCTGCGCTTTGGAATGGAACTAGTTGACCTTTCCGAGAGTCTAACAGGTACCGACTTCGCGCCGTTCGCGGATACGCTCGCTAGCGGCGGCGAGATAAAATGTATTGTCGTCAAGGGCAAAGCCGATTACTCCCGAAAGCAGACCGACGAGTTGCAGGAATTCGTGAAACGCTACGGTGCCGGTGCCCTTGCATGGATCAAACTGGTTGATGAGACGACCTCGTCATTGTTGAAAGTTCTAGGCGACGAGACGATCGCTGAGCTTGCTTCGGCTGCGAATGCCGAAAAAGGGGACGCTATGTTGGTCGTCGCTGGTAAAAAGTCAGTGGTCGCTGCCGCTCTTGGTGCTTTGCGAGCGGAGATCGCGCGGAAGGAGAACCTCATCGATCGAAACAAGTACGAGGCTCTCATAGTTACTGAATTTCCGATGTTCGAGCACGACGAAGAAACAGGGCGATATGTGGCGGCGCATCATCCGTTTACGTCGCCGATGGACGAGGACCTTGAGCTTTTCAAGACGGCAGTTATGGATGATTCGCAGCACGAACTGCTCGGCCAGGTGCGTGCGAAGGCGTACGATGCCGTGATAAACGGCTACGAATGCGCCGGCGGCTCGATCCGTATTCACCAGAAGGAGATCCAGGACCTGAATTTTAAAGCTTTAGGGATGACCGCGGAAAGCGCCCGCACGCGCTTCGGCTTTTTCCTGGACGCACTTGAGTACGGCACGCCGCCGCACGGGGGATTTGCGGCCGGCATCGAACGCACTTGTATGATCCTCTGCGGAACAGAAAACATCCGGGACGTCATGGCATTTCCCAAAACAGCCTCCGCACAGGACCTGATGATGGACTCGCCTGGCGAAGTCGATGAAGGGCAGCTAAAAGAATTGGGAATACGGGTCGACTAGTTTTTACAAAAAACACGAATCTGTCCCTGATGACTGAATCGGAAAACGAGAATTTTCGAGAAAAAATCTTGCTGTTCGCGGGCGGTTTTCTACTATTCGTACTGCTTCTCGTAGCGTCGCATCGGATACTACCCCAAAACTGTCTGATATATGAATACCGCCAAGTTGGCTTCCTGTGCGACGGGTTCAACGTGAATACTCCTTCAGATTGTGCCGTATGCGATGACGAACGGCTCGCTACCGTCGCTCGAATCACATTTTTTCTAAGTTTTGCGGTGCTTGCCTGTCCCTTCCTGGTTCTCGCCTTTCGGCGCCGACTTGCTTCCTAAACCCCGCAATGCGTTGGGCTCAATTAACTTCCGCGGAACCTAATACAATCATGTGAACGAAACATGAACGAATCCGGAAATCCTGTTAATTGCATAATATTTTGCATCTATTCATCGCCCTTCCTATTTCTTTTTTCCCGAAAACACCAACAAACACCGGCCTTTCAGAAAAAATCAGTCATTTTGGAAGATTTTCTGGGAACACACCGTTGTTCAATGTTTAACTTGAGAGAAGGTCGGCCCATCGACCAATCCACGTTTTGTCCTGCCAAAGCAGCACTTATTCCGGGCTAATGAATATCGATATTAAAAAATCTAAACCGGCGACGATCAATTTCATAATTCGATCTATAATCGCGGTCCTTTTGATTTCACAGATCTCCTTCGCGCAGGTTCAACGGACCATTGTAAACGGCAGCCTCGAACAGCCGGCGATCGCCGCGGGCAGCAACGTTCGCGTAAATGAAGACTCGTCAGCTGGCTGGAACACGACGCATCCGATCGTAAACGGGAACTGCACGGTCGGAACAGCCAACTGCCGACCGCTCGAATACTGGTCAAGCGGATTCTTGAGTGTTTTGACGGCGACGGGAGCCGGCAGCCAGTGGGTCGAGCTAAACGCGGACACGACGTCGATGATCTATCAAAGCGTTTGCATGACGAACGGGGAATCCTTTACGTATTCGTATCTGCATCGTGGACGATCGAGCGCGACGGTAGCTGATGTCATGCAGTTTCGCCTAGGCATTCCCAGCGGCCTTCCGTCGGGATCGAAAACCGCGGATTCGTACAGCTTTCCGATTCAGCAGACCTCAACTACGAGCAACGGAACAGTAATCGCTGCGCCGACGGGTAGTGGAACGATAAACAGTCCGGCCACCGCCGGAAACGGTTGGGTAAGCTACTCCGGGACTTACACCTACACGGGTACAAGCCAGGTCGTGAACATGGGCTTCGCGGCCGTCAGCACCGCGGGCGGTAATCTTTCGGTCGGCAACTTTATCGACAACTTTCAGGTCAACCTGAGTCCGTATGTAGAGGCAACTGCTTCAAACGTATCCGGTTTTGAGGGAACGGTTTCGGGCGGCGGCAGCAATACTCCGACGAGCGGTCCGGCAATACATCTCGCCGGAACCTTCGCCACACCCGCAAGCATTACCATGAAAGTGACAGGCGGCACCGCGACCATCGGCAGCGACTACAGCTTGTCGGTTCCGTTCGCGTCGGGCAACACGACCAATACCGTCGTGATCAATGTTCCCGTGGGCGTCTACGACGGCACCTCGGCGGCGAGCACATTTGCAATTCCGTTTTCGACCCGTGCGGACAACGTTCCGGAACCGGACGAAACCGTGCAGTTTACGATCACCGGAGTGACCGGTGCGACGCTCGCCAGCCTTTCAGGATGCGGGACGGCTCCGATCGTCATGCAAACTTATACGATCAAAAACGACGACTTTTTAACGGCGGCCGCCGCAACGGTTAGCGGCCAGGTAATGGTCGATGGCCGCGGCATCGGCAATGCACGCGTAGTGCTGACGGACTCCAAGGGTGTGACCCAGACGCATATCTCCAATCCGTTCGGTT
>JBDTZW010000237.1:0-8423 GCA_040004905.1 Acidobacteriota bacterium
AAAAACTTTGCGGCAACTGGGGCAGGTTCGCATGCGACGCATTTTAGCACGAACGCGCGAATCGTATGCCATCAAAAAAGCTGCTCGTTAGACAAGCAGCTTTCCGGGGTGAGTCTTTTTCCAGGATCAATTATTCGTCTGAACGGTATCGTCCGGCTGCGTCTCGTCGGGCGTCAGGGGTTTTTCTTTTGGGGTCGCGCCGAAACTTACCAAGAGGTCTTCGATCTCTTTGTTATCGGCTTTGTCGTAAGCGGTTTCGCCGTAGGAATCTTTGGCGTTGATGTCTGCACCTGCCTGTAAGAGAAATCGAACGGATTCCACATCCTCCGATGCCGCGGCGCCCATGAGGGCGGTCGATCCTTCCTCGTTCGCGGCGTTGACATCAGCACCTGCGTCTATCAATGCCTTAAGGACCTCGGCTTTTACACGTCCTGCAGCGATGATCAACGGTGTGTCACCCGACGAATCAACGGCGGTAGCGGACGCTCCATGCCGGATCAGCAACTCCGCAAGCTCCTTCGTTGCATCGTCGTCCATTTTCATCAACGCGGTCTCTCTTTGCTGACTGCGGGCATTAACCTTTGCTCCAAAGTCGAGCAGCATCTGTACGATCTCGAGCTGGCCATTTTCGACGGCAATAAAAAGTGGCGTCGTCCGGTCACCCTCTCGTCCGTTCACATCCTCCCCGCGTGCGATCAGGTTTCTTACTTCATCTACGTCGTCGCGCGATACCGCCTGAGCGAGAGCTCCTTTAAATTCGCGGCGCATCACCATCACACCGCCGAGAGCAGTAAAATTCGCCGGTTCCTTGGTGATGACGTCATTACTGGGAACCTCTGGAGTGTCGCCGTTGATGACCGGTTTATCGTTGCGTTCCATCACAGGTGGATTCGGCGGCGGTGTCCGCTGGCTTTGCGCGTATGACATCGTCGCAAAGCTCAGCGAAGCGCTCATGACGCCGGCCGCAAGCCGCGGCGCTCGACGCGAGATCTGGATAAAATTCTCGAGGAACATCGGCCGTTTTGTAACGGGATCGACGTAGTAACGGATGCAAAGCGAGCCGTTCGACTGCCGCACCAGACGCACAGCTTGCTTCCGGGTCATCTCCGAAATGTTGTTCACATTCTTCGAACAGTGCATACACATTCGCACCTCGTCGTTCCCGACCATTTCATTCCACTCGGCGGAACATGGCTTATCAACCTTCATCGAATCGACAACGCTCTTTTTAGACATAGTTATACCTCACAAACACTTCGCCTTGTGCACAAAAGTGTCAGTCAAAAAAGTTAGACAATTTATGAACGGGTTTGTTCCCTGGGACTTGCAGTTATTTCTGCTTTCTAGCTTGTTAGTGCAGCAAACCCATTGATCGGTTGCTTTTAGCCGAGTGGAATCCTAAAGCGTGCCAATGTATTCTATTCGAATGGTAAACCGCGAAAAATATAAGGTCGGCCTCGTGCAAATGTCGATGGTCGAGGACCTTGACGCCAACCTAGAAAAGGCCGTCGAGTTTACACGCGATGCGGCTAAACAGGGTGCAAAAGTAATTTGTTTGCCGGAGATGTTTCGCTCGCAGTATTTTTGCCAGCAGGAAGACGCCGATCTATTCGATCTTGCCGAAAAAATTCCAGGCCCGTCGACCGCGGCTCTTGCAAAGGTCGCCGATGAGTTCAAGGTCACGATCATCGCCCCCGTCTTTGAAAAGCGCGCACTAGGCCTGTATCACAATAGCTTAGCCCTGGTTAAACCCGACGAAGAGGTCGGCGGCGTGTATCGCAAAATGCACATTCCGGACGATCCGGCATACTACGAAAAGTTTTATTTCACCCCGGGCGATCTCGGGTTCAAGGCGTTCGATACCGAGGTTGGAAGGATTGGAACGCTGATATGCTGGGACCAGTGGTATCCGGAAGGAGCGAGGCTGACCGCCCTTCGCGGGGCAGAGATACTCTTCTACCCGACCGCGATCGGCTGGCACCCGCATGAGAACGAGACGCACGGCGAATCGCAACTCGATGCATGGCGGACGATACAGCGTTCGCACTCGATCGCTAACGGAGTTTACGTCGCTGGCGTCAACCGCGTCGGCCACGAGATTACGGTTCCCGACACGCCGGGAATTCAATTCTGGGGCAAGACGTTTCTCAGCGATCCAATGGGTACTATCATCGCCGAAGCCGACAGCGAAGGCGAACAGATCGTCATCGGCGAGGTTGATCCCAACCGCATCGAAGAGGTGCGCCGCGGCTGGCCGTTTCTAAGAGACCGCCGCATCGACGCCTACGCTGATCTTCAGAAACGCTACATCGACGAATAGTGCCCATCTCATCCTCTAAGATCATGATGCCCGCCGAGTGGGAACCGCATGAGGCCATCTGGCTCGGCTGGCCGCACAATGCGTCCGACTGGCCGGGCAAGATCGCGGCGATCCATTTTGTTTATTGCGAGATCGTTCGCAATATCGTGCGAAGTGAAAAGGCACGCATTCTCGTTAACGACGAAAGACACGAAGCCAAGGCGCGGAAATATCTAACTCAAGCAGGTGTGGGCGTCGACAATGTGGATTTTTTTCGCATCCCCACAAACCGCGGCTGGACGCGCGATACCGGGCCGATCTTTGTGAGGAGCGGCAAAGAGACGGCCGTTGCCGGCTTCAAATTCAACGCCTGGACGAAATACGAAGATCACAATCTCGACACCCGCATCGCCGAAAAGCTTGCGAAAAAGCTAAAGAAAAATTATCTGCCCGTTAGTCACAACGATAAACCGTTCGTTCTCGAAGGCGGAGCGATCGACGTCAACGGCCGCGGGACGCTGATAACGACTGAAGAATGCCTGCTCGACGAAAAGGTGCAGGTCCGCAATCCAGGCGTTTCGCGTAAGGAATACGAGAAGGTCTTAAAAAAGTCACTCGGAGCCAAAAATGTTCTGTGGCTAAACAAGGGAATCGCCGGCGATGACACGCACGGACACGTTGATGATCTGTGCCGATTTGTAAATGAGCGAACGGTCGTCCTCTGCCGCGAGAGCGATCCGAACGATGCGAATTACAAACTTCTCGAAGAAAATCGCGAGCGTGCCGAATCGTTCAAGCTCGAAAACGGCGCGAAACTGAGCGTAGAGTTTCTACCGATGCCATCGCCCGTCGTCTATCGCGGTCAACGCCTGCCCGCGAGCTACGCCAACTTTCTGATCACAAACTCAAGCGTGCTTGTCCCGACCTTCAACGATCCAAACGACCGCGTCGCCCTCGGCATCCTCGCCGAGCTTTTTCCTGCCCGAACCGTCACCGGCATCCACGCTGGAGACCTGGTCTGGGGTCTCGGAACGCTGCATTGTCTTTCCCAGCAGCAACCGAGCTGATCAATTAGCTTTTGCTACGGCGCCAAACGAAATGAGGAGTGATTTGATCTTTTCATCATCGGTCATTTCAATGGCCGTGCGCCCGTCGGCTGACGCTAAATTTGAGCTCGCTCCTGATTCAAGTAAAGCTTTGACCGCGACGAGTCTGCCGTTGTCGGCAGCGATCATCAGGGCGGTCTCGCCTTTCTTGTTCTTTGCATCGAGCAGGATGCCACTCGTAACCAGATATCGCATGATCTCGTCCTGATCGTATTCGGCAAAATGCATTAAGAGCGTGTTTCTTTCCTTGTCTACCGCGTCCATTTTGGCTCCGTACCTGAGCATTAACTGCAATAGTTCGGGCGTCGCATCCTCGTCCATCATCATTAGCGGCGTTCGTTTTTCGAAATCCCGGATATTTGTTTTTGCTCCGTGATCGAGCAGGAACTGAACCATCGCGAGGTTTCCGTTCTCGACCGCTGCGTGAAGCGGCGATATTCCGTCATAGGCTTTGTCGCGAACGTTTACCTTAGCCCGCATCAGCACCTTGGCTTTGACATCCTCGAGGTCGTCCCTTAGAGCTGCCTCGACCAAGGGATTTGACGCGACGATTCCAACTGCCCCACCATCAATTGTTGCATAAATCGTTCGACTATCGTCCATGATGTTTACCACTTCCCCGACCTGAGGGAGTGCGAGCTGGACGTCCCGCCTGATCATCGCAGTTGCCGAGACGTTTACCGATTCATCGCGCAGAGAAAAACTGCCCGCTTCGAATCTGATCTTGTACGATCCGAGTTGCACGTCTTTGAATTCGTAATAGCCTTCAAAATTCGCGTTTGCGACACGATATTCGCCAGTGTTTGCGTTTGTGAGCGAGACAACGACATACGGAATGACAGCTCCCTGCGGATCCGTGACCACGCCGGTAACAGAACCCGCGTCGCCGCCCCCCCCGACTCTAACGGAGGCAGCGTTTACGACGACTTGGGGTGAGGTTTGATCTTGAGCATAGGCCCCGCCGGTTAGGGCTATAGATACTGTGAGAACGCCCGCGCCCACACCCGACCTGGCGGCGAGTTTTTGCATTCCCTCGATGAATATCGGTTGCCGTGTCTTGGGATCGACATGATAGCGCAGACAAACCGAGCCACCTGAACCTCTAACCAATTTCATCGCCATTTTGCGAGTAAGTTGTGACACATTATTTACCGCCTTCTCGCAGTGTTCGCAGACGCGGACCTTTTCATTTCCTTTCATCTCGTTCCACGATTGACCGCATGGATCCACGATCTTAAACTCACTGTCATTACGATATTTGGGCATAATTCTACCTCCACAAAAGCAGCGCAACTATCGAATGCTTTTGCCGTCGTCAACCGACGTCGATCCTTATTTTCTCGTTTGTATGATTGACCGGATGGTCTTTGCCTACCTAGATGCAGTGAGATTTTTATTTGGTTGCATCGGCGGGTTTAACTTTTAGTTAATAAATTCTTTCTGGTCGTCTGCGATAAGCTTGACGGCCGAATCGTAGGGTCGTATTTCTTCCTCAAGATTCCAGATCTCGAATAAAGCGGGTGGGCATTCGGTGATGAATCGTGAAGGTTTTTGAAGAACGGTTTGGCGGTTATAGTCGGTGATCATCAGTGGGTAGGTGAGATAGAGTTCGTCCTTTGCCCGCGTGAGTGCGACGTACCAGAGGCGGCGTTCTTCTTCCTCGCTGTCGATCTCTTTCAGTGAGCGGGGAGAAGGGAATTTGCCTTCGGCTGCCCAAATGGTAAAGACGGCTTTCCACTCCAGGCCTTTCGCCTGGTGAACACTTGTCAGCGTAAGTAATTCGTCGTCTTCGCCGCCTTCGATAACCTCTTCGCCTACCAAAGCTTGTGGCTCGGCAAATCTCTCGGTGGAAAGCAGTGCGAGCTCCGACAAAAAATCTTCGGTTGATTTATATCGCGAGGCAAAAGCCGCGAGCCCTTTGATATCTTCGACACGAGCTTCAGCGTTCTCATAATGTTCCTGCAAATAACTTTCGTAACCGTTCGTCAAGATCAGCTCTATCTGTTTTGTCGGACTGTCGCGGTTCTCCTGCTGCACGAGCAATTCCATTAGCTCAACAAACGATTTCCACGTTGCTTTGTCACGCAGCTTTGGCACTAAGTGAAGAAGACCGAGCGTGAGGGACGGCTCTTCGCCCGTCGACGACTCTAATGCTTGATCCGCGGCTGCTAACGCACGTGCCTCGGCAACCAGAGCCGGCGGTTCAGAGACGATTGACTCGAAAACCATGTTCGCCGTCTTATTCCCGACGCCGGGAATCATTTTTAGCACTCGTTTCCATGAAAGCTCATCGCGGGGATTTACGATAATCCGGAGATACGAGATCACGTCTTTGATGTGTGCCTGTTCGAAAAATCTCGTACCGGACTGCACCCGATACGGAATATTTCTCCGCGACAATTCCAACTGCAGCTCGATCGAATGATAATGCGACCGGTAAAGCACACCGATGTCTTCGAGACTCGTTCCCTCGTCACGCAGTTCCAAAATTCTCGAAGCTATAAACACCGACTGCTGCTCTACATCCGTGCACGGAACCAATGCAGGTTTAAAATCACGCGAGCGTTTCACAGCTGTCAGCATCTTCGGAAACTGCCGCCGGTTGCATGCGATCGAAGTATTTGCAAGGCCCAATATCTCAGGCGTCGAGCGATAATTTGTTTCTAATTTGTACAGAGCAGCCTCGGGATAACGTTTTGGGAACTCGTAGATGTTCGTGAACTCCGCTCCACGCCATGCAAAGATCGATTGGGCATCGTCGCCCACGACCATCACGTTGCGGTGCTCGACCGCGAGCAGGTCGATGATCTCTGCCTGCAGGCGATTGGTGTCCTGATATTCGTCTACGAGAATATGTTGAAATTGACCCGCGTAAGAGTCAGCGATCTCCGGCTTTTCTATCAGCAGCCGCTTCCAGTTCAGCAGCAGATCGTCGTAATCCATCACGTTACGCTCACGCTTACGCGTCATGTAGATCGTGTCGATCCGCTTTATCTGCTGCGTCAGCATTTCGAAATAGGGATACTTCCCGATGATGACGTTCTCGATCGGCAGGTCTGTGTTGTTGGCGTAGGAGATAATGTTCTGGATCACTTCCGCCTTAGGAAATCGTTTCGCTTTGGTGTCGATCGCGGCGTCTTCAACGCATAGATTGATCAGGTCGCGTGCGTCTTCGCTGTCGAGGATCGAGTAATTCGAATCAAACCCGATCGACACGGCGTGACGCCGCAGGATCATGTTTGCGATCCGGTGAAACGTTCCGCCCCAAACGCGATGAACATTATGCGACCCGGTCAGCGATTCGACGCGCCTGAGCATTTCTTTCGCTGCTCGATTGGTGAATGTTGCGAGAAGTATGCGCTGCGGCGAAACGCCCTGCTCGATCAAATACGCAACTCGATAAGTGATGGTCCGCGTCTTGCCCGTTCCAGCGCCAGCTACGACAAGTGCCGCCTGCGGATTCGCCGTTGCCACGCGAAACTGCTCCTCGTTCAGCTCTTGCTTGTAACGAGTCAGCTTTTCCGGCAGCTTTCCGCCCTCGCGTTTTAAGACATACCGTGCCATAAACGATGTTTCATTTATAGCACGGCGAGCTGTATTTTGTCAGGTCAAAGCTATCTGCGGCGGGAAACCGTGAGCCTTCCTTAGGGCTTCCTAAATGCCTCTACCGCCCGATCGGGATAGTCGGTGATAATTCCGTCGAGATCGAGTAACTTCATTTTCTGCATGTCCATCGGTTCATTCACTGTCCACGGCAGGACCTTGATAGATCGGCCGTGGCAGATCTTGACAAGATCGGGATCGACGAGCAAATAATTCGGACTATATATCTCGGGATCGAACCCGAGCGCCCGGAGATTTTTTAAAACTCCGTTTCTGTTGGCCACAAGTAGCGACAATGGAATGTCTTTTGTCAATTTGCGCATTTCCTGAAGTGCCCGAACGTCGAACGACTGAACGGTCACATACTTCTGCATTTTCGCCACAGTGATCTCGTCGAAAACGATCTTTGCAAAAACGTTCTGTTTTGGATTGAAGACATCGTCGTCGCCCGGTTCAGTTTTGATCTCGATGTTGTAACGCGGCCGCGAAAGCTTACTCTTGCGGGCGAATTTATCGATCTCTTTGAATACGTCGACCAGGAGAGGTTTCGAGATCTTCAGCTTTTGCTGCTGCGGAAAATCCTTGTTTCCAAGGCTGCCGACGTCGAATTGCTTCACCTCGGCATAGGTCATTTTGTAGATATTGAAATCCCGCGGATTTTCGGCCGGAATGGGTTTGCCGTATTTGTCGAGGGAGATCACGGACGAGAACCACGGCTCGTGTGACACGACAAGTTTTCCGTCCTTTGTTACAACTACGTCCAGCTCAAGAGTATCGGCGCCAAGCTGCAATCCTTTCTCAAACGCCGGTATCGTGTTTTCGGGCATCCAACCCCTAGTCCCGCGATGGCCTTCGATGTCAAAAGGCCGCGTCGATTGCGCAAAAATGTCAGCAGCCATGAGCAGTAAAAGTATTAGCGATATTGATCTCATATTTTGAAAATGAAACGGACGGCTGACGTCGAATACGTTTGCGGCCGTCCTAAGTCCTATGGTCAGAACGAAATTTTGACGGCAACCTGGATCTGTCTTGCGGGAAAGGTGCTGGTAATAACGCCGAAACTCGAACTTGTGGCATCGCCGTTTGCAGCCTGGAAATTCGTTCGATTAAAGACGTTGAAGAACTCGCCGCGAACGGAGACCCTGGTTTCCTCGGTAATGGGGACCCTGAATTCTTTTTGGATCGCCAGATCAAGATTGAAGTAATTGTCGCTGCGGGCAATATTGCGTCCGGCATTGCCAAAGGGCGCGAACGGCGTCGGAATGGTGCTGGAAACGCAGGAAGGTAGGAAATACCCACGAGTCGGGTCCGGCCGGTCGCCATGGTTAACGGGATCGCAGGTAACGTTCGGCCGCAACGCGACTCCGCCGAGAAACGTCGGGAGATTATTCGTCACCGGTGACGTCGGAACGCGT
>JBDTZW010000403.1:0-8365 GCA_040004905.1 Acidobacteriota bacterium
GGAGTTCGGGCATCAAAGCACACAAGTAAATGTGCTCACAAAGTCCGGCGGCAATTCCTTTCATGGCACACTCTTTGAATTTCTGCGTGACGAAAAATTTGATGCAAAGCAGTATCAGTTCACATCAGTCAAACCGAAAAATCCTTTCAAATGGAACGACTACGGTTTTGAAGTAGATGGACCTGTCCGCATACCTCATCTGTTTAATGGGAAAGACAAACTATTTTTCATGGGAAATTATGAGGGACTTCGTCGCAAGCAAAGCCTGCTGAACACTTTTACAGTTCCAACTACTAAGATGTTTGCCGGCGACTTCAGCGAGCTGCTTCCATCTACTATCATTTACGATCCCAACACCGGATTGCCCTTCGCCGGCAACATAATTCCCACTAACCGCTTAGATCCGACCTCGCTAAAGTTTTTGAAATACTATAATTCCGCCAGCGTACTGGCAGCAAACAATTTTACACAGACAAGTGCGCAGCCATTCGACCGCAACGGTTATGTTATGAGGTTCGATTTTGTCGAATCAACAAAATCTCAATGGATGGGACGATATAATTGGGGTAACGATAATACATCAACGCAAGCGCTAAATGCCGCGGGAACAAAGATCCTGACTCACTATAAACAGTGGGCAATATCCAACACGCGGACTATCAACTCCAACCTTGTGAATGAAGCCCGTTTTGGCTATACGAGTTTCTTCAACTCTCTTGGCACCCTGAGTGCAGGTGTTAAGGATGTGATTTCGGAAATCGGAATTCCTAACCAGAAATCCGGGGATCCGATCACCTGGGGAATTCCGAACGTAGTATTTAGTGGCGCCGGAGGATTCACGGGAATTGGCGATGCCAACGACGGACCTTTCAAGAATGACAATAACTATACACAATTCTTTGATAAGGTCTCATGGGTTCACGGCAAACATACATTCGGCTTCGGGGCTGAGTTTAACCGACAAAATTTCAACCAGGTTGGTAACCAGTTTTCACGCGGTGTGTTTACATTCCAACCGACCGCGACCGTCAATCCTGCAAATCCAGCTAGCGGTGGCTACGCCTTTGCAGATTTCCTGCTAGGAAAAATATTTGTATCTACAAATGCTGCCGCTGTTGCCGATGCGAAATTCAAGCGCAACGTATTCCACACATTTATCGACGATTCATGGAAGGTCACTCCTAAGCTGACTCTGTCGCTGGGCTTGCGATACGAATTGACACCGCCCTTCACCAATACGCTGGGCAACTTTGTCACGGTGGAGATACCCAAGATTGAGTTTATTGCTAACGCTCCGCAGGCCGATTGGCCGTTCTTCGTGCGGCAAGGCAAGGGTTGCACGGATCCATATGCGGGACTGAGCGTCCATTGGACCAGCACAAACGTGGTTTGCGGCGGCGGTCTGAATAACAACCTGTTGAAAACTCAACACAAGAGTTTCGCTCCGCGGTTAGGCATCGCATACTCGCTCAATGATAAAACCGTAATCCGTGGCGGTTTTGGCGTCTTCTATATGGAGGACATCGCCAACTCTGTATACTTCGACGTGGCGCGCAACATCGCGGCCCGAGTGGACCTCACCACGACGACGGCAAATCCGATCACCTGGAGCAATGCGATTCCCGGCGGATCCGGAACCGTAGTCCAGGTGCCACCGCCGTTTGCGCTAGCGGCCGCTTACGACCATGCCACTCCGCGAACATATCAATATATGTTGAACATTCAACGACAACTTGGCACCCAATGGTCATTGGAACTTGGCTATTACGGGTCACAAAGTCGTCACTTATATGGTTTCCAAAACGTCAACCAGGCACTGCCGGGTCCGTTAAACACCATTAATTCACGCCGCCCGTTTGCCAATTACGGGATCATCTCCTATGTCAATGACGTTTTCAAAGGAAGCTATAACGCTGCAAGCGTGAAACTTACACGCCGTTTTGGTGACGGTATCAGCTTAAACACGAATTACACCTGGGCTAAATCAATTGACAATGCCAGCGGCACACGAACGCAGGGACTGGACACCCTCTTTCCACAAGACAGCAGCTGCCTTGAGTGCGAAAAAGGACCATCGTCTTTTGATGTTCGTCATCGCTGGGTTGTAGGTGCTGTCTATGAACTGCCTATAGGCAAAGGTAAAATGCTGAACATTAAAAATTCAGTTGCCAACGGATTTGTAGGCGGGTGGCAGTTGAACCTTAGTTCGACTATTCAAAGTGGTGTTCCGGAATCGCTAAATATAGGCACAAATAACGCAGGCACAAACAATCCGCTGCCAGACCGTCCGAGCTATTCGGGAGTGGGCAACGGTTATCTTTCAACCCCCACGCCTACGACTTCGGGGCTGGCTTGGTATAATCCCGCATCATTCATCGAAGCACCTCAAGGCAGCTTCGGCAATGTTGGTCGAAATACAATGCTCACGCCACATTTCCAGTCGATTGATATGGCATTAGGTAAACGAATTAAGATAGCCGACCGCCATATCATTCAGTTCCGTGTTGAAGCGTTCAATGTTTTCAACCATCCATCGTGGGGTGCTCCGAACGCTAACATCCTGGCGGGCGCGGCATTTCCGGGAGCACCTGCCAACGCTGCACATCAAGGCTTCGGCATCATCAATTCAACCTCCATACCAATGCGCCAGATTCAATTCGGATTAAAGTATTCATTCTGAGCACAGGACGCGAATCAATGCCATGGTCAATGAGGAGTTTGGTAAGCATTGCAGTTGCAACTGCAATGCTTACTATTTTTCAGCATGAAATTACCCCAAGATGAGCAACGCTTACTTAACGCCGAAATCTAAGTTGATGATTTACGGACTGACGAAAATAAGAGGACTGCGTTGGTGGATGATAGGGCTAATCATGCTTGGCGCAGTCATCAATTACCTTACGCGCAGTACGCTCTCCGTCGCCGCGCCGACGCTGTTGCAGGACTTGCAAATCGGCCCAGAGCAGTATTCGTGGATTGTAGGCATATTTCAGGGAGCGATAATGCTTCAACCGCTCTGTGGTTATGTGCTGGATGTGATAGGGCTAAAACGCGGTTTCGCGATTTTCGCCATCGCGTGGTCGCTTATCAGCATGGCGCACGCGTTTGCTTACAACTGGCAAATTCTCGCGGGCTTGCGCGGTCTCCTGGGGTTGGCTGAAGGCTCGGCAAACCCCGCAGGGATGAAGGCGACCTCCGAATGGTTTCCAGCGCGAGAGCGCGGAATTGCTGGCGGCGTTTATAATATCGGAGCATCGTTCGGCTCAATGCTCGCGCCGCCTCTCGTCGCGTGGGCGATTCTTCAATACAACTGGCAATCGGCATTTGTTATTACCGGTGTTTTAGGTCTCGTCTGGGTTGTCGCATGGTTGTTGCTTTATCACCCGCCGGAGAAGCATCCCGCTCTGTCGCCTTCAGAGTTTGAATTCATCACCGACGGACAAGAGAAACACTTACAGGATGATGGCACACGCCCTTCGGTAACGTCGCTGCTGCGTCGACGGAATTTTTGGGGCATCGCACTGCCGCGCTTTCTGGCTGACCCTGCATGGGGAACGTTGACCTTCTGGATGCCTCTCTACCTGTCGCAGACGCGCGGTTGGGACATAAAACAAATAGCACTTTTTGCCTGGCTGCCGTTTCTGGCGGCTGACATAGGCTGCATCTTCGGCGGGACGTTTAGTTTATGGATGCAAAAATACTGGCGCCTCAGTCTCATTAATGCGCGTCGAGCGTCATTCACGCTAGGTGCCGTTATGATGCTCGGCGTAGGCTTCGTAGGCTTCGTACAAAGCCCATATACCGCGATTGCTCTACTAAGTCTTGCAGGCTTCGCACATCAAACCCTGTCTGTAACCGTAATCACTATGTCTTCGGATCTGTTTAAGAAGAACGAAGTGGCGACTGTTGCGGGAATGGCTGGAACATTCGGTAACGCAGGACTGCTCATCTTTTCGCTTCTGATAGGCGCACTGGTTTTGAAGATTGGCTATGCGCCGTTTTTCGTCTGCTTGGGCCTGCTTGATGTCATAGGCGCAGTCATCTTATGGACTGTGGTTAAAACCAATGGAGAGGAGGTTGAAACCGTAGAGGTCTGAGAGAGAAAAATGCGATGAATAAATCAGTTAAAGTGATTCAAAACCCTATTCTCCGCGGATTCAATCCTGACCCATCAATCTTGCGCGTAGGTGATGATTATTATATAGCCACCTCTACGTTTGAATGGTTTCCCGGTGTACAGATTCACCACTCGCGCGACCTTGTTCATTGGCGACTTTTGACGCGCCCGCTCAGGCGTCCGAGTCAGTTGAATATGTTAGGCGACCCGGATTCCTGCGGCATCTGGGCACCATGTTTGTCTTATGATGGCGGACTATTCTATTTGATTTACACGGATGTTAAGCGCTACGGGCGCGCGTCACAACCTGGCAGCGTCGGCGCGGGCTTGCGCGATATGCACAACTATTTTGTGACTTGCCAAACGATTGATGGCGAGTGGTCAGACCCTGTTTATTTGAACAGCAGCGGCTTTGACCCGTCGCTTTTTCACGATACTGACGGGCGAAAGTATCTGGTTAACATGCTCTGGGATCACCGTCCAAATAAGGATCGGTTTGGCGGTATAGTGCTTCAGGAGTATTCCGCCAGTGAACGCAAATTGGTTGGCGAACGGCACAAAATCTTCACAGGAACATCTATCGGATTTACCGAAGCACCGCATTTGTACAAACGCAACGATTATTACTATCTGATCACGGCAGAAGGTGGCACTGGTTGGGGACACGCTGTGACGATGGCGCGTTCGCGCGAGTTGCTGGGAAAGTATGAGCTACATCCTGACACATATATTCTGACGGCACGCTCCCGCCCTGACGCTGAGCTGCAACGTGCCGGACATGCAGACCTTGTTGAAACACAGAACGGCGATACATTCATGGTCTACCTATGCGGCCGCCCGCTACGCGATCGCGGACGTTGCACGCTCGGGCGTGAGACTGCGATCCAACGCATGGTGTGGGGCGAGGATGATTGGCTGTACACGGAAAATCATGATGCGCTGCCGCAGTTAGAAACTTCCGCGCCCGAGTTACCGTCGCACCCTTTCCAACCGCGACGCACGCGCGAACAGTTTGGCGATTCTGCTTTACCTATAGAGTTTCAATGGCTGCGCTCGCCCTTTCCGGACGAGTTGTTCAGCTTAACCGCGAGACAGGGATACTTGCGCCTTTTCGGACGGGAAACAACCGGAAGCTTGTTTCGCCAAGCCCTCGTAGCACGCAGGCAGCAAGCGCACTGCTACAGCGCAATAACAGCCGTCGAGTTTGAGCCGCAAAACTACCAGCAACAAGCAGGGCTTATCTGCTACTACAATGCATCTAAATTCCATTATCTGTATATCTCGACTGATGAGGTCGTGGGCAAACACCTACGCGCGATGACGTGCCACCCGGAGCTGCCGGATTTGTTCACCGAGCCGATTCGTGTCAATGCGAGTATGCCCGTTCAGTTGCGTGTAGAAGTGGACTACGAACGACTGCGATTTGCATTTCGAGAGGGCGATGGCGAATGGCAGAGGCTGCCGGAAATTTTCGACGCAAGCATCCTGTCCGATGAGGCTGGACCACCGGGTTTGCCGAATTTCACGGGGGCGTTTGTCGGGATGTGTTGTCAGGATTATGCCGGCACGGCGTATCCGGCAGATTTCGACTACTTTGAATATAACGAGCGCGAATTCTACGCTTTCAAATGAGGACGGTGATGGTAATTGCGAAAGTCTATAGTTCGCCGACAATAAGACGAATGCTCGAGCTTTTATTTTCAAATATCACAGGTTTTATGAAAAAAAACTTTTCAGCGACCATCTTTATGCCGCTTCTGTTTATTTTCGTTCATAACTCATCTGCCTTCGCGCTGGAAGGTCAAATAGGGATTCATGATCCTTCCACCATCATTTTCTGCGACGGCAAGTTTTACACTTACGGCACGGGCGGTACGTCGCTCGTTTCGGATGACGGTTGGACGTGGCGGCGCGGTGATCCGCTCCCACGGCGCGGATTGGCGCCGGATGTCATTCACATTGGTGACAAATATTTGTTGTATATCGCCGCCAACAGCGGTCCAACGAAGGCTGACATCAACCTGCTAATAAACAAAACGCTCGATTCGAATTCACCTGCGTACAAATGGGAAGAGGGCGGCGTAGTGGCATCGTCTGACGGAGTCGAAGATTGCAACGCGATTGACCCTGGCATCTTTCTTGACCCCAACACCAAGCGGCTTTGGTTAACATACGGCTCTTATTTCGGATATACAAGGTTAGTGGAACTTGACCCCAAAACAGGCAAACGCCTCAACGATAATGCAAAGCCCCGCAACATTGCCATCAATAGCGAAGCCTCTACCATGATTTATCACGATGGTTGGTATTACCTTTTGGTAACACACGGAAGTTGCTGTCGCGGTGCGGACTCGGGCTACAACATTCGCGTAGGTCGCTCGAAGAAAGTCACAGGACCATTTAGAGACAATATGGGCGTAGATATGATTCAGGGCGGAGGCAAACTTTTCGCAGGTTCATCAGGTCGCGTAATTGGTCCCGGACATTTTGGACTCTTCGATCTGGGGAATGGTGTGCAGAGGTTCTCACTTCACTATGAAGCTGATCTGGACCGAGGCGGCGGCAGCGTGCTTGATATTCGTCCATTGCTTTGGAGAGACGGTTGGCTTGTGGCGGGTGAGAATTTGAGGGAAGGCGCTTATCAAATTGAATCGCTGCGTACAGGAACTTCGCTGGAACTTGCTGTGGAGGGATTTCCCGTCGGCGGCAGACCCGTCAGGCGAGGGCCGCCGCCGGGAGTGTCAAACACGACACCGGCGCCCGCCAATAATGTAATTCCGCCCACCGCCGCAGGCGGAATCTTTGCGGGTATTGGCAAGCCGATCCCGTCACAGGACGTCGCGGAAGTTTCAACGAAATGGCCGACAGGCAACATTGATGTTCGGATGTCTAACTATATGTTACAAGCGCAGCAGAAATGGAAGATCGAGCCGGTCGGCAATGCCGGAGGTTATCTTGGCGCGCCGTATTTCAAGATTACTATCGCGGGGACCGATCGCACATTAACGGCTACGACAGGCGGCGAATTGGTCGCTTTGCCAGAGTTTACCGGAAGCCCAGAACAACTTTGGCGTTTCGATCAGCTTGCGGACGGCAGTTGGCGCATTATGCCAAAGGCGATTCCCAACTCGAATGGGCCGCTTGTGCTTTCGGCTGTGGGCAGTAGTTTCGCGACGCTGGCAAAGTTTGATCCGTTGAGCGAGAAACAACGCTGGCTTATCAATATGCCATAAAGATAAAAGGATATTTTCCTAGGTAAGTTTGTGAATATGCGCTTTATAAAACATATCGCATTCATCGCTGCAACAACGCTTTTGTTGCAGTTATTACAAATTAATAAAGATATCGTGGCACAGACGGCGCCCGTTACTTTGACGAAACCAGCTACGCCCGAAAAAGTTCCCAATGACGATGGTTTCATACAACGCTGGTTTATCCTGGATCCGATTACTGCCAATGGACTTACGGACAGCGTGGTGCAAATACTTGTTAAGAAGGAGCAGTTTCTGAATCAGTTGACAGTTGTCCCGCATGATGGCGACCTCGTGAACGTCGGTGGTGCGGAACTCAGATGGCATGCGGTGGATACTCTAAACTACAACGTGAATCTCTTTCACTTTGCTCGCGCGCAGGAAAAAAGACTTCTGATGTTCTGTTTTGGGTTGTGACGATCATCAACTCCCCCCTTGAGATGCTCGACGTGCGGCTGTCCATTGGCTCTAACGCGGCATCCGTATGGTGGGTAAACGGTAAAGAAGTCATAGGTATTTATGGTGATCGTCAGACAGTCATTGACGATGGAGTTTCCAAGCGGCTGACTCTTAAGAAAGGGCAAAACATCATCCGCGCCGCAGTCGTTAATGGCGGCGGGGCAACAGATTTCTGCGCGCGGTTTCTCGATGCTAACGACAAACCGATAAGGAATATTACTGTGAGCCTTGGAGAAGTAAGAGCCATATCTGCTGCCGAAAAATCAAAGTAGAGCACGTAAGTTATTCAAATCTTTCGATCAAATTTGACTTAACTATGGAAGCGACCGTTATGAAAATTAAGATGATGCTGTTCTTTCTTGTTGTTTTGCTAATTCCCGCCGCGCGTGTTTTGGCTGCTCCCGACCCGAATTTCTATATCTACATATGCTTCGGCCAATCGAATATGGAAGGCGGAGGAAGTATAGCAGAACAGGAACGCATCGTTGATCATCGCTTTCAGGTGATGGCGGATTTTGACGTTCCAGGCCGAAGCTGG
>JBDTZW010000219.1:0-8357 GCA_040004905.1 Acidobacteriota bacterium
TGATCTTAACTTGCTCGGAGTAGCTTCTCGATTCGATCACGTACGGATTCATTCGCCTGCCTTCCGAGAACGATAGATTTTCCAGCCGGCCTATCACGGCGGGTTTGAATACCATCAGATGGTCTTGCATGATCTGGGCATAACCGTTTGCCGAGAATTCGACGGCCAAATTAAAGATCCCGTTCGTACTGTCATCGTTTGGAGCGACCTTGGTCGTCTTTGCTCCTGATGCGCCGCGTGATACCCAATTGTCGATCATCGAGTTATAATCCGGGCCAGACAATCGTTTGAAACGAGCCCTTTCCAGGGCGGCCGACTGGCCGATCGACGTCTCATTGATGCTTCCGGCGATAGAACCATCCTGTGAGAGTGTGAGATCAACTGTTCTCTCGAGTTTGTTCATCTCGGGCGGCGTTACCGGCATCTTAAGAAGAGAATCACTATCCTTATGATCTATCAGGGCGAAACTGCCCTGTTCTTCTCTCGGAAGGTCGCCCACCTGCGTGTACGGGTCGGTTGGATCAAATATCAGCAGACGCCCGAGTTTCGCATGAACTACAACGGAGGCTGCCGTTGTCTCATCGCCAACCTTGATCGCGACAATGCAATGATTGAACTGGCCGGGCGAAGCCCACTCAGCTCTTACATACGTGGGATCGTCAGCGGTAATGCTCACCATATAAGCCGAAATCTTTAGGGCGCTTAACATGGCCCTCATTAGATTCGCCTTGTCCTTGCAATCGCCGTACGACTTTGCAAATACTTCGGTCGCCGAATGAGGCACGTATCCCCCGCCGCGGCCCAGTCCGATCTGGATAGATATGTATTGCGTTTGCTGCACATAGCGAGCGATAGCCTTGATCTTTTCGAGTTCTGTTTTTGAATTTGCGGTCAGATCTCGGGCTTTTCCCGCTAGAGCATCATCCACGGTCATCTGCGGATCTTCCAGCTCGGCCATCCAACGAGCAACCGCGTTCCAATCGGCGAAAGTGCGCAGCGACGTGGTGGTTGCAGCCGCAGGATAAAAACTTACAGCCAGACGCGGGGAAAGGCTAGCAGGCGATGGACTAGAAGGCTCGGGATCGATCGGATTTAGGTCGCGGAGCTGCCAGGTATAAGAGGCACCGTCGACAGACGGCTCCACCTTTGCTCGGTTAAAGGTCACGCTTTCCGCTTTCCATCCAGTGGGCAGGTTGAGATTAAAGCTGGAAAAGATCACCGGCAGGTTTTCCTGGAAATCAAATTCAAACTGGCTGAAAACACTCTTCTGTTCGGTAACTGTCTCGTATCCGAACACGTCCCCAGCGTCGGCGCTTTCGGTGGCATCGATGACTTTTATCCGAGCTTCGTTGTAGAGGTCGTTGGGAGCGAGTGCAATGTCGAGCGTTTCCTTTTTTCCAAAACTCTTCATTTGACCGGAGGCTTTTATTAACCAGGCGCTGATATCACTAACCTTTGCGCTGTCAGTTTCATAAACTGCTCTGGCAAGAGCCTCTCCGCGACCCTCGTGAAGCAGGAACCGGATGGCCCCCCGCTCAGTCCGAGTAACGGTCCCGTCCGAATCTATGGTTATGCTCTCTTCCTTTCTTAGAACCACCGCGGGCAGCCCTTTGACATCATATGTGGGCACCTTTAGATGCGAGTCCTGCTGTAGCCACCCCGGCGCTGTATCATCGCCGCCCGCGAGGGCTGCTAGAGAAAGCTGCAAAATAAACAGGAACGAGATGACAATTGTTTTCTTATTCATATGGGAGTTCTTAATATCGGCGGTGGACCAGTTTGTTATTTTCTAACGCTCAGTTCGACGGTGATACAGCGGCTGTCACGGCGTCCTGATGGAGTGTCATTTGATGTACATCAGCTTTGTTAAAAGCTTCGAATAATCCTTTTATGGCCGGATAGGACGCCGCTTGAAAGTCGATATTGCCGCCGCCTCCAAATGAAAATGTGCGCCGGTATACCAGTGTTTTCTTGTCCTTCGTTATGCCCAGATAGGAGACATGGCTATAAATGCCCTTAGAATCCTGTATCGCCCCAGGAGCATCGGCATTTTCCAGTGAAAATCCCGAAGGAAAATCGATGCTTATATCATCATTTTCTGAGAACGGGTAATCGAAATAAATCTCGTACTTTCTTGTGTTGCTCGTAAAGCGAGGATGCGAGCTTCGTTCAAAGATGTTCGGCTGAAAGAAAAGTCTCTTGCCGGTTTTCGACGCATAGTTCGGAACACGTACCTTAAACGTATAGGCGAACGGCTTTTCAGGATCGGTGGCGTTCTCGATCGTGAAATTCTGTATCTCCGCGGTCCCGAGAATGTTTTCTTTTATTAGTGATCTAAGGGTCTTTTCCTGCTGCGCACCGGAATCGCTAAAATTGTTAAGCTTTTCTCTTATCGCATAATGGCCCGTGTATTCGACTCGAGCGTCGCCTTCCAAGGTCCCGTCGTCCAGAAGTTTGAACTTTCCCGTTCTTTTGATCATCGTCTTCTCCGGCGGGGAGAGCGGGACCATTTTCCATATCAATTCTTTGGGATCCGTAACAATTGCCATCTGGGCTTCTTCCGACCAGTTCATCATTCCGAATGGCACGTAATACTCGGCGGGGCTGAAGAAACGCCAATCGTTCCCGACCTTGACGGCAATGCTGGACGAGTTGAGCATCAAAGAAAAATTCGCGATGTTGGGGTTGAAGAAAAGTTCGCTGCGGTTTCCCGAGAGGGCAACCCTGGCGTCAAATCCTGCCGCACGAGCCATCGCGCCAAACAAACTGTCGATATCGCCGCCGCTGCCCATCTTTAACCTCAGCGTGTCAGCTGGCGTTTTGCTATTCTTTACCGCTTTTTTATCGTCGTCACTGACATTCGGGGTATAGCTGATATTTTTTATCTGAGTCTTGGTATAGTCGAAGATCTTTTTGAGTTTTTCCTCTTCAGTCGCGGCGCCTTTGATCGCTTCATTCGCCGCGTCCTTAACATCATCATTTACTTTTAGCGACGCATTAGATCCCTCATAAACTGCTCGGCTTATGTTTTTCCAATACTCCTGTGAGTTGCTTGATGAATCGCGACTATAATAGATATACATCCAGGAGCGCACTTCATTCACCGGCATCATATAAGGCTCTTCATGAAGCGCCGGCACATTTGTCATCGTTGCCCGATAAAATCCCCCTTTGTCCTTTTCGAATTTTGTCTCGCCGACATTGAATTTTTCATACCTCATACCCAGTTCACCCGCAAAGGGTTTGACAAAATACGAAACGGTCTCGATCGGGATGTCGCGCTGGAATATGAGCGGCATATTCGCTGACCTATTCTCTTCGATCTCGCGATAACGGTACTCAACCACCGATCCAGTTTCTAAGCCAGGCAACGCAAACGTTTTTGCCTTTATCTTGACGCCACTGGCTTTTACGATCTCTCGCTCAAAGACGTCATCTTTATTCAGGAATACGACAGTGCCATCAGGTTTAGTGACCCGGGCTTCGACGTCCTTGATCTTCGTACCCTTACCATATGTGATGTCATATTTACTGTATTCCTCGCGGCCCTTGTCGGTAAAGACCTTGACGCGCACGTAGTGTTTGAGTCCCAGACCGTCGGTCGAACTGTCATCGACTCTTACTTCCCAAAAGATCGCTTCGGCATCGGCGTCAGGTTCGACCTTTGCTGCCTTCATCTGCAGTTCGGCGGTGGTGACCTCGCGCCAATCGTCGCCGGCTAACGCTATGGTATGGCCGCAAAGAACAAGAAGAGTAAACAGTACGAAAAACACACTTCGCCTAATAGGAGTTAACATCGATCTAAGCCTCGTATCGTGAAAAATTTGGAGAACTACTCCGCGGACACTGTTCGGCTCAATGAGCTGCCGAACATGTAAGAAATGGAGCGAACATTCGATACATTCTACAAAACTAAAAGTGCCAAATCAACGAATTTCTCAAAAACCTGACAGAAAATATCTGTGTTATAATTCGTCATAATTCATTCAATTTAATAACATCTTTATTTTCAGGAGATAGCTTGATGACACTTGATATTGCCAAGATCCGGGAAATTTTAGGAACCGATGCAGAATCGCTTCTTAGCCATGTTTCCAAGACCATACCGAAAGAGAATATCCACGTACCGGGCCCTGACTTTGTAGATCGGATCTGGGTAGGGTCAGACCGGAATCCGAACGTTTTGCGAAGCCTGCAGACCTTGATCGATAACGGACGCCTAAGGGGAACGGGACATCTTTCTATTCTGCCGGTCGATCAGGGGATCGAGCATTCGGCGGGCGCAAGCTTCGCGCCCAACCCGGCGTATTTCGATCCGGAAAATATCGTAAAACTCGCGATCGAGGGCGGCTGCAATGCCGTAGCATCGACGTTCGGTGTTCTCGGTTCCGTTGCGCGAAAGTACGCTCACAAGATCCCGTTTATCGTAAAGATCAACCACAATGAGCTGCTTACCTATCCGAACAAATTCGATCAGGTAATGTTCGGCACGGTCGATCAGGCACGCGATATGGGAGCGGTCGCCATAGGAGCGACCATCTATTTCGGCTCCGATGAATCAACCCGCCAGATCGTCGAAGTCGCCGAAGCCTTCGCCTATGCGCACGAGCTTGGGTTGGCCACTATCCTCTGGTGTTATCTGAGAAACCCGAAATTCAAAACGAAGGACGGCGACATGCACACGGCCGCAGATCTGACGGGCCAGGCAAATCATCTAGGTGTTACGATTCACGCCGACATTATCAAACAAAAATTGCCTGAACGAAACGGTGGCTATAATGCCTTGAACATGGAGAGCAGCTATGGCAAGACCGATCAGCGGATCTATACCGAACTGACGACCGATCATCCGATCGACCTCGTTCGATATCAGGTCGCCAACTGCTACATGGGTCGCTGCGGCTTAATAAATTCGGGCGGCGAATCAAAAGGGGCGAGTGACCTTTCTGAAGCGGTCCGCACCGCGGTTATAAACAAACGCGGCGGCGGAACGGGTCTTATTTCGGGCCGCAAAGCGTTTCAGAGGCCGATGGCCGAAGGCGTCGAACTTCTTAACGCCGTTCAGGATGTGTATCTTTCGAAAGAAGTTACGGTTGCTTAGGCGTCGGATCCGGTCCGCCAGGCACGGCAATTTATTGATTGGGATAAAACTTGTATTATGATTGGTCGAGCGAACTTTCGCTCGGCCTTTTTTACAAGCACAAACCAAATGGAAAACGCTCGCGCCAAAATTTCCTGGAAGTATGCCTTGGGGCCTGCCGTGATAATGGCTGTGCTTGCGATATACCCGCAGATCAGCCTACTGATCGCAAAAGGCTCGTCGTGGCACGGATCGTACGTAGTTTCGAACTACGACGAGACCGCCTACTCCGCTTACATTAACGCTCTTGTAAACGGCAAACCGCGCGAGAATGATCCGTTTGTCGGCGTGGACAATACAGCTCATGAATCACTCTACTCGATCCAGTTCGTGCCCGCGTACTTGATCGCGACACCAACGAGACTTTTTGGGCTGTCCACCTCGACTTCGTTCATTGCCGCTAGCCTTATTCTCGCCGTCTTGTCTGCTTTTGCTCTGTATTGGTTCTTGCGATCCGTAACCGGCGATTCGGCAATTTCTGCGGTTGGCTCGCTTTTCGTCATGTGCCTTGGCACCGCTGCTGCATTTCAAGGCGAACTGAGCTTTCTGACCCGCGGCAGTGTCCTGATCGATTTCTTTCCCTTTCTTCGACGGTATCAACCCGGGTTTGCCTTTCCTTTATTCTTCGTTTTCTGTGGGCTCGTTTGGCGCAGTTTGAATGAGGACGAACGTCGGCCGTCGCTTCTATACGCGCTGGCAAGCGGAACTTGTTTCGCTCTTCTAGTTTTTTCGTACTTTTATCTTTGGACGGCGGCGGCGGCGGCGGCGGGATGTTTAACGATATTTTCCCTTAGTGTTTTTCCAGATCGTCGAAAAAGCATCGGGTTCTCGGCGGCGATCATTGTCGCCTTTGCGGTCCTTTCACTGATCCCGTATTCGATCATGCTTAGCGGCCGTTCGCCAGATCTCGATAGTGTTCAGCTCCTGACGCGAACCCACATTCCGGACCTGCTGCACCCGACATTGATCATAGGTTTGTTGATAATAGTCATCGCCGGAATTCTTGTTTATCGCAAGCGGATTTCGATCAAAGATCCGAAAGTCGTACTGACGCTGTCGTTCGCGGTAACACCCTTAGTACTTTTTAACCAGCAGGTTTTTACCGGCCGATCACTCCAACCGGTTCACTACGAAATTTTTATCGCAAACTACCTGGTACTCGCCAGTATTGTTTTGCTCTTCGCCGTGGTTTCCGATTTGTCCGCGACTACCGATCGTACCCGCAAGCTGATAACCTACGTTGCTGCCGCCTCAGTCGTCTGGGGGCTCGTCGAAGCCTCAACTTCCACAAGCCGTAACGCACTCGCTGCCCAGATCCGCGACGAATCAGTTCCCGCGATCCGTCTTATCATGGACAAACAACGTCAAAGATCGGAACTGGGCGATACGCCGATAGTTCTTGCTACCAATTTCATCACTTCTGACATTGTGCCTACCGTCTCGACCATGCGGCCATTGTGGAACGCTCATACATCCTCGGCGGGCGGCGTAAGCGTCGAAGAGAACAAACGGCTCTTCTATCTCTACCTTTATTATTCTGGCTATTCCGACAAGGATCTGTCCGATGCGTTGGCCTCTAACTCGTTTGAAGTGACCGCCGCGATCTTTGGGTCCGGACGAGCTCTACCCGGACTCGGCGCTGGCGAAGCGATAAAACCTTCCGAGACTCGAGAGGAGGCGCAAAGGTATGCCGATTTCGTCACGAATTTTGGGTTAGAGGAAGTTAGCAAACCCGCCTTGAATTATTTGATAGTTCCGGCAAAAGCTGAACCGAATTATTCAAATGTAGACCGTTGGTACCAGCGAGACGCAGGCGAGACAGTCGGACTATTCAAGGTCTATTCCTTGACCTCGAAGGCTTCCGATCCGGGCAAGGCCACACCCTCTAAATAAAGCGTCCGGTTCCGCTCTGTGGACCGCCGTTGAGAAACGGATTGTGTTTTTTCTCGCTCCCGACGGTCGTCTCGGGGCCGTGCCCCGAATAGACCACAACGTCGTCATCCAGCGAAAGAATATTCGTTTCGATGGATTCCATGAGCTGCTCATAGCTGCCGCCCGGCAGGTCCGTTCGCCCGATAGAGCCGGCAAAAAGACAATCCCCGACAAAGACCTTCTTCTCGTTCTCTTCGGCGAGAACCACATGTCCAAGCGTATGTCCGGGGCAGTGCCTGACCGAAAATCTCAAATCGCCGACGGCGTATATCTCGCCGTGCTGCCAGTTTCTCGTCAATCTCGGAGGTTCCCGATACTCCAGGCCTAACTCCTTCAGTTGGTGAGGCTGAATTCCCATAAATATCGGTTGTTGCGGCAGTGCATAGTAAAGGTCTTCATCATCGTGATGCAAAATGATCTCTGCGTCCGGAAACTCGTCCGCGAGATCCGCGGTTCCGCCGACATGATCGAGATGTCCATGCGTCAAAGCGATTGCCTGCAGTTCAAGGTTATAGTCTCTTATAAATCCCACCAATCTGTCCGACCTCTCGCCCGGATCGATACAGATCGCTCGATGGGTACTTTCACAAGCGATAACCCTCGTGTTTTGTTGAAAGGCCGTTAATACAAATCGCTCGACGAGCATAAGATCTTTATAGGTTCATATCCGCCAGATAGGATTCCGCATCGAAAGGGTTCGCTTTCCGACCTTTTAGTACAAACAGAATAGCCTTGCGATAAGTTTCCGCGTCCGGCTTTTCCTTAAAACACGGCATTTCAAGCTCCGAAAGGCTGAGATAACTGAGAAGAGTTCCTAAAAGCATCCATAGCAATATCTCCTCATCCGAACCGACCGGATTGGCTTTGACGATCCTGTCTTTGTCCCGACATATATCTTCCCAAATTCGCACGAATTCAGTCTCGGAGATAATCACCGGATTATTTAATCATAGTAGGTCGCTAATCATACAATGATTGGAAATCGAACAGTTAAAATGATAATGCGCACGGCGACTGTATGTAATACAGACAGGTGTATTACATCGTTAAACATATGTCAATTTAGCTAAATCAACGAAAATAAAGGGTTAGCGAAATTGGTATCGTTGGCACGAAGTTTGCCAGTATTGGCACAGAAGGTAAACTGCGGACGCTTCGGAAGGTGTTGTTAAAGCAACACATAGGATTAGCGAACAAGGGTGGGTAACTTTTCTCGTTGGACGGGGATCAAAAAATACTTATAGGGGAGATCTTTTGATTTTAGTTTAACGGTTTCGGGAAAGAG
>JBDTZW010000025.1:0-8354 GCA_040004905.1 Acidobacteriota bacterium
TGGACCTCTCGACGGGCAAGAATATTCACGCGACCCGCGAATGGATATTGCGAAATTCGCCGGTGCCGATCGGTACCGTCCCGATCTATCAGGCACTCGAAAAGGTTAACGGCAAGGCCGAGGACATGACTTGGGAAATTTACCGCGACACGCTGATCGAGCAGGCCGAGCAGGGAGTAGATTACTTTACGATCCATGCGGGCGTTCGCCTTCCTTACATTCCGATGACTGCGAAGAGAACCACCGGCATTGTCAGCCGGGGCGGGTCAATCATGGCGAAATGGTGCCTGGCTCATCACGAAGAGAGTTTTCTCTATACCCGCTTTCGCGAGATCTGCGAGATCATGCGGACGTATGACGTTGCGTTCAGCTTAGGTGATGGCCTTCGTCCGGGAAGCATCGCCGATGCTAATGACGAGGCTCAGTTTGCCGAGCTCGATACCCTTGGCGAACTCACCAAGATCGCGTGGGAAATGGATTGTCAGACGATGATCGAAGGGCCGGGCCACGTGCCGATGCACCTGATCAAAGAGAACATGGATAAGCAGCTCGAGATCTGCGGCGAAGCACCTTTCTACACGCTAGGACCGCTGACGACCGACATCGCTCCGGGCTATGACCACATCACTTCGGGCATCGGCGCGGCGATGATCGGCTGGTTCGGAACTGCGATGCTCTGCTACGTCACTCCGAAGGAGCACCTCGGTTTGCCAAACAAGAATGACGTGAAGGAAGGCGTTATCACATATAAGCTTGCAGCTCACGCCGCCGATCTTGCAAAAGGCCATCCGGGAGCGCAGTATCGCGACAACGCTCTGTCAAAAGCGCGTTTCGAGTTTCGCTGGGAAGATCAATTCAATCTCGGTCTCGATCCGGAAAAGGCGAAGGAGTTTCACGACGAAACGCTTCCGGCCGAAGGTGCAAAGCTGGCTCATTTCTGCTCGATGTGCGGCCCGCATTTCTGCTCGATGAAGATCACGCAGGACGTTCGCGATTATGCCAACGCCCAAAACATTGAGGCCGAAAAGGCTCTAGCTGTTGGTATGAGTGAAAAGGCAAAGGAGTTTGTCGCGACTGGTAGCGAGATCTATCACGGCAACATGCCCGACGGAGCGAATCACGATCACTGATCGTCAGCTTTGTTGAAATAAAAAAGGCGTGGCTTAGATCCCACGCTTTTTTTGCGTTTCAACGAAACACGCTTGACCTTACCCACTGCGGGCGTTCCATGATTCCATTTTGAGCTTCGAGAGCGAAACCGGCAAAGCTGTCACAGTTCAGGACGGTTTGCGTTTCCCGCAATGACCGCATGGCGGCATCGGTAACCCAGCCCTTTCCAAAATGGCCGTTGGCCCCATCCTGATCGACGAAATGCCGAAGCTCGTGCGTAAAGATAAATGCGGCGAAATCCTGAATACCCGTAGCAAAGAGCACGCCGCGTCGCAAGACGATCTTTCCCTGGTGGATGTGAAAGCCGCCCAAACGGGCGAAGGCTACCGTGCTGATATCTTCGCCGGCGTTGGTCGTATCTAGTGTGATAAATTCGTTTGGCCGGTCGAGGACCGGGAGCATAAATCCGTAAACCGTCCGCATTCGTTCAAGCACCGATCGGCGCGAACTGAAATTGTCGATGCGAAAGTGTCTGTTTAGCAGAGACATCGCGCCGTCGCGCCCTTGGCTCCCGGATGGAAGATCCGCGACAGGAATTGCCGTATTGATATTCTCGATCGCCGCCTCGACGCACTTGCGGGTAAACGCTACGTGCTGCAGCATTCCGGCCAAAAGAAATCCTTCGGTCTTTAGGCTAAGCGGTATGGTCGGGAAAACATTTCTGTTCCTCTTCTCATTGATCTTTGCCAAGGTCTGTTTGCCCGGGTCAATTCGGCCGTCCGTTCCGGCCCAGCCGAAATGCTTCTTTTGAAATTCGCGGATCGCGCCTAGCGTTAGCTGCCCGCATTTGCCGTCGATGACGAGTTGCGGGCTCGGGCCACCGTCGATCGGAGCCACCTGGTCGAGCCCGTATTGGATATTGAATACGTCCTCAAAAACGTTGACCCCGCCCATCCCCACCGGTTTCGAGATTACAATGTCGCCCTCCGGTCGCCGCGGATCAAAAGCGCTCGACGAATCCTTTGCAGGCGCGACCTTGCAGTCGCCGTCGTCCTGCATTAACGCACAATCACCTTTTCCCATATTTTTGCTCCAATAGGACCGAACGCAGAGTGATACTTGCTGAAGACGAATTAAAGTCCGCTATTTTGCCGTCCACGACCGAGGATATCCCCCATGCTCCCGAATTCAATACAGGATGAGAGCATCCAAAACACCCGCGTTTGCGTGGCAATGACGAAAGCATAGTAAATTGACGAAGCCGATCCAAACCAATAGACTCTCGATTTGGACGTCCGACACGAAAATGCTTGATGAATGTTCCCGCCGACTCGAATCTCGAAACCACGATGACGAACGAAAACCAACCGGCTGATTCGGGCGTGCGCCCTTCGGTTGTATTGCCATCGAAGCCTCTCGTCATCATCGAGCCAAGCGGTAAATGGTCGGCTTTGAAACTACGCGATATCTGGCACTACCGTGACCTGCTTTATATCCTCACAATGCGGGACATACGGGTCCGGTATAAACAGACCGTGCTAGGCGCGGCCTGGGCGGTGATCCAGCCGCTATTTACAATGCTCATCTTCTCGCTGTTCTTTGGGCGGCTTGCAGGCGTCCCATCGGACGCTGTTCCATATCCGCTCTTTGCATACGCTGGACTTTTGCCATGGACCTTCTTTTCGAACGCGATCTCGAATAGCGGAAACAGCCTCGTCGGCAATTCGAATCTAATAACTAAGGTTTACTTTCCCCGCCTAATCATTCCGATCGCTTCGGTGGCATCTGGCCTCCTGGATTTCGCGATCGCATTTGTTCTCTTGGTTATCTTGATGTTCTACTACGGGGTCGGATTATCGATCAATCTGTTGATGCTCCCGGTTCTGGTCGGGATGACCGCTCTATTTGCGACTGGTGTGGGAGCATTGCTTTCGGCATTGAACGTAAAGTATCGCGACATCCGATATGCCTTGCCGTTCTTTGTACAGCTCGGGCTCTTTGTCACCCCAATAATCTATCCAAGCAGCCTGGTTCCTGAGAAATGGCGGTGGCTGCTGACGATAAACCCTCTGGCGGCACAGATAGAAGGTTACAGGGCAGCGTTTTTCGGAAAACCTTTTGACTGGCCCGCACTTGCGATCTCGTTGGGGCTTACGATCGTGATCGTGGTCTATGCGGGCTACAGTTTCCGCCGCATGGAGCGAAGTTTTGCCGATCTTATCTGAAACGCGATGAGGCCGATAATAAGAGCACAGGGAGTCGGAAAGAAATTTCGTATCGGGGCAGCTCCCGAGGGCTATTCTACGATCCGTGAATCGTTGATCAAGGTCGCTAGAAAGCCTTTTGACCGGGTCAAGGGCAATTCGACGGACACAAATCTGGATTTCTGGGCGCTCCGCGATATTAGCTTCGACATATATCCGGGCGATGTCGTTGGGATAGTCGGCAGAAACGGTGCTGGCAAATCAACTCTGCTGAAAGTGTTGTCACGGATCACCGAACCGACGACCGGACGCGTGGAGTTATACGGCAGGATCGGCTCGCTGCTTGAAGTTGGCACGGGTTTTCACCCCGAACTGACGGGCCGCGAAAATATATACATGAACGGCAGCATTCTAGGTATGCGCCGGTCACAGATCGACACTCACTTTGACGAGATCGTAGATTTCAGCGGCGTCGAGCGTTTTCTCGATACTCCGTTAAAGCGGTTTAGCAGCGGAATGCAGCTAAGGCTGGCGTTCGCGGTGGCGGCGCATCTCGACCCTGAAATTCTTGTGATTGACGAGGTTCTGGCGGTCGGCGACGCCGAGTTCCAAAAAAAATGTCTGAATAAGATGAACGATGTGAGCCGGAGCGGCCGCACCGTCTTGTTTGTCAGTCACAATACTCAGGCGTTGATCGCGTTGTGCTCCAAAGGAATTCTTCTTCGCGACGGCCTTTCGGTATGCGAGGGAGATATTCAGACCGTACTCGCCGAATATCTCGGAAACGACAAGAATGCAGAAACTGTTTGGGAGCGCGGGAACGCTGGAGAGGCCGATATCTATTTTCATTCGGTATCGGTCGAGCTCCGAGGTGAGCAGCCGAAACTCGAACTCGTTGTCGAATCGAGCTTGCGCGTCAACCGAAAGTTTAATGACGCATTCCTCGCGGTCGACATTCTGGACAGCGGGGGGAGCTACCTAATGCAGGCGGTGCCGCGGGCCATTCCCTTCATTTCGTACCAGGCCGGGAGGACGCTGATCACGACAATAACCAGGATCGAATTGCCCCCGCTGATACCGGGGCGGTATCAGATCTCGTGCTGGATCGGGTCTCATTTCACGGAGACGATAGATTGGGTGCGCGAAGTGGCCGCGTTCGAGGTCGTGTCATCGCCGTCGCCGGAACGCACTTTCCAACACACCCCCGACCGCGGCTTTTGCGTTCCGGTCTCGACAGTCGAATTTAAGTAATAACCTTGTCGGGCATTGGCCGATAACGATCGGTATAGACGCACTCTGGCCAATCGAAGCGATACCGCGGCCGGCCGCGGACCGTTCGTTCACAGCACCATCCGTTAAGCGATGGTATTATTATTTCTTATCGTAATTTCTATATTTCAACGAACACGACATGATATACAAGCTTTCCGTTCTTGCACGGAATAATCGTTTTCTCGGAAAAATAATTGCCAGGGCGAGCAACGTGGCAGGTAAGAAGCCCGTCGCTAAAAACGCCGACCTGATCAGGCAGAACGTAAAGGGCAAGTCGTTCGCCGACATCGGCTGCATGTGGGGGATCAACGGGCTCAATTCGTTCATCGCCGAGGAAGCGGGAGCGAGCGAGGTTGTCGGTGTCGACGTTTATTCGGCAAGCGAAGAGTTTCTAGAAGAAAAGAAACGGCGCGACTCGGCTATCAGGTTTGTGCAGGGCGACATAAATTCGGCTGAGACGACCGAGGCTATTGGAAAGGTCGATGTCGTATTGTGCAGCGGTGTTTTGTATCACACCCCCGACCCGATACATCTGCTGTCTCGTCTACGGGCGATCTGCCGCGAGACGCTGATCCTGAATACGCGCTCGATCCCCGAGATGCGTGGCCTTAAAAATGCCGCTGTCTTCTATCCATATCTCGACGCGAAGCAGCGCAAGATATGGGACCTCGGGATAGGTGCTCAAAAGGCGATCACCGGCCCTTACGAGGTTGAGAGTGGTTATGGAAACTGGTTTTGGGGCATGACGCCAAGCTGTGTCGAAGCCCTGCTAAAATGCGCGGGATTCGAGGTGCGCGAGCGGTATATTCAACCGTTTGAATGCGCATTTGTTTGCTCGGCCATCGATATTCAGTTCCTGCCCGAAGCCGGCGAATGGCTAACGCCGAAGGACGCGGAATTTTTGAAATTTCAGAGGTGAAGCCGGGCCGAAGGTGCAGGACGGTTTATACATCTGATCTGAGGCCTCGATAGTTATGGCGATCGATCAAAATTGACCGAAAATGAGAATTCAGTTGGACAGAATGAGGGTGAAGCGCGGCCTGGCGAAATTGAAACGCAGCCTGCTGCTGAGCCCGGAGTCGCGAAAATTCGAGAGAATATACAAAAAGTATTTCGATCACACGCTGGTTTGGCGCGACCACTACGTTGATAATCTGCGCCTTGCCGAAGCGTCTGCCGCTCTCGCGGGGGATATTGTGGAATGCGGCGTCTGGCGCGGCGGTATGAGCGCGGGGATCGCCGAGGTGATCGGTCGCGGCAGAAAATATTATTTATTTGATAGTTTCGAAGGAATGCCCGAGGCAAAAGATATTGACGGAGCGGCCGCCCGAAACTGGCAGGCCGATACGGAATCGCCCGAGTATTTTGATAATTGCCGGGCCGAGATCGGATTTGCGACCGAGGCGATGAAAATGGCCGGCGTCGACTTTGAATGCATCAAGGGTTGGTTCGAAGATACGATCCCACCGTTCGACGCTATCGAGTCGATCAGCCTTCTCCGGCTGGATGCCGACTGGTACGAATCGACCAAGGTCTGTCTCGATCATTTCTATCCAAAGGTTGTCGATGGCGGGCTGGTCCTCATCGACGATTATCACACCTGGAGCGGATGCAGCCGGGCCGTTCATGATTATCTTTCCGAATCCAAGTCGCCCACGCGCATTAGCCAGTCGCCCTCCGGCGTCGCCTATATGATCAAGCGCGTCAACGATTGATTTAAAAATGCAGACCCCTTGCCGCCTTTCAATAGTGATCCCGTCTTACAACGACGGTAAGTTTATCCGGGATGCTATTGCCAGTGTCGAAAAACTTCCGCGCGAACTCTACGAGCTGATCATAGTCAGCGATGGTTCGCCCGAGGAATTCACGATCGGTGTCATCGACGACCTCGAGGCCGCGGGTTACCGCATTATCCGCCAGGAAAACAAAGGACTAGGGGGCGCGAGAAATACCGGCGTCGCGGCGGCTAGGGGCGAGTATATTTTGCCGCTCGATACCGATAACAAGATACGGACGGATTTTACCCTGCGAGCAATAAAGATATTGGACCAGCGGCCGGAAATATCGATGGTCCACGGCGACTTTCAATATTTTGGCGAGACCAACGCTCTGTGCCGGATCCCCCCTTTTGATATCAAGCAGATGCTCTATCGCAACTATATCGACGCATGCGCCGTCTATCGCCGCTCGATGTGGGAAGACTGCGGCGGATACGATGAAAAGGTGCCGGTTATGGGTATCGAGGATTGGGATCTCTGGTTGAATGCCTACACGCGCGGCTACAAATTTCTCCATTTGGACATGGTCGCTTTCGATTATGCGCACCGCCTCGACGCGATGACGTCGATCCTCAAAAAGGAGGAGAATTGGCGAAAGAGCGAAGAGTATCTCTACAAAAAGTATGCGATGCTCGTCAAAGAACACTATCATGATTACGCTCGGTGGGATTACCACGGGCGCGAGCTGCGGCGGCGCCCGCTGCGTACCCTGATCAGGCTTTTTTCCAACGCTGTGTGGAAGAGGCTCCATAATCGGATCTTTAAGGTTTACTAGAGCATTCGAGCCGAGGACCGGGACCGGAAACCAAATAGGCAAATGATACTTTTTCTGGGCGGCGGCTTTATCGCAAACGCCCTTTCCGCAAAATTCGAAGAAGCGAGGATCGAGCACAGGATCGTCTCGCGGAGGTCCGAGCCTGAAGCGCCGCGACGAAACGCGGCGGATATCAATTCCCTGACCGAAAGCAGCCCGGTTTTTGACGGAGTTGATACCGTCATCTATTTCGCCCACAGCTCCGTTCCCTATTCCTCGATGCAAAATATCCGGGAGGATGCGGAACAAAATATATCGACGGCTATCTCGCTGTTTGAAATTCTCTCAAACAAGAAGATCCGCGTGATCTATATCTCGTCAGGCGGAAGCATTTACGGAGATCAGGCCGGACCGATCACGGAAGCGTCTCTGCCGTCGCCAGTTTCGGCCTACGGCGTCGCTAAATATACGATCGAAAACTATCTCAAGCTGTTTCACCACAATTATCAATTGCCGTTCGATATTTTGCGGCTTTCAAATATTTACGGGGTCGGGCACAGCAGCAATAAACCCCAGGGCATAATGGGAGCGCTTGCACGGGCGTTTATCGAGAGGCAAAGATTTGCGATCTGGGGAGACGGTTCGGCTGAAAAGGATTATCTGTATATTGACGACGCCGTAGATGCTCTGGCAAAGGTCGCCGCCGCTGTGCCCTCGAACGACATTTTTAATGTCGCCTATGGTTCCTCGGTCTCCGTGCGGGAAATACTCTCACTGTTTGAAAAATATTTCGGATACAAGATCGATATCGAAACGAGGCCGCCGTTCGACTTTGACGTCTCGCGCGTGTTCCTCGATAACAGCAAGTTCAGAGAGGCCTACGATTGGAAACCAAAGATAGATGTCGAAACCGGTATCGGAAAAACGGCCGAGTGGCTGATCGGATCCGGGACCGCGTCGATCCCCGGATCTCAACCATAGTCAACCGGACGATATTTTTCGCTTGGATCTCGGACGAAAAACCGTAGATCTCGGCTCAAAGTTGACCGAATCCGGACCGGTTTCACGTGAATCCGACAGTTTTCCACACGTTTCTGGTCTCTTTCCACGTGATTCCGACAGTTTTCCACACGTTTCTGGTCTCTTTCCACGTGATTCCGACGGTTTTCCACGCGTTTTTGGTCTCTTTCCACGTGATTCTGACAGTTTTCCACGCGTTTTTGGTCTCTTTCCACG
>JBDTZW010000245.1:0-27162 GCA_040004905.1 Acidobacteriota bacterium
GCTCGTCAAAGAGCAACGGCTCGTCAAAGAACGGCGCCGGAAAAAAACAGAGCTCAAACAGCAGCGGCGGCAGCTACAAAACGCCTCAGGGCCTCAATGAGTCGGACCTGGATGTAAATCTGGACAATTTCCAGTTCGCGGGTGACGAAGACGCATTCGAAGTAGTTCAGGACAATGAGGAGATCGATCTCGCCGCTCTTGCCCGGGCCAGCGAGGACGCACCGGTCGTCAGGCTCGTAAATGTACTGCTGGTAGACGCACTTCGCCGGGGCGCATCAGATATTCACGTGGAACCGTACGAACGCGATTTTCGCATCCGCTTTCGAATCGACGGCGTGCTCTACGACGTCATGCATCCGCCGCTTCAGATCCGCGATCCGCTTATCTCCCGACTCAAGATCATGTCGAAACTCGACATCGCCGAGAAACGCCTGCCGCAGGACGGACGCATTAAGATCAAAGTAAAGGTCGATGCGCGTTCACGCGAACTCGATTTCCGCGTTTCGACTCTGCCGACGCTCTTCGGTGAAAAGGTCGTGCTTCGTCTCCTCGACAAAGACAAGCTCATGCTTGATATGACTAAGCTCGGTTTCGAGGAAGAAAGTCTGGTCAAGTTCAAACGTAATATTGAAAATCCGTACGGGATGGTCCTCGTTACCGGCCCGACAGGTTCGGGTAAAACGAACACGCTCTACTCGGCGCTACAGGCACTCAATACGAGCGAGACCAACATCATGACGGCCGAAGACCCGGTCGAATTCAACCTGCCCGGCATCAACCAGGTGCAGATGAAGGAACAGATCGGACTGAGCTTCGCCGCCGCCCTTCGGTCATTCCTTCGCCAGGATCCAAACATCGTACTCGTTGGTGAAATCCGAGACTTCGAAACGGCGGAGATCGCTATAAAAGCCGCTCTCACGGGCCACCTTGTGCTCTCGACGCTGCACACGAACGACGCCCCGTCGACGATCTCGCGTCTAGTGAACATGGGTATCGAACCATTTTTGGTGGCTACGTCAGTCAATCTAATTCAGGCGCAAAGGCTTATCAGAAAGATCTGCACGAATTGTAAGGAATTACAGCACCTGCCGGTCGAAGGGTTGGTCGAGATCGGACTTACCCAGGAAGAAGCTCCGAACATCGAGATATACAAGGGCCGCGGCTGCAAAACGTGCAACGGCACGGGTTATAAGGGCCGAATCGGTCTCTATGAAGTAATGGAGATCACCGATGAGCTGCGTGAGCTGATCATCATCGGAGCCAGCGCAATGGAATTGAGACGAAAAGCGATCGAGGTCGGAATGATCACGCTTCGCGAGTCAGGTTTGTGCAAAATTCGAGCAGGTATTACGACGATCGAAGAGGTCGTGAAGGAAACGGTCTTGTAGAGACATTTGGAGGAAATATGCTAATCAGAGCGATCGCATTATCTTTGGCATTATTGATCGGAATCGGAGCAATAATTCCGTTGGCCACGGAAACGACCGAAGCCGGTCCGAGACATCATCGTAAATACAGAAGCCATCACCGGCATTACAAGAAGTATTCACGAGCATGGTGGAAGCAGTTTCACACTAGGCAGCGCCGCCGCAAGGCACTTGCCGCACGCCGCCGAGCACTGCGTCTGCAGCAGATCCGCTTGGCCAAGTCCGGAGAGTCGTCGACACCGGGTGCAGTCACCAAGGGCGTAAGATCGACACCGGTCAAGGCTGACGAGAGCGTTGCTTTGCTTCCGACTGGCGATGCCGCGCCGCAGGGCTGGAAACGAACGGGTACGGGCCCGGGCGAACTGCAGTTCCGCGTCGATAACTCGAGCGGTTCGCAGATCGGCTCGGCAGCGATCTCGGTGGTAGGCTCGGCGATGGGCGAATCCGGTGACCGCGGCCGTGCAAGCTTTGTCGGCGGTGTTCCGACCACATCGCTTCGCCGCGACGTGATCAACCGAATGGTCCGCGAGAACGGCTGGGTCGTCAATGACTATCAGAAAGATGTCAGCGGCAAGAAGGTGTATGTCGTCGTCGCCCAATCGCAGGCGAGCGGCGGACGCGTTCAATCGCGGATGTTCTACTTCACGGAAGTCGACGGCCGCATCTACAGTGTCGCGACCAATGCCTCGACGGATGACGCCGAGCGGTTGGCGGAAGAGTCAGAAAAGGTATTGAACTCCCTTGCACGCGTTCGCCCGCAGCAGCAGGCAGCGGTAAAGGAATAGTTCCTTCGAAAAAAAGTCTTTGCCGTTGACGCGCCGGGCCCGACGCTATCAGGCCCAGCCGTCGACGCATTCATCCCGCCCGTATCATTCTCATTATGAGCTACGAACAACCTACCTCAGCCGAAAATCAGATCAGCTTGCCGGAACTTCTCCGAAAGATGACGGACGCCGGCGGATCAGATCTTCACATCACCACCAACTCGCCTCCGCAAACGCGTGTCCACGGCCACCTCGCTCCGCTGACCGGCTACATACCCCTGTCGCCGGCGGACACGAAACGACTCGCGTACTCAGTACTGACGGACGCACAGAAGCATCGCTTCGAAGAAAACCTCGAGCTCGATTTTTCATTCGGTTTGAAGGGAATGTCACGTTTCCGTGCCAACCTTTTCAATCAGAAAGGAGCGGTCGGAGCGGTTTTTCGTGCTATTCCGTACGAGATCAAAACGTTTGACGACCTCGGTCTGCCCAACGTCGTCGCGGATATGTGCAAGAAACCGCGCGGCTTAGTGCTGGTGACCGGGCCGACGGGGTCGGGTAAATCGACGACCCTGGCCTCGATGGTCGACAAGATCAACGTCGAACGCCACGAACACATTCTGACGATCGAGGACCCGATTGAATTTCTTCACAATCACAAGAACTGCGTCGTCAATCAACGCGAAGTTGCCGCCGACACACATTCGTTCGGGTCGGCTCTCCGCACCGCTCTTCGTCAGGACCCTGACGTCGTGCTGGTCGGTGAAATGCGTGATCTCGAAACGATCGAGATGGCATTGCGTATTGCTGAAACAGGCCATTTGACGTTTGCAACGCTTCACACGAATTCGGCCTACTCAACGATCAACCGTATCATTGACGTTTTCCCAGCGGGCCAGCAGGCTCAGGTGCGAACGCAGCTTTCGCTCGTGCTCGAAGGCATCATGTGCCAAGCCCTGGTCCCGAAGGCATCAGGCGATGGACGCGCGATGGCGCTCGAAATTCTCGTACCCAACGCGGCTATCCGCAACCTTATCCGCGAGGACAAGATCCACCAGATCTATTCGATGATGCAGACTGGCCAGGATAAATTCGGAATGCAGACATTCAACCAGGCCCTTGCATCGCTCTATCATAAACGTGTGATCACGCTCGAAGCAGCGATGCAGCGTTCGTCGAACGCCGACGAACTGAAGGAGCTGATCGAACGTGGATCAGGCCTCAATCAGACTTACGGAGCACAAGGAAAACCTACCGTGAATCCGCAAAATCACCAGAGCCCGTACGCCCAGGGCCGCCCGGTTGGAAGCCGGCCACCGGTACGATAGCCGCAAAATAGAAAGGCCGCTGCTTTAGCGGCTGCAGAGAAACAACAGGAGTCAAATAAGAAGATGCCTAATTACGCCTATAAAGGACGAAACCGATTGAACGAACTGGTGACCGGCGAAAAAGAAGCCGCCAGCCAGGACGAACTGCGTGCGCTGCTGAGGCGCGAACAGATCGTGATGACGCAGGCCTCTGAAAAAGGCGGTGCCATCGCCATCCCAAAGATCGGCCGTCGAAAAAAGGTCGCGGCACGCGAGCTCGCGGTTTTCACACGGCAGTTCTCGGTGATGATCGACGCGGGACTTCCGCTGGTACAGTGTCTGGAGATCCTGGCCGAGCAGCAGGCGAATGCATTTTTTAAGGACGTGCTCCATCAAGTGAGACAAAACGTAGAAGAAGGAGCGACCCTCTACGCTGCCCTCGAAAAGCATCCGAAAGTTTTCGATTCGCTTTACACGCATATGGTCGAGGCCGGTGAAACGGGCGGTGTGCTCGACCTGATCCTGCAACGGCTTGCAACCTTGATCGAAAAGGTCGTGAAATTGAAGCGAAGCATCATATCGGCGTCGATCTATCCCGCGGCGGTCATTCTCGTTGCGATCGGAGCCGTTGCCGTTATTATGATCGTCGTGATCCCGCAGTTCCAGCAGATCTTTATCGGACTGCTCGGACCCGGCGAAGCCCTTCCGCTGCCGACCAGAATAGTCATGGCGATAAGTAATTTTCTCGCCGGCTGGGGCGGCATCACCTCGGCCGTTGGAATTATCGGGGCCAGCGTCGGTATAAATTTCTACTACAAGACAAAACAGGGTAGGTGGCAGATCGATACAATCTTGTTGAAAACCCCGATCTTCGGATCCATCCTGAGAAAGATCGCTGTCGCTCGGTTCTCGCGAATCCTCTCGACACTGCTATCGTCGGGCGTTCCGATTCTGCAGTCGCTTGAGATTACTGCGAAAACGGCCGGCAACGTCGTTATCGAAGACGCCATCCTGAAAGTCCGTGCAGGTGTCGAACGAGGCGAAAGCTTTGTGGAACCGCTTAAAGCGACCAACGTCTTCCCGCACATGGTCGGACAGATGATCGGCGTCGGTGAACAAACCGGTGCTTTGGACGCGATGTTGGGCAAGATCGCCGACTTCTACGAAGAAGAGGTCGATTCCGCTATCGCCGACCTGCTCGCCATGATCGAACCCGCTCTTATTGCTTTTCTCGGCGTCACCATCGGTGGAATCGTCGTTTCAATGTATCTTCCGCTGTTCTCCCTCATCGGAAAACTCGCGAACGGCGCAAAATAGATCATTCGCTTAGGCAAACTGTTGGCGGCTTCTTCGGAGGCCGCCTTTTTTTTCGCCGATAGGGACTTCAGTTTCCCGAGCCCATTCGGGGAGTCATGTTTGTAGCCCTCTAACCCAAAAACAAATTTTTCAATTTTCAAACATCCTTCGGAGAAAAGTTCTACGCGACGAGAAGCATCCTGACACAGGCCGATCCCGATCCGGATGTGGCACTTTCACAAAATGTAGAACTTTCCACTTTTGTTGCGAGATTCTCGATATGACGTAAGTTGCCGGTACCCATCTTGAAATTTGTCGAAGATGCTGCAACACAGCTTATATATAACCGGAAACAAGAGTTAGCTGCCAGAAGACCGCTGACGGCTGGAAGCTAACTCTCTATTTTTGAGGCATTTGGCAATGTCGGTCTTGCTCGCAGAACGCGCAAAAACGACCTCTGAACTTTCCGCCAACCGGACAAAGCCGGGACACCGGACTCGACGCATCCCCCAGCCCCTTGTCCGGTCAGTGTCCGTTATATATCCGGTGTTGTCCGGTGACGAGATCTGGAGAGTTATCTCACGAGACCCATCATGCGTTCGACGTACTTAGCGATCACATCGGCTTCTAGGTTGACGTCGCCGCCCGGGCCGAGCGAGGAGAGGTTGGTGAGCTCCCACGTCTTAGGGATTATAGCAATATCGAAGGAGTCGTCATGGAGCCTCGCGATCGTCAAGCTGATGCCTTCGACCGCGACAGAGCCTTTGTAGACGAAATAATGGGCCATCTCGCGCGGAAAGCCGATAGTGACGGTCCAGAAATCACCTTCCTGCAGGGCGGAGATAAAAGTCCCGCGGCCGTCGACGTGACCCTGGACGATGTGGCCGCCGAGGCGCGTCTGCGGCGTGACTGCCCGTTCGAGATTAACTGGCGTACCGCGTTTGAGACGGGAAAGCGTTGTGCGTTCAAGCGTTTCGAGTGAGAGGTCTGCGGAAAAAGAATCGCGGGTTATATCGAGAGCGGTCAGGCAGACACCGTTGACGGCGATCGAATCGCCTTCCTTCGTGTCATCGGCAGTCGTTGATGCGGAAACGCGAATTCTTGCGCCGCCTTCGTGATGATCGAGCGACGCTATCGTTCCGAGTTCCTCAATAATTCCGGTGAACATAAAAATACGACAGACGGCGGCATCTGTCGAAAAATTGATCGCCTCGCGGCACGGTAGCCGGACGCCTAATCTAACCTAAAACCAAGGCTTTTTGTGAGTGATGTACGTGTCGACAAATTCCTCGTCGGATTTGGTCAGGTACATTATGCCCTCAACGATGCCGACGACCGGCGTGATGAACATCAACGGCACTCCGATGCCGCAGGTGATCATCGCTACCACGATGGATACGACATATACCGAGAGCATAATCACGCCTTCCTGCGTGTAGCCGAGGACAAATTTGTGAATACCTAGCCCGCCGAGCACGATACCAAGGATGCCCGCTAGCATTTTCTTGTCGGCACCAGCCGGCTTAGCCTGGCCGTAATTTGGGCCCGGCTGCATCGGGCCTGAGACAGGCAGCATCATGCCGCAATTTGAGCAGGCAGTGCTGAGATTTGTGTTTTGTGATTTACAGTTCGGGCAAGTTACGTATTGGGTAGCCATAATTTACTAAAGGTGTGAACTATCTGTCTTAGCGATGCTAAGTATGGAGCAGTTACGCATTTGATGTCAACGTTTCTTCACGTCCGGCGTGCATCTGCCAAACCTTTTCGGCGGCCGAGAGCTTTCGGACATCGATCGAGATCGGTTCGCCCGGCTTCACTTCATTATAAATGCTGACGAATTTGTATCCGTAGCGGACCTCGGAGGGCTTATACGACGAACGCTGGTGAACACTTGCGGCGAAGGTTTCGTCGGTCGCACTGAGGAGGATCAGGAATTCCGCGTCCGTTTCTTTCAATTCTTTTTCGTTAAGGCCGTAGAGCGGCGACGTTTCGTTGATCGGATGGACAATCGTCCATGTGAGCGGAAAAAACGTGACCGAACGACGCTCGAGTTCGAGCAGATCAAATTTGCGAATGATCTTTCCGTCGACCTCGACAAAGCGTGCGACCATCACCTGTGCCTTGACCTCGATCAATTGGTTATTGCGCCCGTTAACAACGCGAAACATAAATCCCGTGATGTCTTGGTACGGAGCAATCACTGCGATATCACTCAGCACGATCTTAGCCGTCGGCCGGGCAAAACGCGCAAACACAAGTCCGGTGATAAGAGCGTTAACGAGGAGACTGTAATAAGACTCGATTGTTACTAGAAGATTTGGGAGGAGGCCCACCGGATGGATCGTCCCGTAACGTAGCGAAGGTCTGCACGCTGAAAAAAAATCCGGTGAGCAGCATGTTCGCAAACGGATGTCCCGATGTGTCAATTATCTCTTCCGTTCCAAAAGACGCGTAAACGATACCGAACGCGACATTGCTCACGAAGAACAAAACGAGCACAAGGCCGAGAAAGGTTCGCCAGGTCATGGACAACAGGTAGTGGTAGAGATTAAGTGACGTGAAAACGTTAAGCCCGGCACGTTTGACGTTGAACGACCCGTCACGATTGATAAACCGCTGCCGGCTGCCCTCCGCGACGACCGAACCAAAGCCGAGATCGCGGTCGCGATCCTTTACAACTTCTTCGGCGGTTTCAAATTCGGTCTCCAGTATGTCTTCTGCCACGATGCTTGAATTATAGACAGGAGCCGCGAGAATTGTAAAAGTCCGGTACCGGTGAAATAATCAAGCATCATTTATGAGCGAAGCACAGCAGCAGCAAAGCGAACCGCCCAAGCTGAAGTTTAACGCGGACCGAAGCGTCGAGAATAGTTCGTTCGCCGACACGATCGAGTGGTTTTTGAATTTTGACGATCGAACCGCGCGCATACGTCACCCAATGGTCGAGGAGCTTTTTCAGTGGAAACAGCGTGACGACGAAGAAAACGGCATCGGCGTTTATCCGTTCGAAAATGCCGAAGCGAGATTCGCGATCGGATGCTTTCAGGCGGTCGCAGAAAATAATTCCGCTCCTTTGCTAAAGCTTTGGATCAACGACGTTTTGAACGCCCTGCAGGAAGCAAAGGAGACCAAAACCGAGATCTCCGAAGCAAACAGCCTGGACGCCGAACCTGAAATGTTTGCTCTCGCAAAAGCGGAGAAATTAACAACGAACGCCGAGCGGCGGCTGTACCTTTCCTCATATTGGCTCGAAGCACTCTTCACAGCCGAGGCGAGGGTTTTGGGTTGGGTGTATCAGGAAATATACGGCGTCCCTTTTGCTCCTTAGGCTTCGACGAGGACGAAAACTCTTTGTTAAATGCCGAACAATGATCCAAATACTGCGGCTCAGCAACAGACGATGATCGTGCTTTGGGCGACTCTTTTGTTTTCGCAACTGTTGTTTGTTGTGCTTATATTTTTTATTAAGCGAGAGTTGTTCGATCTGCGCGAGAGGGCAACGATCGTTGGGGACAATCCTCCGATCGTTATTGCGTTTGCGGCGGCCGCTCTGCCGGCGGTTGCTGCTTCTTTTGTCCTTCGCAAACAAAACGTTAGCAAGGCGATCGGAACGCAGAACGTGGGACTCGTGCAGACCGGGCTGATCATAGGCTGCGCTTTGTGCGAAGCAAGTTCGCTCTTTGGAGTAATGCTCGCCTTTGCTTTCAACTATCACTATTTCTTTCTCTGGATCGGATTCGGCATTCTCGCCATGCTTTTCCACTTTCCTCGACGCGGCGATGTAGAAGCCGCAAACTTCCAGAAGATCTAAAACCTACATACATCATCGAAAATAATTTTCTCGCCTCAGGGAACTTTTTTCCCTTGTGTAATTCTTACTGGGTAATAACAGTTTCACTTCTAAAAATTGATTTTCGAGGAACAGGTTGTAGTCTGGACCAGGTCTTTTCCGTACGATCACACTTGATTCGGCCGCGAACATGAATTTTCTGAGCTTCAATTACCCGTGAGGGCGTATAATAGAGCAACCGGTTCGGAGTCCGCTGATTTATGGTTTATATAAACATCCCCTACGTTATTGAAAATGAGAGAATAGATCGCGGCCGCACCGCCAAAGAGTTACGGTTGCTCAACATCGGCGATGCTGTCAGGCATGACGTCTTCGACGCGATCTATAACAAACGCCCCCGAGGCGTAGATCTCGCGGACAAAAATCAAGCGATCCAGCTGCAGGAAATGCTGTCACGATTAGGTGTACCTTATCGTCAATCAAACGAATCTGACTACAAATACGAAGTCGGTTAAGTTTCTGCTTCTATGAAGAAACTTCTGCTTCTTCGCCACGCTAAATCGAGTTGGGCCGACGCGCACATGACCGATTTCGACCGGCCGCTGAATGAGCGAGGCCTCGCTGCAGCGCCCTTCATGGGTGGAATAATTTCTAGGGAGCGCTTGATACCTGACTTTATTCTAAGTTCACCCGCCGAAAGAGCTCGAAACACGGCAGAACTGGTACGGTTAGGCGGCGGCCTCGAAATCGAGATCCGCTATGACGAACGCATTTACGAGGCAAGCCCGCAAAAGCTTCAGCAGATCCTCGCTGAAATCGACCCCAAATATATTTCAGTAATGATGGTCGGTCACAACCCGGGTATTGAGGGGCTTGCTCGGGTTTTGACGGGAGTCAACGCAGAAATGCCGACCGCAGCCTTAGCCGAGATCGATCTGAATATCGAGGACTGGAAGGATATCGGACCCGGAGTTGGGGATCATATTCGCGTTATTCGTCCTAAAGGGAGGTTAAAGGTCGATAGAGATTTAACATCATCGTAACATTGTGTTCATACTGGGTTAAGCTTCGGGTCATAGACTTACGCAAACGCTACCAATTAAATAAAATTTAATTAAAACGCTATGCTGCAAAACATTCTGATCGTCGAGGATGACGCGGATATTGCCGAGAGCCTGAACTACAACCTTAAGCGCGAAGGTTTTCGTCCGACGGTCGCCGAATCGGGTGAAAAAGGCTTGCGCCTGGCTCTCGACGAGAGAACTTCTCCGTCGCTGATAATCCTCGATCTGATGCTTCCGGGAATGAGCGGCATGGAGCTTTGCCGTCGCCTTCGCCGGGAACCGCAGACCGAAAATACGCCCATAATAATGCTTACGGCCAAGGCTGCTGAAGCGGACAAGATCTCGGGTCTCGAAACGGGTGCCGACGATTACGTCATCAAGCCGTTTTCGATCAAAGAAGTGATCGCACGTGTTCGTGCCGTTCTGCGTCGAGCTGAAAAAGAGGTGCCCCCGAGCTACAAGGATGACAAGCTCGCCGTCGATTTCGCCGATATGCGAGTAAATTGCGACGGCAGCGATGTTAAACTTACCCGAAAAGAGTTTGCACTGCTTTCGCACCTTATTAAAAATTCCGGCCGTGTTGCAACGCGTCAGCAGCTTTTGGACAATGTGTGGGGTTACAGCTATTTCGGTGACACTCGAACTCTCGACGTTCACATTCGCCGTCTTCGCCAGAAAATGGATTCGTGCGGCAAATGCATTGAAACCGTCGTCGGGATAGGCTATCGTTTCATCGGATCCAAATGAGCGCACCGAACATCGCCCCGATCGATTCTTCCCACTCTGCCGGACTAACTTCTCGCGACCTGCTTCAAACTATTATCGACACGACTCGCGAATGCGTTTTTGTTCTAGGAAGCGATACACGGATCTTGGTATCGAACTACGCCGCGAATGAGGCTTTTGGCCGCGGAGGTTTGTCGTTGGATGGCCGTCGATTGAGCGAGGTCATTCGCGATCTCGGTCTGCATCAGGCGTTTAGTAAGGCGTTAACGGGAAACGAATCGACCGACCTGCGGCTCGAACAGACCGCTGGGGATAGGCGAAAATACAATGTCCACGTGTCGCCGATCGAGTTGGACGACCGACGCCTCGCGATTGGTTTTTTTAACGACACGACGCAGGTCGAGCGGCTAGAGCAGGTCCGGCAGGAATTTCTCTCTAACATCTCGCACGAGTTGCGCACGCCGTTGACATCTATCATCGCGTTTGTCGAAACGCTTGAGGACGGCGCTATCAATGACGAAGAGAACAACCGGCGATTTTTGGGCGTGATCCGACGCAACGCAGAACGCATGCATAGCCTGATCGACGACATTCTCGAACTTTCGATGATCGAATCCGGCAGCGTTTCGGTCCAGTTTCGCGACGTAAAGGTGTCGTCGCTGGTTGATGAAATCTTCGCCAGCCTTTCCTCAAAGGCCGTCGAACGCGAAATAACGCTGATCAACGATGTGCCCGGATCCGCGACCGTCAAGGCAGATTCTGTCCGCCTTGAGCAGATGTTGACCAATCTGGTGGACAATGCGATCAAGTTCAACCGCCGCGGAGGCAGTGTATCAGTTTCCTTCGAGCGGCAGGATGCTGTGGATATGATCTCCGTCGCCGATACGGGTGAGGGCATGAGCTCCGAGCAAATGGAACGCATTTTTGAGCGATTTTACCGGGCGGACCGTGCCCGCTCACGAGAGGTCGGCGGTACCGGCCTCGGCCTTGCGATCGTTAAACATCTCGCGAAACTTCACGGGGGCGAGGTGACGGTAACCTCCGAACTTACCCGCGGAACACGCTTTCAGATCGAATTTCCGTCGAGTTAGCCTCGTCGCCAACCCTGAAAAAACCTTGTCGGATGATGCTCTAACCGTGTTATAATGGCTGATAAATTGACTGTTATCGTTTAACACAAGCGGGCAGGTTGCAGGTTCTACACGTCAATATATTTTCTTTCGCAATACTTGGAGACGGATGAACATGGAACTAAGCATCGGACAAAAGGTCGCGTATCCGAATCAGGGAGTCTGCCTGGTCGAGCAAATAGAACGAAAGATCGTGGGCGAGGTGATCCTTACCTGCTATCTCCTGCGTGTATTGAACGACAATTCGATCATTCACGTACCCACCTCGAAAGCGGACCTCGTCGGGATCCGGCCGATCATCGGCACGTCGCAATATAAACTGCTTTTGAGTGACCTCGGGGCTGATTTTGAGGATGTTTCGGGTGATTGGAAAACGCGCTCGCGACAGTTCATGGAAAAACTTCAATCGGGTGATGTCTTTGAAGCGGCGGACGTTTTGAAAAAACTCACCTTTCTCAGCATGGAGAAAAAACTCTCTTTTCGCGAGCAAAATCTCCTGGATAAAGCGAAATTCCTGATCGTTTCCGAGATAACCAATGCCGAATGCGCCGGTGAATGCGAGATCGAATCCGAGGTCTGCCGCTTGGTCGAATCAGCCTGCGGCAAGCATAAGCTTACGCAGCCAATGACGCTTTCCGCGGCGGTTCATTAATTCTTTTTATAACTCGCTCGAACGATGGTTTTTATGTTTCCCCGAACGTGAAAATCGCCTTCTATCTCTACCCGCTGGGGATCGCACGCCGCAACGAAATCTTCAAGAATAATATTGATCACGTGTTCGTGGAAAATCTTCACCTCGCGAAACGCATTGATGTAGAGCTTCAAACTCTTTAGCTCGATGCACCTTTCGTGGGGAACGTACTTCAGCTTGATGACGGCAAAGTCCGGAAAATCGGAGAACGGACAGATAGCTGTGAATTCCGGAATCTCAAAATCGATCCAGATCTCGCGGCCGACAAATTCGTATTCAAATGTGTCGAGCGGATACAGGTCCATCTCGGACCGCGGCGTCGATCTGATCTCTAATTTCTGCTGGTTGGCCGGCGGCAGTCGATCATCCAACATAAGCTTTCCTTGTCCCCAATTTCTTCACGGCCGCTATATCATAGAAACCGCCTTCGTTCAGTTGTTCGAGAAGATTCACAAAAACCTCGGCGGTCGCCCGGGCATCCGGCCCGGCTCGATGATGATTGACGAGCGGGACGCTAAAATATTCGGCAAGCGTTTTTAACTTGTGATTTTCGATATGCGGCAGCAGCTTTCGCGAGAGATGCACGGTGCACAGGCATGGATTCATCATGCGGTAATCCTCATAGATCATACCGATCTCGTGATTGAGAAAATGCATGTCGAAATTGGCGTTGTGCGCAACCAAAATAGCGTCGCCGATAAAATCCAGAAATTCCCTGATCACCTCGTCGAATCGCGGAGCTGCTCTCAGCATCTCATCACTGATGCCGGTCAACGCTATGATAAACGGCGGCACTGACATCCGAGGGTTAACCAATGTCTGAAATTCGTCGACGATCTTGCCGTTCTTTACACGATACGCCCCGATCTCAGTTATACGGCTATGCGGTGGAGCTTTGGCTCCGGTCGTCTCCAGATCGAAAACTACAAACTCCGTTTCCGATATCACCCGCGAACTGAACCGATCGTCAAGCAGTTCGACAATGTTGTCATTAAGCTGAAGCCGCGGATCGCGCTCAACGAGGTCAGATACTAGCAGCCGGGCCATGTTAGGCTCGGGCTTTCGGATCTTCATTACATAATCGACGATGTTTACCGCCGACGCGCTTCCGCCGAACGATCGGAGGAGGTCGATCGTGTCGGTGATCAGCAATGAGTCGGATATAAGGTTGGGGTACGGCGTCATCTAATATTATTCTAGCGATAAAGCTCGAAACCGCCAATGCGCGGGCGGTCCAAGAGCGGCGAATAGTGTAAAATCTTGCCCAGGATGCAGCAGGAAAAAGTACTGTCGCTTTTCAGCGAACGAGAGGCCCTTCTCGATGGACATTTTGTGCTCTCGAGCGGACTGCATAGCGGCCAATATCTTCAATGTGCGCGGGCCCTTCAGTTTCCCGCAGACGCAGCGGAATTTGGCCGCGTTATCGCCGAACAGTTCGCTGGCAAAGATATCGAAACGGTAGCGTCGCCAGCCATCGGCGGCCTGATAATCGGCTATGCGACCGCCGCCGCACTCAACATCCGATTTATCTGGACCGAACGCGAGAATGGCCTGATGACGCTTCGGCGCGGATTTTCTCTTCGCGAAGGTGAGCGGATGCTCGTGGTCGAGGATGTGATCACCACCGGCGGCTCGACCCGAGAATGTATCGACGCTCTAGAAAAGAACGGCGGTGAGGTTGTCGCCGCCGCTTCGATCATCGACCGCTCAAACGGCATGGCCGATGTCGGTGTCCCGCGTATCTTTCTCGCCGGTCTCGACGTCCCCACCTATCCGCCGGACGATTGCCCGCTGTGCGAACGCGGTGATGAAGCACTCAAGCCAGGCAGCCGAGCTTCCCGATGAATTTCAGATTGCTCATCCAATATGACGGCACCGATTTTCACGGCTGGCAGGTGCAGGAAAATGCCCGCTCGATACAGGGCGAACTTGAACGAGTGATCAGCGTGCTCGATGATGGCGACGTAAAAGTGGCCGGCTCCGGACGCACGGACGCCGGTGTTCATGCCGAAGGCCAGGTTGCGAATGTGCACCTTAGGCGCGAGTTCACGGCGAACAAACTGCGGCTGGCGATCAACGGAAATCTGTCGCGCGACATTCGCATCGTCGACGTCGAGATCGCGCCCGAGGAATTTCATGCGCGTTTTTCGGCAAAAAAAAAGACGTATGTATATCGCGTGGTCAACGCCCCCGTGATGTCGCCGTTTTGGCAACGTTTTGCACATCACGAAACGCGCCGTCTGGATATTTCGCGAATGGCCGAGGCCGCGGAGTGTTTTATCGGCGAGCACGACTGGACCGCATTTGCATCGGCTAAATCCGACGGTGAAACACGCGTTCGAACGATAAACGAATTTACGATAGACTCCGTTTGGGACGATCGCGCTCGTTCGTCGATAATTGAATTTCGAATTTCCGCAAATGGCTTTCTCCGCTACATGGTCCGCTCGATCGTCGGCACCCTTCTGGAGGTCGGCCGCGGCGAAAAGGACATTGACACAATACTTACCGCAATTGCCGACGGAGACCGCGCTCTCGCGGGCATCACAGCGTCAGCCTGTGGACTGACGCTTCTTAAGGTCGAATACGAATAAATGATGGTCTATCATATTGTCTTGCCTGAGTATTGGAGATCGTTGGACGTGGAGCGAGACTATGTCGCTGAAAGCCTTACGACCGAAAGCTTCGTTCATTGCAGCTATTCAGGCCAGCTTGACGATGTCTTGAAACGGTATTATTCGAATGCGGACGAGGTTTTGATATTGACGATCGACACCGATAAATTATCATCGCGCCTTGTCGAGGAGCCATCGACCAACAACGAGATCTATCCGCACATTTACGGTCCGGTAAACCGCGAGGCGATCGTAGAAGTAGAACCGCGAAAGTTGTAATGCACCCGAACTTTGCCGGCATCGTGAAACCGAGATCAAAGGAAGCCGAGATGCTTGCCTCGATCGACCCCGCACGTCTGCCGCAGCATATCGCCGTGATCATGGACGGCAACGGCCGGTGGGCAAAGCTTCGCGGACAGCCCCGCATTTTTGGGCACAAGGCGGGAGCCGATTCGGTCCGGGCGATCATAGACACCTGCGCGAGGCTCGAGATAAAAGCGATCACGCTTTATGCCTTCTCGACCGAGAACTGGAAGCGGCCAAAGGCTGAAGTTTCGGGACTTATGCAGATGCTCAAGCGGTATCTCCGAAAAGATCTTAACGAGGTCCACGGACACAACATTCGCTTTCAGGCGATCGGCAAGATCGAGGGCCTCAAGGACGACGTTCAGAGCGAGATAAAAAGGGCAATGGACAAGACGGCGGCGAATACCGGTACGGTAATGAGTGTCGCGCTCAACTACGGCGGCCGGACGGAGATAGTCGAGGCGGCCAAAAAGGCAGTTACGGCGATCGAGCGGCGGGGTGGGTCCGCCGCCGATCTCCAGGAAAGCGATATAGAAGACAATCTTTACACGCGCGGCCTGCCGGATGTCGACCTGATGGTTCGCACGAGCGGTGAGTTTCGCATTTCCAACTTCCTTTTGTGGCAGCTCGCCTACAGCGAGATCTACGTCACTCAAACTTTGTTTCCTGACTTTCGCAGACCCCAGATATTTGAGGCAATCCTCGATTTTCAGAAACGTGAGAGGCGTTTTGGAGACGTAAAATGAACGACGAGATACGAAGGCAATTTCCGGTGACCGAAAAATACGCTTATCTGAATAGTGCTGCCGTCTCGCCTTTGCCGCGGGTGGCGATCGATGCGGTGGCGTCACAGCTCAAAGATGTTTCCGAACACGGAGCCGCGCATTTTAATGACTGGGTCGCGACCAAAGATCGTGCCCGTGAGCTAGCGGCTGAAATGCTTCATGTCAGGCCTGACCAGATCGCGTTCATGCGAAACACCTCAGACGGATTCTCGAATATAGCGAACGGCCTTCAATGGGAAAAGGGTGAAAATCTCGTTAGCTTTGCCGAGGAATTCCCGGCGAATTTTTATCCGTGGCGACGTCTTCGTGACAAATTCGGCGTCGAACTTCGCCTTTGCCCCGAACGTGACGGGCGCATTGATCTCGAAGAATTTATCAGCCTGATCGATACAAATACCAAAGTTGTGTCCATCAGTGCCGTCCAGTACGCGTCCGGTTTCAAGGCCGATCTCGAGCGGATCGGACGAGCCGCACACGCCGTCGACGCTTTGTTCTGTGTCGACATTATTCAGGGATTCGGCGCGATGCCGTTCGAACTTCCCGCCCAGCTTGTCGATGCCGCGTGCGGGGCTAGTCACAAATGGCTGTGCGCACCTGAGGGCTCCGGGATCATGTATATCTCCGACCGTGCTCGCGAGCGGATCGAACCCACCTCGGTCGGCTGGATAAGTGTTGAAAAACCATGGGACTTCGGAGACCGTGAGCAGCCGTTCAAATCGACGGCCCTCGCATGGGAGAGCGGTACCGGAGCCGCCGCGCTATTTTATGGATTGGAGCAAAGCCTAAAACTTCTCAATAACGCCGGTGCCCAAAAGATCGCGGCCTATCTTTCCGAATTGACGGGTTATCTTTGCGATAGCCTGGGCGGAAAGGATTATGACGTCGCGAGCTCGCGCGTTAAAGACGAGGCATCGGCCATTGTCTGTATCCGGCACCGCGGCGGTCTCTCGGCAAATGAGATCGCGTCGAAATTAGAACAGGAAAATGTAATGGTTTCGCCGCGCAGCAACTTGAGGATCTCGCCGCATTTCTACAACAACCGCGAAGACATCGACCGCCTTATCGCAGCCCTTCCTTAAAAACCACTAGTCTTGCAGAAGTCCGGGAGCGCCAATGTCCGGTGTGTAACCGTCGAGATTCAAGCGAGTCATACCGCCTGCGTCGGTATACTGCGTTCGCAAAGCTCGTTCGCGTTCGCGGAAAAAGAAGAATGCTACGCCAACGCCAAGCCCGCCAACGATCGACAATCCGATCCCGAGCACGATAACCAGAACGGTCGATAAAAAAATGTCGCTCGTCGTGACCACGAAGTGCCGCTCCGCACGTTTCTGAAGGAATGGATTTTCACCAAGCCACTGCACGCCCTTCTCGTACTTGACCTGATCGAGCAGTGCCGCCGCGGCCGCCGCGTCAGGGGCGTCAAGCACCATAGCATTGTAATTGCCGATACGTCGATAAATCGTTTGCGAATCCCGCCCAGGCCCAGCCAGAAATTGCTGGATCCGCTCATCGGCCGCGACCGAAAACTGGGGCGTTGGAAATTCGACTATCACGAGCTTTCCGGCGTCGTAGTCAGCGGTAACTGCTTCCGTGCCCGGTACGAATTCAATTAAGTTGAGGACCGGGCGCGCACCGAGAGCGTTTTGGAGGTCTTTGTCGTTGTTCGCGAACATCGCCCGGCTGCGGACGTTTTGCCAATCCGGCAAATGCTTGATGAGCACAGGGATACCTTCGTCGTCGGAAACCTCCTGCCCCCGCGGCTGTGAAGCAGTTTGAGCATTCAGGGGTAGGACGCCTCCGCAGGCCATAAACAGTCCGGCAAGCAGGGCCAGGCTCCAGAAACGGAAGCTTTTAGCAAAGGAGATCGAAGGGAATGCACGCATTTGTTCAGGGAATTTCGATGGTAGCATCTTTTGAACCGACGAATCCAATACGTATCAAAAACATACATACGTTTTGGTGTAGTGACTGGAGCAATCGCTACACTGTTCGCGTCTGAATCCAAATTAAGATGTGTATCGAACCAAAAGGTATGCTCCGTAAATTGGAACAAATACACGTGATAAGCGTCAAATATAGAGGGAAATAGAAAAAAGTGGCCTCTGGCACGATGTTTGATATTTCATTGGAAGGAGAGGACGAGGGGGAAACAAGGTTATGACTACAGAAGCTTTGAATTATCCGGTACTAAACGCAGGGGCGGCCGTTTTGGGTGACACTGCGGTGGCCGTTCGCAAGACTTCTGCAAAAAGCGGTTCAAGTACCGATTTTGGGTTGACGCAGGCTGCCGCGGGCGGGGACATGGCAGCATTTGAGGAACTTTACCAGAAGCATCATCGACGCGTCTATTCTATCTGTCTTAGAATGCTGCAAAATGCGGCTGAAGCTGAAGACCTGACGCAGGATGTCTTCATTCAGCTATACAGAAAGGTTGCCAGTTTCCGGGGGGATTCGGCCTTTACGACATGGCTGCATAGGCTCACGGTAAACCAGGTACTAATGCACTTCCGCAAGCGGAATGTGAAGTTTGAAAAAACGACGGAAGAAGGCGAAACTCCCGTGCAGGTAGTGCCTGGAACAGAAAGTCCGTTCAAGATGCCGATCGTGGACAGAATCGCGATCGACACGGCTATCGGGCAACTTCCCGAGGGCTATAAAAATGTCTTCGTGCTGCACGATGTGGAAGGCTTCGAACACGAGGAAGTTGCCCAGATACTGGGTTGCTCGGTGGGCACGTCAAAGTCACAGCTTCACAAGGCACGGCTAAAAATGCGGAAGCTGTTGAAGAAAAAGGCAAATCCGCGGCTTGCGAGCGGTTGGTGAATTCCTAAGTAAAAATTAAGCAAACAGGTCGCGGCCATCGCAGCCTTTTTTATGAGTAGACCTTGATGTCGATATTGCGGCGTTCTAGCTGAGCGACAAATTTAGCGGGGTCGATGGCCTTTTCCTGAGGGGTGGCCCCGCGGAGGAGGACCTCACCTTTGGCCATCATCTGGGCGATAATCGAAGCGGGAAACGCCGTTGTTCGCATCATGGCTGACAGGCCGGTCGCGCCGTCGAATTTATCGACTATATCGTAGCGGAGCTTCGATTCCCGGCCAGCCTGCGTGCCGACGAAATCGAGCCGGACGAGCACGTAATCGGGTTTGTCGGCAGGCAGGTGCCGCTGGAGGAGTTCGCCGAGGACCTTCCGCGGTTTTACCTTTTGAGAATCGGCCACGATCTCTTCACTCGAACATAGGCCCAGATCGATCATCGTCTTGAATTTACCGCAGTGCCCTGCGTATCGGATGGTCTTGTAATCGAGCGAATCTATCTTGCCGAGGAACGTATCGGGCAGTGTCGAGGTCCCGCCGGACGTTTGAAACGCCTCGAGCGGCGGGAACGATTCGAACGAGAGCGATTCAAGCTCGGTCATCGACTCGACCTCGCTTATCTTGCCGCCGCGAATCACGCGAGCCTTTTCGATGTATTCGTTTATCAGACCTTCGACCGAAAAAACGAGCTGGTAATTCAGCGGCGGTTTCGGGTGCTGCGGCAGACCGCCGACACGGATATGAATCTCGCTAAGCTTGTCGAACTGCTTGGCGCCGTGCATTGCCAGGATCGAGACCATTCCGGGTGCCAGGCCGCAGTCCGGGATGATATTTATCCCTGCCTCTTTAGCCTCGGGGTCCATCGCAAGCTGCGAATCGACGACGTAGTTGTTACCGCCTAGGTCACAGAAATTGGCGCCGGCCTCTATCGCCGCTTTCGACAAACTCTCGTTGTACCAATAGTTTACGCAGGAAATGACCGAGTCGTGCCCGCGAAATAGGTCGACGACACCGGCGTAGTTCGACGCGTCGATCTGAACGGCCGTTAGCTTCGGACTCCAGATCTGGGTGGCGACGGCCTCGGACTTTGCCATGTCCGAATCGGCTACGGTCACGGCCGCGACATCCGGCGAATTGTGAATAAGATCATAGACGGCGCCATGGCCCATGCGGCCGGCACCGAGAACTAATATTTTCATAGGTAACGAATGCAGAAGGCAGTGGGCAGCAGCAGTCAGCTAAAAACGCGCGTAGCAGATCAGAGTGGGCTGGTCGCACTGCCTTCGGCCAAACTGTCCTACCATTCGTCCGCCGGTTCCGGTTTTGCGGTTGCCACGGTTTCGCCGGCGTATTCCCAGACCTTCTTCTTCCAGAGGCGGAGCGAATCGGTTAATTGCAGAGCAACTTGCGGATGAGCGGCGTTGCGCTCGAGGCGGATGACCTGCGCCGTGACGCTCACCGGATCGTTCAAATTTTCATTTATGGTAAGGTTTACCTTGGCCCCGACGGTCGGAAGATTGCGCGGCAGATAGACGAGGGCGCCTTGCGGCCCAACGTTCTCCGTCAACCCTTCCTCGGCCAACTCCTGACCGGCGGCATCCTTCCATTTTACGCGGACCGGGAAAGAGACTATATATCGTCCACCATGACGGCGATCATCCATAATTTATCCTTTGCGCCCCAGGGAATCTCAGTTTTGAGACAAACGAAATTTAACCAGATTTTCGGACTTAAGTCTATTATTCCTAGCGGCTTTACCTTGCTGTAAAACACGAGAGGCATATGATACAAAGGGTTGCGGGTTTTTCAGGGGTGGACACCAGAGGTTGAAAAATGGTATCGTACTCCTACGTTTCAATCGCGATCGTTTGGAACCAGATGGAATGGTCCATCGCTTAGCCCTTCAATCTAATGCTGCGGTAACAAGGTGGTAACTGAAATTTCTATATTCGGTTGCTGCTTTTGCGTTTTATTGAAAGAAGAGACTAGGAGTTTGAAATAATGAAAAATCTCGTTAGAGGAGGCTCTCTTCTGATTCTCCTTAGCCTGTTCGTTGTTTTTATATACGCACACGGCACACCAGAAGAAACTCTCGCCATAGCGAATGATTCGCAACAATTTAGTAATTCAGAAGTAAGTAAAGTAAGTAACGATAAAAACCAGCAAGATAAAGATAAGGATAAAGATAAGAAGTTAGTTAAGACAACAGGTTTAGTTACAGCCGCGAAAGCGGGAATGAATAAGGGATCTTTCTCAGCAACAGCATATTGCCTGCAGGGCAGGACCGCAATGGGTTCCGGCGTACGCCGCGGGATCGTTGCAGCCGACCCGAGGGTTTTGCGTCTTGGTTCGAAGGTGATGTTAACGGGCGGCGGTTATAACGGCGTCTACACAGTTACGGACACAGGCGGCGGCATCAAAGGCCGTGAACTCGATATTTGGGTTCCAAGCTGCTCTGAGGCCAGAAGGTTCGGTCGCCGTGCGGTGAGCGTAACACTTCTGCCAAATTAAGAAATAATACAACTTAAGGGAAAAAGCCGCTTCGGGTAACACCGCAAGCGGCTTTTTCATGGGCGCAAAAAACGCACGGTTTTCCCGATGACGTGGTTTTCCATCTGGCACCTGGAAAACCGCACCTAATCGAGAAAGCCACGTTACATCGAGAATTCCCCGCGCGGCCAAAAACCGTACACGCCGCATACACCCGCTCACGTCCGCCTACACACGGCCTTTCCCAAGCCAAAGATCGACGACAGCGTCCTGCTGCTAGACCTGGAGGTGAATCGCGGGGAGTGGCAGTGAATCGGTTTATTGGGCTCACAAGGATATGGATTCTTGTCAGGAATCGGGAGCGTTGGCGACCGATCCTGACCGTAAGGTTGAATCTCTCAGAAAAATCTCCTAATTTTCTAAATACGACTTTGTCTTCGGTGTTGATAATGTTCTTTCCGGGGCAAAAGCAGCGTTCCGGAAGATCTACAAATAATAAACGGAGCCGCAGCTGTTAGCGTCGCCGGATCAAAAATTAGGAGCAATTATGAATGTTAACTACACGGTAGGAAAACAAATGGTGATCATGGGCCCCAGGCTATGCCTCTCGGACGGCGGCGGAGGAACCAACGTGCGGCCGCTCGCGCCGCCGTTTTGCTATAACTCATGGGTGGTAAACCCAATGGCGCTTTATCTACAGGAAAGTTTGACGCGATCCACATCATCTCTCACGGCAAACAGAACTTTATCCAGTTCGGCAAGGAAAATATCTCAACCGAAAACTTCGATCTTTTTCTCAAGTGGACGGATCTGGTCCGCAACATCGTGATCTGGGCGTGCGAAGTTGGTCGTGGAGTGGTCCCGGGGGCGGAGGAAAATTACTCGTCGATCGCTCCCGCCATAGCGGGCGCGGCGAAGGCCAGGTTATTGTTGGCAGAGACGGTCAGGCAGGCAGGGCGTTTAGCACCCATGGCAGGCTCAACGGACGACTCAGATTCGTACCGGAGTTCTTTAAGGGAGAGACGTACATCTTCCACAAAGACGGCGGACATACAGTGGTATTCACCGATCCTCGCACCGATAACGCTCCGATAGATATCGAACATTATATCTTCGCGTCCCTTAATTGAACCTATAAACCTAAACAGATCTTTTTCAAGCCGAGATAACGGACGGTTTGTGGAGATAAAGAAAGAGAGAGAGCCTCTTGGCCCCCTCTCTTTTCTTGGAAACGATCTCGCTCCTAGAATTAATCGACCCCGCCGAAATTGCGGATCTTGTAGTTATCCGATTTCGAGGCTGATTTTGGATAATCGAGCGTCTTACCATCCGGCAGAATAGATACGCCAGCGGCATCTTTTCGGACGAGCGTTACCTTGTACTCGCCGCCCTCGTTAGGCGTTTGGCTAAACGGAAAGAGCCGGACCGGAATGGCTCCGTTGGCGGCGTCCGGCGTGCCGATGCTGTGTACGCAACCGGTGTCATTATATGGGCCGGTGATACGTCCGTTGCCGTCGGTGATCACCTCGCGGCAGGTGGCCTGGTCGGTCGACAGAAGCGTGTTGCCGCTCGGGTCGGTAACCTCGAAATAAAAGATAGTGCCGGCGGGAAGTCCGGCCGAATTATTGTTGTTGGGTCCGCCGCTTAGATACACGTCGGTTGCCCGATCGTAAATGTTTTGGTCGACCGTGCCGCCAAAAGAATTGGTTGTGTAAATCGCTCCGGTCATCTGCCCGGCATAGATCGCGATCGACAATACAGCCAAACCGGCTGCGATCATCGCAGCGCGCCGGCCGAAAGATAGGGGACGTAAGATATTTATGATTGTGAGCTCCTATATTTTCGAAATTAGATCGATCGAATACCAGAAGAGAATTTCTGCCGCCCATGCGGGCGCACCGATTTCGCTGTTCTAACGGTTAGTTATGGTTTTTCGATATACCTTTATAGGTACACTAAAAAAGAGCAAAGGTCAAAGATTTCCAGAACCGATTCCTTGTCAGTTTGGCTAAAACACGTCATACTCCAGGTTTATCATGATGTGGCTTGGATAATATGAGTGATTTTGATTCGAAGAAGGATCTGTTTGAGGAAGAAATGCCGATCGTGTTTGGGTTGGATGATGTGGTTTCGTCCGGCGAGATGATCAAAAACGTGGAGGTTTCGGCGGCGGTCGCTCTTGATGCGGCGGAGGATGTATCGCCGGTTTTCAAGGAGCTTGCGTCGGTCGAACTGCCTGAATTGCCGAAAGAAAATCGTGCCCGTTTGCAGATGCAGACACCTAATCGGCTGTTCTTTTACTGGTCGATGAAGAGCAATCCGTTTCAGACGCTTCGGCGGGCATTCGGGACGCCGGATTCGTACACGCTGGTGGCCAGGCTGGTCGACCTCAAACGAAACGTCGAGGCGATCTATCCGATCGAAGCCGAGGGAACCTGGTGGTTCAACGTCGATTCCGACAGCCGGTATCAGGCCGAGATCGGGTTCTACGCACCCAATCGCCCGTACGTTCGCGTCATGTTTTCCAATACGATCGACACTCCGCGAAAACGCCCAAGTTCGCGCGTGGCTACTTCAGCGGACTGGAAAATATCGGCGAGGGTGTTCGCCGAAGTGCTCGATATTTCGGGCTTCAAGCAGGATGCGTTCGAGGTGGCTCTCGCCGGCGACCGGCCGCAGGAAATTCAGGCGGAAACCCATCGGGCCTTTGCGAAATTTGTCGAGGGTAACGACTCCGATTTCGCTGGCATCGCGTCGGACGAACTGCGATACGCGTTGATGCTGATCGCTTCCGGGCTGCAGATCGAACACCTCCGGTATCGTATTGACGCATCGCTTTTTGCGTTGCTTGAGGCAAGTGTCGCCAAACTAAGCGCCGAACGCGCAGCCGCCGCACTCAAAGAGCATTTCGATATCAACGCCGAGGATATTTATGAGCACGAAGAGACAGGCGAACAGGTGATCGGCGCAAGCCTCGTAAACTTTCCACGCCGCCTCAAGCGAAAACGAAGCGTATCAGGGTATAATCCGGTAAGTTCATTTCGGTAATTGCTGGTCGGCTTCGCTTTTAAGCTAGTGCTCGGAAAAGCGCGGCGACAACCGACAAGTGACAACTGTCTATGCCCCTCGGTTATTTCAGCCTTGTTCTTCATGCGCACCTGCCGTTTGTCAGGCATCCTGAATATCCCGAATTTCTCGAAGAAGACTGGCTGTTCGAGGCAATTACCGAGGTCTATCTTCCGCTAATTTTCATATTCCAAAACCTGCATGAGGCCGGCGCCAGTCCGCGGCTCGCGATGAACATCTCGCCGCCGCTGTGCGAAATGCTCGCCGACAAACTGCTCGAGGAGCGTTACACCCGCCACCTCGAAAATCTGATCTCTCTCGCGAAAAAGGAGCTCAACCGTACTGACCGAGAGGCCGTCGAATTCTACGACGTAGCTCGAATGTACGTCGAAAGTCTGACGGCCTCGCTGAATCTCTGGAATAACCGTTACCAGCGAAATCTTGTAAACGCTTTTCGCGATCTGCAGGAAAAAGGCGTGCTGGAAATAATCACCTGCGGAGCTACGCATGGCTTTCTTCCGCTCGTCTCGACGCACGAAGCAAGACGGGCGCAGATAGAGGTCGCCGTAACTAATTACAAGAAGCATTTCGGCCGCCAACCTCGCGGCATCTGGCTCCCTGAATGCGCGTATGAACCCGGGATCGAAGATCTGTTAAAAGATGCGGGCATCGAATATTTCATTTCGGATACCCACGCGATACTTTACGGCGATCCGCGGCCTCGATATGGAGTTCATGCTCCCGTCGTCTGCCCAAACGGCACGGCCGTATTCGCCCGCGATGTCGAAACCAGCCAGCAGGTCTGGAGCGCCGAGATCGGTTATCCCGGTAACGATCTCTATCGTGAGTTTTACAGAGATATCGGCTGGGATGCTCCGCTCGAATATCTTCGTCCGCACCTGCACGAAGACGGAGCACGCCGCCATCTCGGGTTGAAATATTACCGCATTACCGGCAAGGATGTTCCGCAGCAGCAGAAGCAGCCTTATATGCCGGAACTCGCTCGCGAAAAGGTCGCCGAAAACGCGATGCATTTTATCGGCGAGCGTATCAAACAGGCCCGCCAACTTCGCGAGACATTTGAAGGCCATCCACCGCTCGTCGTTTCGCCTTATGACGCGGAGCTTTTCGGCCACTGGTGGTACGAGGGACCGCAGTTCATCGACTTCTTTTTCCGCAAGCTACATTGGGACCAGTCCGAGATCGAGGCCATAACGCCGGGCGATTTTCTCGACTCTGGCTTGCCGATCCAGATCCAGCAGCCGACGGCATCGAGCTGGGGCGAGAATGGCTATTACAAGGTCTGGCTTAACGAAGACAATGCGTGGATGTATCCGTATCAGCACGACGCGGAGCGGCGAATGACGGCGCTGGCGAACAGGTGTCGAGTTTTGAGTCCAGACGATCCGAAACTTGAGACCCGCCTTCTGAATCAGATGGCGCGAGAGCTACTGCTGGCGCAGTCGAGCGATTGGGCATTTCAGATCTATCAGGGGACCACGGTCCAATATTCGACAAGCCGTTTTCGTTCACACATCCATCGATTCGATCTGCTTGCCAAAATGCTTGAGGGAAGTAACGCAGCCGCTGGTGTTAGTCTGGGGGCCGAACAGCTCGAACTGCTCGCCGAGATCGAAAGCCGCGACAATATCTTTCAGGAGATAGAGTATCGCGTTTACTGCACGTAGACGTTCTTGAAATTCCGTTCTCTTTCGATATAATCTTCTCAAATATTAACTTTTGGGGTGAGGAGACTCACGAGGATATTTATGAGTGAAGAGATCAGTTATTACTGGCAGGTCGACAATTTTTTTGGCGATAAAAACCACCTTAGAGAACGCCTGGTCGCAGTTCAATGGTCGCCGGCAGAGCCGGACGAAACGAAGCCCGAGACGACCAAAGGCTCCATCGAGTTTCGGATCGAGCGGGTTGCCAATTCCCTAACTCCTCACCTTTTCAGATCCAACGTGTCCGGCAATCCGTTCCCGCGAATGATCCTTTGGAAAAAAGTAGAAAGCGACGGGGAGGTGCTGAACGACGTCGAAATGGTCGTGTCGAACGCAATAATAGGAACCATGAAGCAACGCGACCTTGTCGCGGGCGAAAATCCGTGGGCTGACAATCTTGGCTGGTATGTCGATGAGCTGGCATTTACGTGCGTGAACGTCGAATTTCCCGAAGTAAGATCAGAGGTCCAGCCGTAGTTCTGCACAAGTTATTTTATGCCAATAAAAAGGTAATTTGCGTTAAATTTTGCGTAAAGTTATCCTTTTCCTTTCGTTTCACGGGAGAATTTAATGTCAGATAGTCCTCGAATAGCGCCCGCCGAAGGCAGGCTCGGAGTTTTGTTGGTTGGTTTGGGCGCCGTAAGCACTACGTTTGTCGCCGGAGTCGAGGCGATAAAGCGCGGCCTGGCGAAACCGGTCGGCAGCCTTACACAAATGGGCACGATCCGCCTTGGAAAACGGACGGAGAATCGTAGCCCAAAGATCAACGAATTTGTTCCGCTCGCCTCGCTTGAAGACCTAGTTTTTGGCGCGTGGGATATCTTTAAGGATAACGCCTTTGATGCCGCGATGAAGGCTGGCGTTCTAGAAAAAGATCTTCTCAATCAAGTCTCCGAGCAGCTAGCCTCGCTAAAGCCGATGCCGGCGGTATTCGAGCAAAACTATGTCAAGAGGCTGCACGGCGACAATATCAAAACCGGCAAAAACAAAATGGAGTTGGCCGAGCAGCTTATCCAAGATATCGCAAAATTCAAGTCCGACAATAGCTGCGACCGCCTTGTCATCGTGTGGGCGGCCTCGACAGAGATCTATCTTGAAGACACGCCGGTCCACGCTTCGATCGAAGCATTTGAAAAGGGACTTTACGACAGCGATCCCGCGA
>JBDTZW010000078.1:0-8328 GCA_040004905.1 Acidobacteriota bacterium
CGAACACATTCCGCTGACGCCGATGCCGCAGCACATGATCGTCTCGATGAGATGACCCGCTAGAAATTGGTTTCCGCGACCTTTTGATGGATCTCGTTTACCTCCATCAGAGCGGCTGAGCAATAGAGCTTGTGAAACTCTGCGATCATTACGCCCGATTTGATCACCGGGTCGGTCTCCGTCAGTTTTTTCGCGTCTTCGATCGTTTCGACGTTGAAGATGAACATTCCGCGCCAGCCGTTTGTGTCGTCAAATGGACCGGCGACCGCGAGTTTCCCTTCGTCGGCGAGTCGGTGAATATTGGCAAAATGGCCTTTGAAGATCTCGTCCCGTTCCTTTCCCGCGGGAAGAGCGGTCGGACCCGTTTTAAGAATCACCAGAACATAATTCTTCATTCCCATCTTATCGGCGCCGAGCTTTTTCGCGAGTTCGGCGTCGAAATTCGCATTTTTCGTGTCAGTTTTATTTTGGGCAAGACCAAAGATCGAGAATGTAAGAATGACGGTGAGAATTGCGATCGAATCAAGCTTTGTCATAGTGAACCTCAGGATCATGAATTTTTGCACTGACAGCATAGTCAATAACACCGCTTTACTCAAGTTTTTCTAACGACTGCGAGGATCCAGGCATCTAATCCTTAAATTTGTGTTCATTCGCTTCACTCAAAAATCCATTCCGGTCTTTTTATTCGTGATCTTTGCAGGATCCGCGACAGTTCCGGGCGTAAATGCACAGCGGGTTGACGACGAGACGGTAAAGGTAAGTACGGCGCTCGTTTCTGTACCGGTCGTGGTCAGCGATCGCAGTAAGCGGTTTATTCCGGGGCTCACAAAAGCGGATTTTCGGATCTTTCAGGACGGGGTTGAGCAAAAGATCGAACTTTTCGGAAGCCGGGATACCCCCATGAATATCGTGCTTGCACTCGACACCAGCGTCAGCACCAAGCCGGTCCTGGGCAGGATCAAAAATGCCGCCCGCGAGTTTGTCGGCGGATTGGCCGACGACGACCGCTGTATGATCGTTACCTTCGATGCGACCATACGCCGACTGAATAACCTGACACGAGACAAAAAAGTTCTGGATTCAGCCGTTAAAAAAGCAACATCGGGCAAAACCTCGGGCACAATGCTCAATGACACGCTTTATGATGCGGTAAACGAAACGCTCCGGCCGCTGACGGGCCGCAAGGCTATTGTCGTTTTGACTGACGGAAAGGATTACGGAAGTGATAGAACGGTAAAAATACTTATGGGTGGATTGTCCGAATCCGACACGGTTATCTATCCGATCTTCTACGAGACAACGGAATGGGCACCGGAGCGACGTCCGCGGTTATTCGGGAATCTCGGTCGTGGAAACCCAAAGGCCGAACCGTCCAATGCGACTGCAAAGGCTTTTTTACAAAGTTTGGCAGAAGCAACTGGCGGCCGACTTTTCGAGCCGGCGAACGGAAATGTAAAAGAAGCGTTCGATCAGATCGCGGATGAAATGAAGCGGCAGTATCTCATCGGATTTTATCCGCCGGAAGATGCTCACGGCGGACCAACACACAAGATCAAGGTATCGGTCGGCCGCGCCGATGCGGTCGTCAGGGCAAAGGCGGAATACAAAACGCAAACGCGATAAAAGCTTACTTCCCTTCCTCGGCAGCCGCAGGAAATATTACATTTTTATATTTGTTGTAAAGGAACGATACCAACAGCATGAGCAAACCGAGCGAAACGAAAAGTATCGTCTTTGGAATTGTCGGAAGATCCGAGATGTCATAGAGGAAAAGTTTTACTAGCGTCACGCCAAAGATCACGATTGCTGCGATCCGCAGATATTTCCTACTCCAGGCGATCCCCAGCACGATCAAAAACAACGCATACACTCCCCATAAAATGCTGAGGCCTTGCTTGCTTGCGTCCGCAATATAAAATTGCGCCATCAGATTGCTCAATTCGCAGCTTGCGGCAATAAAAATCGTCGGATAAATGATCGCTTCAAAAAACAGGACCCGCCAGGTCCTCAATATCGAGCCATCCAAGACTTCGCTCCGGCAGTACTGGAATAACGAAACGAGCAACCCGCCGGCAAAGGCATATGACATGTACCGGATCGCAATATTCATGGGCCCCGATCCGAGCGTTTTAACCGCTTCGTGATTCATGTAGGTCAGACGAAGCTCGTACAGGTAATTCATCCCCAGCGTTAGAAAAATGAACAAAACAAACACTGCTAACGTTACATTTGCATATGCTAATATTCCCGACTTGACGCGCCGAACGTTGAGTATCGCCAGAACGCCGAGAAAAAGCATCGTGTAATTGAGCTGCCACAACGTGTTGAACCGGTCGATGTCGTGATCGGCGAGCGAATCCCACATCGAGTTGTTTTCGGTTAAATTCGGAACAAATGCGCGGGCCGCGAGGATGTTGTGATAGTTGCCGATCTCGACTCGAAAAGTGTTGTATAGAGCAACCAGAGCGATCGCCCCAATGATCATCCCGACCGGCCGCACGATCGCGTCGTTGATGGCTGGTACGTAGTCCTTTTTCGAATTAATAAAGTAAATGAACCCAAACGTCGCCACAAATACCAGGGCCGTGACAAAATCGCCGTTCAGCAAGGGCCGGAGATTCCATTCGCTGACATAGCTTGTCCTCTGGGCATAGGAGGCGATCCAGTCAACCATCAAGCTTCCCGAGGCAAGAAACATTAGCGGGTACGAAAAATATTCAAATAGCCGCACGCCGCGGGCACGGCCAAAGTAGAAGAGGGCCGCGGCTTCGACAACCCAGACGAGCGTCACGTGATTGCCGTCAAGTTGGACCGGAACAGCGATCGTCGTAAATGTGATGATCAGCACCGCCAGAACTTGCACGACATCGATCGCATTCGGCTTAAATCGATTGACCAACTGAGCCAGCAGCGCGTGAAATATCCCGTGTGCGGCAGTGAACAACCCCAAGAAGGGCCGCAGATCTTCGCGGCTATTCAAGATCGCGTATCCAAAGCCGTAGAAAACGAACGAATTCGTGAGAATAAGACCAGCGTTTTCGATCATTCCCGTCTGGCTGAACCACAGTCGATAAACAAACGACACCGAGTAAAAGATAGCGAAAAATGTTGACGAGAATATTAGAGCAAGGGCCAAGTGGTCGCCCGGTTCAAATTTCGTAAACAACCAGGTCCCAAATATCAGCCACGTAAATACGAACGAAGTGTAATAAAGCACCCTCCAAAATCGCGTGACCGAGATCGCCAGTATTCCGGCATTGATGATCGTCATGTAGACGAAAAGGAAAAAGTAGTTCGCGGAACCATCGCTCAGCAAAAATGGAACGGCGTACGCACCGACAAGTCCGATATGTGCGATCACCTGCCTGTTGTAAATGATGGCGGCCGCGACCGTGAGAGCGGTGAAGATCGCCATTAGCACGAACGCCAGCGGCTGCGGGATCAGGAAGTAGGCGGCGTACGCGTAGTAGGTGACGAAATACATTATCGCCGCACCGCCGCTGATCAGAACGGCGCTGAAATTTAGATATTTCGGTTTTAGCCTGATGGCAACAACGATAAGCGTAACGCCGATCGCATAGGCCATTGCAACGCGCAGTGTCGGGCTGATCAAACCTTTGTCGATCGCGAATTTTACGCCGATGCCGACGCCGAGCATCAGGATAATTACACCGATCAGGCTGATCAGATTCTTGCCGATAAATTCTTCGAGATTTGAGCGAGCAGCTGCAACGTAGGCTGAGGAAGCACTCGGCTCGGGCTCGGGCGATCTTGGCGGAGCAGTGTAGGGGCGGTACGAGCCTTGGCTTGAGCTATATGTCGGCTGTCCGATCTCGGGTGGCAGCTTTTGGGTGACCGGAGCTCGCGGTGGTAGGGGTTCGGTCGCCGAAGGCGGCGTATCGTGAATCTTCGCGGATTCGGAACCGGCTGGCCATGTCGGCTGGGCTAGTCGCGCCAGCTCATTTCGGATCGCGGAGATCTCAGATTGAAATCCGACCTGCGTCTTTACGAGTGCGTCTAATCTTTTTTGGAGTTCATGGATCTGCGGGTCAATCTCTGACATAAATAATTGCGGGCTGAAAAAAGAACGGGTGAGGCCTCAAAAGTTGCCAATCGAACGCGCTGATTGTAGCTTAAGTATCTGGCAAACAAAACATTCGTGACGTTTAATATATGAGTAGAACCGTGAAGGCCCCGACCGGGACCGAGCTTTCCTGCAAAAACTGGTTGATCGAAGCCGCTTATCGGATGATCCAAAACAATCTGGATCCGGATGTGGCGTTCGATCCCGAGAATTTGATCGTGTACGGAGGCCGCGGAAAGGCGGCGAGAAACTGGGAATGCTTTGACGCAATTCTGCGTTCATTAAAGGAATTAAACGAAGACGAGACCCTACTTGTTCAGTCTGGAAAGCCGGTCGGGGTATTTAAATCGCATACGGATGCTCCACGCGTTTTGATCGCAAACACGAATATCGTTCCGCATTGGGCGACGCAGGAGCAGTTCGATAAATACGAGGCCGAAGGCCTGATGATGTACGGGCAGATGACGGCGGGTTCGTGGATCTACATCGGAACGCAAGGTATTTTGCAGGGTACGTATGAGACGTTTGGCTCACTTGCCCGGCAGCATGGTTGGGGAACGCTCGCGGGCAAGCTTGTTCTGACCGCCGGCTTGGGCGAAATGGGCGGAGCTCAGGCGCAAGCGATCACGTTTAACGGCGGTGTAGGCTTGCTTGTAGAGGTCGATCCTTGGCGGATCGAGCGGCGTTTGCAGTTGAAACAGGTTGATGTACCGGCTCGAGATCTTGACGATGCGATCGACCAGGCAAAGACTGCCGTAAAGTCCAAGGAGGCGAAGTCGATCGCTGTGCTTGGAAATGCCGTCGATGTTCTTTGGGCTCTGATACATCGCGGGATCATCCCCGATGTCGTCACCGATCAGACGTCGGCGCACGATGTGCGATACGGGTACATTCCAGTCGGCCTGACTCTCGACGAAGCTGCGAAACTCCGCGAATCGGATCCGGTTGAATACGAAAGCCTCGCGATGGGATCGATGGCGAAGCATGTCGGTGCAATGCTGGAGTTTCAAAATCGCGGAGCGGTTGTTTTCGATTACGGCAACAATCTCCGCCAGCGGGCGTTCGATTTTGGCGTGAAGAAAGCGTTCGACTATCCGGGATTTGTTCCCGCTTACATTCGGCCGCTCTTTTGCGAGGGAAAGGGACCGTTTCGCTGGGTGGCACTGTCGGGTGACAAGGAAGACATCTATAAAACCGACGAAGCGATCATGGATCTGTTCCCCGAAAACGACCATCTTGCACGATGGCTGACAATGGCCCAGGAGCAGGTTGCGTTCCAAGGTTTACCCGCGCGAATCTGCTGGCTCGGCTACGGCGAACGTGCGAAAGCCGGATTGAAATTAAATGCGATGGTCGCGAGCGGCGAGCTAAGGGCGCCGATCGTGATCGGTCGCGATCACCTTGACTGCGGGAGTGTTGCATCACCCAATCGCGAGACCGAATCGATGAAGGACGGCTCCGACGCGATCGCCGATTGGGTCTATCTTAACGCGATGATCAATGCAGTGGGCGGTGCCACCTGGGTCTCCGTCCATCAGGGCGGCGGAGTCGGGATCGGCTACTCCCTCCACGCCGGCCAGGTAATCGTCGCCGACGGCACACCCGAAGCCGCCCGCCGCATCGAACGCGTCCTAACCACCGACCCCGGCATGGGCATCATCCGCCACGCCGACGCGGGTTATGAAGAAGCGATCGAATTTGCAAAGAGGAATAGGGTTGAGATTCCGTTGCGGAAATAACTTTTCAATCAGTGAAGTGCGATGATATACCGATGATCGATCGTAACGACGATGCTTTCACCCAACTCGTTAACTATCGCTTTCAGGTTCTTTGAAAACAACTCGATCAAATTCTTATTACTAATATTGCCGGTTTTTATATGCAGCAGCTTGTAAGGTTCTTTCCGAGCGGAAAAGCTGTCGTAAAAGTCGCCATCCTTGTAGATTACTATCCTGTGTTCGGCAAGTGAAAGAGCATTAATTTGGACATCCGTCGTTTCGTTCCCGTCAGGCAGGTCTTTTGTATGAATAGCGTCGTAACCTTTTTCGCAAAGAAAGGCGGTGAGAGTCAATGGCAACTGAGCATCGACGATGAATTTCATCTTGCAAGTTCGCTGATCGACCCTACATTGGCGAGCTTGGCGGCAAACATCAGGCACGCATCCAGATCGGCTTTCTCCAGATCGTCGTAATCCGCGAGTATTTCCTCATTTGTCATCCCGGATGCCATAAGCTCCAACATATTTTCTACCGGATAGCGTTTATTACGGATCGTCGGCTTGCCGTGGCAGATCTCAGGATTTATCGTAATACGGAGCAAAAGTTCATTATCCATACGGCAAAAGTCTAGCACATTTCCTGGTTTTGACATTTTGGAACATCGATGAAATGAATATAGATGGGATCGACGACACGGCGTTAAAGGCGGCGTTTGCGAGCGGGGACGAGGCTGCGGCGGAACGCGAGTGGAATATGTTGATCGCCAAACTCCAGGCCAAGGCAGCCAAAGATCCGGCTTTTGCCGAGTGGTTTGAAAAGTTCCGAGCCGATCAAGAAATCCAACTCCGCTGGGACAATGTGATCGAAGATACGAGCGAATAGATCCTGCTCTCCCGGACAATGCCTACGGATAGAACGCGTCCTAGCCACGGGCCCAATCGGCAAGGACCTTGCTAGATGCGTGGGTTAAGGTTTCGCATTTATCGTCGGCACAAGTGACGGACAATTAATAAAAAAGATTCGAAGCCGTTTAGCCATTTCGTTTATTGCTTGGGCGAGTCCTTTTTCTCTCTTATTTATCGACGGTTCCTCGACTTGGGCTACGGGCGTTCACGATGTGAGCCTTGTGCGTACGTCGCGTTAGGTAGCTTTCGTAGAAAATAAATTCCATTCGATAAAAGCCGTTTTCAAGGAAGAAGGAGCGTACATCGATGAAACCGACAGTCGAACCGCGCTGGTATTGGATAGCGTAAAGCCGATCACCCGACGTTTTCATCTTAAATCCTTCCGCCGTGAGGCTTTTCTTAAACGATTCCGCTAAAGCTTTTTCGTAATCGAAAGTGCTATATCCGTGTTCGATCTTGCCGACCTCCTCCATTTGTCTCGACGTTATAAATACTCTTCCATTAATCGCGGTCCAGTCCGGCGCCCCGAAACCGCCTTCGACCTCGTCGAATTTGCCTTGCGCGATCTTCTCTCGAAGCTTGTACAATTCGCCGTTCAGCATGGAGCGGATGAATTTGCTCTCACCCGGCGGCGCCGAATGTTGTCCGGCCACCGCAAGGGCGAGTAAGCAAACCATAAATACCCCAAAGAAAGTCTTCTTCATCTAGCTAGATTACTACGCCTATCGCAATTACGGTGTTGGTGGTTTTGCCTTTTTTGGATCTTTTTCTACGTGACTGGCGCTGGTCCAGGCGGATAGTTTGCCTGTGTTGGAGGCGTATTTGTTGCGGACCACGCCGTCTAGGATCTGGACGGCAGCGGTGCCGAGGCGGATGGCTTCGGCGATCTCGGCTGTGGCTGCGACGTGGGCGTCGGTGGCGGTGCCGGTCGGGCCGAACGAGGTCTCGAAGTTGTCGGCGGTGGTGTTGAGGTCGTCGCGAAAGCTCGCGCTCATTCCGTAGGCGATGAAGTCGGTCTCGTGCTCTTCGGAATTGGTGAAAAAGGCGCGGGCAGAGGCCAGAACGTTCTGATCGGTGCGGTTGCTGGGCATCCGGAACAGGTCGGCGATGCCGTCAAAGGCGGCTTCCATCGAACGTGCGGTACGGGAGATGTCGCCCATATCCTCGAGCAGATCCCCGCGAATTGTGGCTTTTGAATCAAAGGTCGACTTGGACTGGCTAAAACCCGCCTGTTGGGCTGCGCCTTTGGTGTCGGCTTCGGCGAGTCGGGCTGTGATCACCGCAAACTGCAGTGCCCCGACCGACGCCGGGGCAAAGTCGGTCGTATTATCGAGTCCGAACTGATTTACACGCTGCAACATCTCGTAACGTCTACGGTCTCTATCGTTCATTTTGTGAAAGTCCTCCGTTAGATTGGGAATCGGATCAAAACTCGCGGTCCGGGGGCTGAATTCTGTTGATCGCCGGGTAAAATGTGCGACACGCGCGGTCTTAGGAGCCACTTGCACGCTCTTAGACGCGACACGCGCGGTCTTAGGAGGCACTTGCACGCCCTTAGACGCAACACGCGCGGTCTTAGGAGGCACTTGCATGCTCTTAGACGAGACACGCGCGGTCT